>CANQEW010000016.1 GCA_947596085.1 uncultured Clostridia bacterium | reverse complement strand
GCGCCGCAGGAACCCCGGCCTCGGCCTCGTGGAACTCTGGCACCGGCTGCGCTTGCGCGGTTATTCCCGCTGCGTAGTGTCGCTCTACCGAGTCATGTGCAAGCTCGGTATGTTCCCGGTCAAGAAGGGAAAGAAGAAGTACGTCCCCAAACCGTATCAACAGATGACACACCCCGGTGAGCGCATCCAGATCGACGTCAAGGTCGTCCCTCGCAGTTGCATCGCCGACCCTGAGCTCAAACTCTACCAGTACACCGCTCCCGCTTTCGCATCCTCGGCGCCTACGACGAGCACAGCACCTTCTCCTCCGCTGATTTCCTTAAAACCGTCGTGCGCAGGTTCGCTAGACTAGGCGTCCGGGTGGAGTGTGTACAGACCGACAACGGCTTCGAGTTCACCAACCGTTTCTCCGCCTCCAAGCGAGATCTCCCCTCGCTCTTCGAGGCCACCGCCGCCGAATTGGGCGTTCGCCACAAACTGATCCGCCCTTACACACCAAGGCACAACGGCAAGGTGGAGCGCAGCCATCGCGAGGATCAGAAGCGTTTTTATGATACCCATCGCTTCTACTCCCTCGCCGACTTCCGCTCCCAGCTCACCATCTACCAACGCCGCTCCAACTCCATGCCGATGCGTCCCCTCAATTGGCTCTCCCCTCGGGAATCTTTGCTTACTCTCCTTGTCCAAGATGTTTGACAAACCTACATTGCGAGAATTTTTTTCTATGCGCGCGCTTCGCCCAGAAATTGGCGCACTTCTTCGAGCCGCTCCGCTCCCGCCGCGCGACCGAGCTCGTAGGCGGCGCGCAGCTTTTCCGCGTCGTGCTCCACGCGGCGCACGGGCAGCGCCTCCTTTGGCTGAATCACGATGGCCGCGCCTGCCGCAGCGCGTTCGCGGACGTAAGCGGTCTGGGCGTTGTACGCCTCGGGGCGGCGGATCATGGCATCCGCCATCTTCGGATACTTGCGCAACGCCAGCCGAATCAGGGGCGCCTGGCGGTTCGGGCGCTTCACGTAGTCCGCCGGGCGGGTCAGGATCACCACGTTGCGGTCGTAGCCAGCATCCTCGAAGAATTTCAGGGGGATCGAATCCGTCATGCCGCCGTCGAGCATCAGCCTGCCGCCCGCGCGCACCGGGCGCGAAACCAGCGGCATCGAGGCCGAAGCCTGTAAAAACTCCATTTCTCCTTCTCGGGCATGTGGCATTTTGTGGTAGACGGGTTCGCCCGTCTCCACGTTGGTGCAGACCACCCAGAATTCCATGGGATTCTGTTCGAAGGCTTCATAGTCGAAGGGATCGAGCTGTTCGGGGATGGTGTGGTAGCAGAACTCCGCGCCGTAGAGGTCGCCGGTGCACAGGAAGGTGCGCACGCCGCTGTATCGTGGATCGCGGCAGAAGCGAAGATTGTAGCGCATCGCCCGGCCGGGTTGCCGCGTCTTGTAGTTGCAGCCGAAGCATGCGCCCGCCGACACGCCGATCGCGCCGTCGAACTCGATGCCGTTTTCCATAAATACGTCGATCACGCCCGTTGTAAACAGCCCGCGCATCGCGCCGCCCTCCATGACCAATCCGCGCTTCATTGAAATTCCACCTCCGTGAAAAGTATTTTAGCACGATGAGATGAGAAAATCCATTGTCGCTTCGGCGCATTTTCCGATCGCTTTTCGGGCAAACTTGCCAAATATGAAGGGGGTGCCTGCATGTTTACGCTCTTTTTCCGCGCGATGCTGCTCTACGCGGCGATGATTCTCACCATGCGCGTGCTGGGCAAGCGCCAGCTCGGCGAATTCCAACCCTACGAATTCGCGCTGACCATCCTGCTGGCCGACATCATCTCCGGGCCCATCGGCAGCGTGTCCACGCCGCTGCTCTACGGCCTGCTGCCCGTGGCGGCGGTGATCGTGGTGCACGGCGTCATCTCCATCGCCTGCCTGAAGTCCGACCGCGTGCGCGCCATCGTGTCCGGCAAGCCCACCCTGGTGGTCAACCGGGGCGCGATCAACCGCGCCGCGCTGGACGAGCTGTGCATCAGCCTTTCCGACTTGCTGGAGGGACTGCGCAGCGCAGGTTTCCTCGATCCCGCCGAGGTGGGCACGGCGGTGGTCGAGGCCAATGGCACGATTTCCGCGTTCCAGACCTCCACCAGCCGGGCGCCCAAGGCTGAAGAGATGAATCTCGACCCTGGCTACGAGGGGTTACCGATGATCCTCATCATGGACGGCAAGGTGCAGGCGTGGAACCTGAGCCAGACCCACCGGGACGAGCGCTGGCTCGACGGCCTGCTGGGTGCGCGGGGACTGACCGCCAAGGCGGTGTATCTGGCGAGCCTGGACACCCAGGGTCGGATGAGCGTGCAGCTCATGGACGGCAGCACGCAGCGCTTCCAGGCGCTCGAACCGGGGGAGGTGCGGTGGTGATATGAAGCGGACGGTGCTCATCACGCTGATCGCGCTTGCGCTCGCGCTGGCGGTGTGCGTGTCGTCGAATCGGTTCATCACGTGCTTCGTGGATCACGCGCGTCATCTGCGCACCGACGCCATCGAGGCCATGGACGAGGGCGACGTGCAGCGCGCCGAACAGACGCTGGTGGAGCTGGCGGCCCACTTGAAGCGGAGCGAGCCCTGGCTGGAGGTGCTCTGCGAGCACGAGGATCTGCATCAGATCAAGGAGCAGATCATCGACGCGCAGGCGAGCATCGAGTTCGGCATCGAGGACGACTTCTATCAGGCCATCTACCGCTTCGGCGAGCGGCTGGAGCACATCGCCGACATTGAAAACCTGCGGCTGTCGAATCTGTATTGACGCAGCCGGCGTTTTCCGCTATGATTTATGGTAGAAAACGGCGGGAGGTGCGGCATGGACGACGAAAACTGGATGCGAATCGCATTGACCGAAGCGCGGCGGGCGCTGGATGAGGGCGAAATGCCCGTGGGGTGCGTCATCGTGCGCGACGGCACGCAAATCGCCTCCGGTCACAACCTGCGCGAGCGGACGAACGATCCCACCGCCCACGCGGAGATCGTGGCCATCCGCCGCGCGGCGGAGGCGCTGGGAAGCTGGCGGCTGGCGGGCTGTGCGATGTACGTCACCCTCGAACCTTGCCCCATGTGCGCGGGAGCGATCAGCCAGGCGCGCCTGGAGCGGCTGGTCTACGGCGCGGCGGACGAAAGATATGGCTGCGCGGGCAGCGTATACCGCATCCCCGAGGACCCCGCGTTCAATCACTTCTGCAAGAGCGACGGGGGAGTGCTGGCGGACGAATGCGCCGCGCTGCTGAACGAATTCTTTTCAAAGCGCCGCTGAATCATGCGGCGCTTTTGAATTTATATACAATATATTCCGGATTTATGCGGTTTTTTAACGATATATATACATAAATATGCGGATTCTCCCTTGACTTTCCGTTTTTTCGTTGTATAATGGATTCTACCGAAAGCAAAATACCGGCTACGGCCGCGGAACAGGAGATCATTTCAAATGGCGAACAAGGAAATCAAGAAGATCGTGCTGGCGTACTCCGGCGGACTGGACACCTCCATCATCATCCCCTGGCTGAAGGAGAACTACCCGGGCTGCGAGGTCATCGCGGTGTCGGCCAACGTGGGCCAGGTGGGCGAGCTGGACGGCCTGGAGGAGAAGGCCCTCAAGACTGGCGCCTCCAAGCTGTATGTGGAGGATCTGAACAAGGAGTTCATCGAGGATGTGGTGTTCCCGAGCATGCAGGCCGGTGCGAAGTATGAAAACGTCTACCTGCTGGGCACGGCTTTCGCGCGGCCCATCATCGCCAAGCGGCTGGTGGAGATCGCCAAGAAGGAGGGCGCGGACGCCATCGCGCACGGCTGCACCGGCAAGGGCAACGACCAGGTGCGCTTCGAGCTGGCCATCAAGGCCTTCGCTCCCGATATGCCCGTGATCGCTCCCTGGCGCATCTGGGACATCAAGGGCCGCAGCGAGGAAATCGACTACGCCGAGGCGCACAACGTGCCGCTGAAGATCAACCGCGAGACGAACTACTCCAAGGACAAGAATATGTGGCACCTCTCCCACGAGGGCCTGGAGCTCGAGGATCCCACCCAGGAGCCCAAGTACAAGGGCAATATGGAGATGGGCGTCTGCCCCGAGGAGGCCCCGGACGAGGCCGAATACGTCTCCATCGACTTTGAGAAGGGCGTACCGGTGGCCGTCAACGGCGAAAAGATGGACGCGGTGAGCTTGGTCTGGAAGCTCAACGAGCTGGGCGGCAAGCACGGCGTGGGCATCATCGACATCGTGGAGAACCGCCTGGTCGGCATGAAGTGCCGCGGCGTGTACGAGACCCCCGGCGGAACGATTCTCTACCACGCACACGAGATGCTCGAGCAGCTCTGTCTGGACAAGGCCACCATGCACTACAAGCAGAAGCTGGGCCTGGAATTCGCGGATCTGGTGTACAACGGCCAGTGGTTCAGCCCGCTGCGCGAGGCCATGAGCGCCTTCGTTACCGAGACCCAGAAGACCGTGACCGGCACCGTGAAGCTCAAGCTCTACAAGGGCAACATCATCGGCGCGGGCATGACCAGCCCCTACTCCCTGTACGATCCCGAGATCGTCACCTTCGACGAGGATCACGTCTACAACCAGAACGACGCGACCGGCTTCATCAACCTGTTCGGCCTGCCCACCCAGGTGATGGCGAACATGAAGATCAAGAACGGCCTGATGTAAAATGATGGAGCGGGGGCTGTCCTCGGACAGCCCTCGTTTTTTCTTCAATGGGAAAGGGCGGCTGCTGGCGGCCCAAGAGGGCACGGGGCCCAACCGGCCCTCTGGACGTTTGGATTTTGGAGTTTGATTTTTGGGTGACGGGCGCTTCGCGCCCTTGTTTGTAAGGAGGATTTATTTATGAAACTCTGGGCGGGCAGATTGCAGGGACAGGTGGATGAAAAGCTGAATCAGTTGAATGCCTCCATCGGCTTTGATTCCCGAATGTATCGCCAGGACATCACCGGCTCCATCGCCCACGCGCGGATGCTGGGCAAGCAGGGCATCATTCCCGCAGAAGACGCGGAGAAGATCGTCTCCGAGCTTGGGAACATCCTAACCGAGATCGATGCGGGAACGCTGCAAATCGACATGACCAGCGAGGACATCCACACCTTCGTAGAGGGCGAGCTCACCCGGCGCATCGGCGATGCGGGCAAGCGGCTGCACACCGCCCGCAGCCGCAACGATCAGGTGGCGCTGGACATCCGCATGTACCTCTCCGACGAGATCGACAGGACTGTAGAGCTGGCCAGGGAGCTCGTCCGCGCGCTGTGCGAGGTGGCCAGGCAGCATTTGGAGAGCGTCATGCCCGGCTACACCCACCTGCAGCGCGCGCAGCCGGTGACCATGGCCCACTACCTGATGGCCTACGCCCAGATGCTCCTGCGCGACATCGACCGCCTGGGCGACTGCAAGAAGCGCACGCGGGTCCTGCCGCTGGGCAGCGGCGCGCTGGCGGGTACCACCTACCCACTCGACCGCGCCTACGTGGCCGAACAGCTGGGCTTTGGCGGCGTCTGCGAAAACTCCATGGACGGCGTGAGCGACCGCGACTTCGCGCTGGAACTGCTGAGCGACCTGTCCATCCTGATGATGCACCTCTCGCGCTTCAGTGAGGAGGTGTGCCTGTGGTGCAGCTGGGAGTTCAAGTTCATCACGCTGTCGGATTCCTTCTCCACGGGTTCGTCCATCATGCCTCAAAAGAAGAACCCGGACATCACCGAGCTGGTGCGCGGCAAGACGGGCCGGGTCTACGGCGATCTGACCACGCTGCTCACCGCCATGAAGGCGCTGCCGCTGGCCTACAACAAGGACATGCAGGAGGACAAGGAGGCCGTATTCGACGCCATCGACACCGCGCAGCTCTGCCTGGAGGTGCTCGCCCCCATGCTGCGCACGGCCACCTTCCATCCGGACAACATGAAGAAGGCGGCGCTCACCGGCTTTATCAACGCCACGGATTGCGCCGACTACCTGACCAAGCGCGGCGTGCCCTTCCGCGACGCCTATTCCATCACGGGCAGGCTTGTGAACCGCTGCATCGAGCTGGGCACCACGCTGGACGCGCTGCCGCTGGAGGAGTACCGCGCGCTCTCACCGGTGTTCGATGTGGACGTGTACGAGGCCATCGACCTGCTCACCTGCGTATCCCAGCGCTCCATTCCCGGCGGCCCCGCGCCGGCGACCGTGGAAAGGCAAATCGAACATGTGCTGGCGAAAATCTGAACCTTTGGGCGCGCTTCGGCGCGCTCTGTGTTATTTTTTGGAAAAATGTGGCACATGCAACATTCTTTTATCGTCCAAGCCTCATAATATGATTGGATGAAAATTTTGCGGAGGTTCGATATGCGGAGCTGGAGAAATCCCAAATTGAGCGTCATTTTCTGGATCGCCGCCGTGGCGTGGTGCGGAGTGCTGTTCTTTCTCTCCGGCCAGAACGCCGTGGATTCGAGCGCTCTGAGCCAATTTGCCACCCGCATCATGCTGCGAATCTTTCCCTTTCTGAAAACCAGTCCCGAATTGTTGGAGCCGGTTCTGCGCAAGTGCGCGCACTTCGCCATTTTTACCATCGAGGGCGCGCTGCTGGGCGCTGCCATGATGACCTGTCTGCCGGAGCGCGCCGTGGGCGGCCTGCTCACGGTGATGACCTGCATGATTCTCGCCGTGCTCAACGAGTATCACGAATCCTTCGTTGACGGCCGCAGCTGCGAATTCCGGGATATGTTAATCGACTCCGGTGGCGGGGTGACGGGCGTGCTGTTCGCGGCGCTCTTGCTCTGGCTTGGGTACCGCATCGCCTGCCATTGGACGCAGCGAAGGGAAAATGTTATGATTTCATAAAATCTTCCGACTGTGCGTGACAAATGCGAATTCCGGGTCTATCATGGATACAGAAACGAGAGAAATGGAGAATTAAATTTATGACCAAAATCAACATTATATCCGGCTTCCTGGGCGCGGGCAAAACCACGCTGATCAAAAAACTGCTCGGCGGCGCGTTCGATAACGAGCAGGTCGTTCTGCTGGAAAACGAATACGGCGAGGTCGGCGTGGACGGCGGCTTCATGCGCGATTCCGGCATCCAAGTTACCGAACTGAATTCCGGCTGCATCTGCTGCACGCTGGTGGGCGACTTTAAGACCGCACTGGACGAGCTGATGGACACCTATCATCCCGACCGCATCATCATCGAGCCCTCCGGCGTGGGCAAGCTCTCCGACATCCGCAGCGCCGTGATGGATCTGATGGACGAGCACGACATCACCCTCGAGGGCAGCGCCACCGTGGCCGACGTGGGCAAGTGCCGCATGTACGCCCGCAACTTCGGCGAATTTTTCATCGACCAGATCGAAAATGCCGAGACGATCATCCTCAGCCGCACCCAGACCGCCGCAGAGGACCGCATCGAGAAGTGCGTGAACCTGCTGCGCGGCTACAACGAGCACGCCCGCATCATCACCACGCCTTGGGACGAACTCACCCCGGCGCAGATGCTCGAGGTCATCGAAAGCGCCGCGAGCCTGCTGAGCACCGACGAGGTTGTGAAGCACCACCACGAGCATGAACACGACCACGATCATGAATGCTGCCATCACGATCACGAGCACCATCATGACGACGACCATGACCACGAACATCATCACGACCACGACGAAGAGTGCTGTTGCCACCATGATCATGAGGACGATCATGAGCATGAGCACGACCATGATCATGAGCACGAACATCATCACGATGGCGAGGAGTGCTCCTGCGGCCACCATCATGATCACCACGGCCATCATCACGCGGACGAGGTATTCCAAAACATCGGCGTGGAGACGCCCCGCAAGTTCGAGGAGGAGGCCGTGCGCAAGGCGCTGGAGCAGCTTGACGACGAGGACGAATACGGCGAGATCCTGCGCGCAAAGGGCATCCTGCCCCTGACCGACGGCCGCTGGCTGCACTTCGATTATGTGCCCGGCGAGTACGATCTGCGCTACGGCAGCGCGGATTACACCGGCCGCCTGTGCGTGATTGGCACCAAGATCGACGAGGCCGCGCTCAAAGAGCTGTTCGGCATCTGAAAGAGATAGACGCGAAGGCCTTCCAAGCGAAGGCCTTCAATTTAAGGAGCATGAACCATGGAAGTACCCGTATACATCGTTACCGGCTTTTTGGAGAGCGGCAAGACGAAGTTCATGACGGAAATGATCACCGACGACGGTTTTTCCGAGGGGGAGCGCACGCTGCTGCTGGTCTGCGAAGAGGGCGAGGAGGAGTACGACGAGGCCGTTTTGAAGCGGTGCAATACCGTGCTGGTGAATCTGGAGACCGTCGAGGACATGGCTGGCGACGCGCTGGTCAAGCTCGATCAGCAGTATCGCCCCGAGCGCGTGCTGATCGAATACAACAGCACGTGGCTATTGCAGACGCTCTATCAGGCGAAGAAACCGAAGAACTGGGAGCTCGCGCAGATCATCACGCTGATCGACGCGACGACCTTTGAGCTCTACCTCAAGAACATGCGCAAGTTCATGGCGGACGGCATTCAGGAGGGCGATTTGATCCTGTTCAACCGCTGCACGGCCGAAACGCCCAAGAGCAAGTGGCGCCGCGCCGCGCTGGCCATGAACAATACCGCCCGCATCATTTTTGAGAACACCGACGGAACCATGGAGGACGGCGTCTCCGACGAGGATCTGCCCTACGATGTCAAGGCCGATCCCATCGAAATCGGCGACGAGGAATTCGGCACCTTCTACCTCGACGCTATGGAACACCCCGACCGCTACGACGGCAAGCGCATTCACGCCCGCGGCCGCGCCTTCCGCATGCAGCAGATGCCCAAGCGCTGCTTCGTGTTCGGCCGCCACGCCATGACTTGCTGCGTGGACGACATCGGCGGCATCGGCTATCTGTGCCGCTACAATCAAAAGATGCCCGGCGCGAACGATTGGATCTGGCTGACCGCGAAGGTCGAGGCCTCCTACAGCCCGCTGCACGGCCGCGACGCCATCATCCTGCTGGAGGAGAAGATCGAGCCCGCGCAGCCGCCGAAGGAGGAGCTCGTCTACTTCAACAACTGAGTTTCTGGAAATAAATATCACAAAAGTGTTTCAAAATGCTTGCAATTTAGATTTTTTTGTGATAGAATAAGGCCAGAACTTGGAGGTGCGTAAAAATGAAGCGTAGCTTTATGAAATCTATCGTTTGTTCCCTGTTGGTCGTCGCGTTGTTAGCGGCGCCGCTGACTGCGCTTGCGTCCTCCAAAAATGCATACATCATGAAGGTGTCCGTGGACGACGCGAAGGTGACCAACTTCCGCTCCGGCAGCGGCGAGGACAACGCCATTATCGGCAAGCTGCGCAACGGCACGAAGGTGATCTACTGGGGTGAAAAGATCGGCCAGATGCTGAAGGTGATGACAACGGACGGCACCACGGGCTACATCTATCAGGGAAATTTGAAGCGCTACGGCGTGCTGCGCACGAAGCAGCTCTACGTCACCACCGCCTCAACGAGCGTATACAAGCGTTCGGGCAATTCTCCGAAGAAGATCGGCTCCGTCAGCAAGGGCACGCCGCTGTTCGTGTACAAGACGAAGGGCGAATGGGCCCAGGTCAAGAACATGTCTGGCAAGACGGCCTACGTCAAGACGGATTCGCTGAAAAAGGTGGGTTGACGCGTCGCTGTGTACAAGAAACCGTTCCCAAAGGATCAAAGAATTCCAGGGAGCGGTTTTTTTGTAAGCGAGCCGCCGCGCAAATTTTGCGCCGTGGGCTTGACATTTTCCGTGGAAAGGCGTATAGTGACTGCGGAGCAAGTCTTCAGGGCAGGGTGAAATTCCCGACCGGCGGTAAAGTCCGCGCGCGCTTCGGCGCATGAACCGGTGAAATTCCGGTACCGACGGTAGAGTCCGGATGAAAGAAGGCGCGAAGTCCGCTTTTGCGCGTGTTTAAAAAGCCCCGAGACATCGTCTCGGGGCTTTTTGCGGGCCTCGCAGCACAAGGAGGAGATCATCATGCGCGCAAACAATGCCACTCGAAAGCTGACCCTTGCGGCCATGTTCGCCGCCCTCGCCTACATCGTGATGTGCGTGATCCACATCCGCATCGTGGCCGCCGCACCCTTCCTCACCTACGATCCCAAGGACGTGATCCTCGCCATCTGCGGTTTCACGCTGGGTCCCGTGCCCGCGCTGGGCACCACGATCGTGGTGTCCCTGTTGGAGATGCTCACCGTGAGCACGACCGGCCCCATCGGTTTCGTGATGAACCTGCTCTCCAGCGCGGCCTTCATCCTGCCCCCGGCAATCCTTTACAAGCGCCGGCGCACGCTGCGCGGCGCGGCTGCCGGCCTGGCGCTGGGCGTGGCCCTGGCGGTGGTCTCGATGCTTTTGTGGAACTATTTCATCACGCCGCTCTACATGGGCTATCCCCGGGAGGCCGTGGCCGCGATGCTGCCCACCGTGTTCCTTCCCTTCAACCTCATCAAGGCCGCACTGAACGCCGCGATCACCATGCTGGTCTATAAGCCCGTTTCCCGCGGCCTGAAGCGCGCGGGTCTGTTGGAGGCGCGCGCGGATGAAGCGCCTGCGCCGAAGGGCCACGGCCTGCGCGCGAGCGTCATTGCCGCGCTGGTGCTGGCCGCCTGCGTCATTGCCGCGCTGCTCCTGCGCGGCTGAATTCCGCCGGACGCGACGGGAGCTCCGCCCTGGGCTCTCGCCGCAATTTTTTGCGTTTATCCGCAATTTAACGCGTTCGCCATTGCATTGCAAAATAGTTTTGCTATAATAATTATTAAGTTTAAAAACTATTTTCAGGAGGTGTTCCCATGCACAGCGAAGCGACGCGCTCCCTCTATCAGATGGTGGAGCGATTGACGGCGCTTGGGCGCGACCAAGTGTTCGGCGATGCCGGAACGATCGGCATCATGGCTCCGCTGAACCTGCTGTTTGAGGACAAGTGGTCCAGCGGGGAGACGCTGGTGCGCATGACGGACATCAGCCGCCGGTTGATGATCTCCAAGCCCGCCGCGACGCAGGTGGTGAACCGGCTGGTGGAAAGCGGCCTCGTGGAGCGCGCCAGCGACGAAAACGACCGCCGCATCGTCTACATACGAGCGACGGACGCGGGCCGCGCCTTCTATGAGCAGGAGATCAACAAGAGTATGAATCTGATCGATCGCGTGATTGAGCGCATGGGCGAGGACAACGCAAACGAACTGGTCGTGCAGTTGGATCGCTTCTTCAATGCATTTACCGCCGTATCGGAGGATGACAAATGCTAGCAAAATTCAGCGTCAAAAAACCGTATACTGTTATTGTGGCCATCCTGCTGGTGATCGCGCTGGGTGTGATTTCCTTTATGAACATGACCACCGATTTGCTGCCCAGCATGGATCTGCCCTATGTGATCGTCTATACCACCTATACCGGCGCGACGCCGGAGACCGTGGAAAGCGACGTAACCCGGCCGCTGGAGGCCGCCTTTACCACGCTGACCGACGTGAAGGGCGTGACCTCCACCTCCAGCGAGAACCTGTCGCTGGTGGTGATGGAGTTCGAAGCCGGCGCGGACATGAATACCGCGATGATCGAAATCAACTCCGACATTGAGCAGCTTCGTGGAGGCTGGGACGACGCCATCGGCACGCCGGTCATCATGAAGCTGAACCCGGACATGCTGCCGGTCACCATCTCTACCGTATCGCTGGAGGGTGCGGACCTGCTGGAGCTGTCCGATTACGTGGAGGATGAACTGATCTCCCGCTACGAGGCGGTGGACGGCGTGGCGCGCGTCACGGCTTCGGGCGTGATGACGCAGCAGGTGGACATCACCATCGAGCAGAACCGCATCGACTCCATCAACAACGCCATCCTGCGCGAGATCGACGATGAGCTCGCGGACGTGGAGTTGGAGCTGCGCGACGCGCAGAGCCAGCTCTCCTCGGGCAAGTCCCAGCTCGCGTCCATGCGCGGCCAGGTCTATTCCCAGATCGACGAGGCGCTGGAGGCCATCGAACAGGGCAGCAGCCAGATGCCCCAAACCATCGCCGCTCTCACCGCGCAGCGGGCGCAGCTCGTCGTGCAGCGCGCCTCGACCCAGGCTGCGCTGGCGCAGATGGAGGCGCTGCTGGATCCCTCTCCCGACGATCTGACGCGCATCAACGCCGCCGGAGCGCGGATGGCGGAATTGCAGCGGGAGCAGCAGGAGACCCGCGCGGCGCTGGAAGCCGCGGACGGCGAAACCTCCGTCGCGCTCAACCGCCGGCTGGCGGCCGCGCAGAGTGCGCTCACGGAGCAGTACACACTGCGGCAGAGCCTGACCTCCTACATTCAGACGCTGAACCTTCGCGACCGCGATTCCCTCGACGTGACCATCTCGCAGCTGATGCTGTCCATCGCGGAGAACGAACAGAAGTATACCGAGGCGCGCGGCGAGTACGAGAACGCGCTGATAGAGCGGGACGCCGCGCAGGTGCAGGTGGATGAGCTTCGCGCCATGCTGGGCGAATTCGCTCCGCAAACGCCTACCCAGGCTCCGGCGGCGGCCACCGCGCTTCCCACCGAGCAGCCCACGGACGCGGCCGGCAATTCGGCTGCGCCGTCTTCGGACGCGACGAGTGCGCCCGCCGCGAATCCTTCAGAGGATGCCACAGCGCCCGCAACGGAGATTCCCACCGTGGAGACGCCCGCGACCGACACGCCGGCCGAGGATATCCCCGCCGCCGACGCGCAATCCAAAGCGCCCGCGACCGATGCACCCGAATCTGAAGCACCCGCAACCGAAGTGGCAGTCGCGGACACGCCCGATGTCAACGCGCCCGCCGAGGATGCGCCCGCTGTGGACGTACAATCCGAGGGCTCCGCGCCCGAACAGAACGCGGATTTCCCGGCGATGGAAGTCGCTCCCGAGGCCGCGCCCGCG
Source organism: uncultured Clostridia bacterium (assembly GCA_947596085.1). Taxonomy (GTDB): domain Bacteria; phylum Bacillota; class Clostridia; order Christensenellales; family Aristaeellaceae; genus SFTH01. Next base: position 36,038 of record CANQEW010000016.1, on the reverse strand, counting down.
TCTGCGAACCTGTTCGGCGAAGCCAGCGCTGAAGCCGCGCACACCGAGGAGGAGCTGCGGCAGATGCTCGCTGCCGCCGAGCGGCGGCTGGAGATCGCCCAGGAGAATGTCGTCACGCTGGACGAGCGCTGCAACGCTTTGCGCGAGACGCTGAACGAACAGCAGACGGCCCTTGCGGACGCACAGGAGGCGCTGCGCAGGCTGGACGACGGTCAGGAGGCCTTCACCGAGGAGATCGCCGCCGCGCAGGCCCAGCTGGACGAATGCGACGCGGCCATCGAGGCGTTGAACGCCGAGATCAACGACATCTACGCCGCCCTGGCCAACAGCGGCAGCGCGAAGGACCAGCTTTCGGCCCGGCTGGCCGGAATCGAACAGGAAATCGCCGCGCTCACCGCCAGCGCCGACTATCAGAGCTTCCTGCTGCTCAACAATCCCGACGCGGAGCTTCAGCAGCAGTACGCCATGGCGCAGGCCGCGCTGGCACAGCTCGACGCGGGCATCGCGCAGATGGACGAATACCTCGATAAGCTGAACCGGGGCATCATTCCGGGGGGCTTTATCGAGGGCATGGAGGAGGATACCGACATCGCCGCCGCGCGCGAGCAGTTGATCAGCGCCCGCAGCCAGGCGGCCAGCGGCTTCGCCCAGGCGGCCAGCGCGCTCAACGAGGCCGAGGATCAGCTCGCCGAGGCGTGGAAGGAATTCACCGAGAACCGCGACGAAGCGCTGGAGAACGCCGGCATCGACGGCATCATCACCACCCAGACCGTTTCGCAGATTCTCGGCGCGCAGAATCTCGACCTGCCCGCGGGCTACGTTGCCAACGCGGACGACCGCTATCTGGTCAGCATCGGCACGGAGTTCGCCTCCCTGGACGAGCTCCGGCAGGTGAAACTGTTCTCGCTGGGAATGGAGACGGTTGATGACGTGCGCCTGTTCGACGTGGCGAACGTGGAAATCAGCGACAACAGCGCCGACCTGTTTACCTTCGTCAACGGCGAAAACGGCATCATGCTGTCATTCGAGAAGCAGTCCACTGCCTCCACGGCGGAGGTGGCGAAGAACATCACCGCCGAGAGCGAGAAGCTCATGGCGGAAAACGACCGCCTGAAGGTGACCGAGATGATGAATCAGGGCGATTACATCAATCTGATCGTGAACTCGGTGTTGGAGAACCTGCTCTATGGCGGCGGGCTGGCGATTCTGGTGCTGCTGCTGTTCCTAATGGACTGGCGGCCCACGCTGATCGTGGCAATTTCCATTCCGGCCAGCGTGGTGGTGGCCTTCGTCTGCATGTACTTTGCCCACATCACGCTGAACGTGATGTCCCTGTCCGGCCTGGCGCTGGGCGTGGGCATGCTGGTGGACAACTCGATCGTGTCCATCGAAAACATCTACCGCCTGCGCGACGAGGAGGGGCTTCCCATCCTCACCGCCAGCATTCGCGGCGTGAACCAGGTGGCGGGCGCGCTGTTCGCGTCCACGCTGACGACCATCTGTGTGTTCCTGCCGGTGATATTCGTCGAGGGCATGGCTCGCGACCTGTTCACCGACATGGGCCTGACCATCGCCTTCTCGCTGCTGGCGAGCCTAGCCGTGGCGATGAGCGTGGTGCCCAGCGCCGCCGCGACGCTGTTCAAGAAGAAGAAGGTGCACAAGCAGCGCGTGTTCGGCGTGATTCAGCGGGGCTATGTGGCGCTGCTGCGCGGTGCGCTCAGGGTGAAGCCGCTGGTGCTGCTGGTGGCGGTGGCGCTGCTGGTGTACTCCGCCTATCAGGTGAAGGACATGGGCATCTCCTTCATGCCCAGCGTGAATTCCGAACAGATGAGCGCGTCGCTGGAATTTGAGGACCCCGACATGCCCACCAGCGAGCGCGAGGCGACGGCCATCTCCATCATGGATGAGATCATGCAGGTGGAGGGTGTGAAGGATGTTTCCCTCTCCGCCAGCTCCGCCACGTCGCTGCTGAGCGGCGGTTCGGGCTACACTTATTACGTGCTGGTGGACACCGAACTCGGCCGCAAGAACGCCGACATTGCCACCGATATGCAGGCCCGCGCGGCGGCCTATGCCGACGGCGAGCGCGCCGTATTCGGCACGCAGACGTCCACGATGGATCTCTCCGCCTTCGCGGGGCAGGGCATCACCGTGGACATCACGGGCGACAACATTCAGGACCTGCGTACCGCCGCCGTGGACATCGCGGCCATCTGCGCACAGGTGGACGGCGCGATCAACATCGACGACGGCGCGGAGGACGCCGAGCCCAAGCTGGCCGTCGTCGTGGACAAGGAGCTCGCCAGCGACAACTCCCTGACCGTGGCACAGGTATACCAGTACGTGGCGCAGCGCCTCTACGGCGCGGCGGAGCTCACCAACGCGACCCTCGATGGCCGCGAGTATACGCTCTACGTCAACGAGGACAAGAACATCGACCTCACGCCCGAGGACGTCGCGGACATGGAGATCGAGGTGCAGGGCACCAACGATACGCGCTACGTGCGCATCGGCGACATCGCCACCATCACCGATGGCGAGAGCCTCTCCAGCATCCGCCGGGACAACCAGAAGCGCATGACCAGCGTGAGCTTCGAGCTGGCCGAGGGCTACAGCGCGAACCTCGTCAGCCGCGATTTGGAGGCGCTGCTGGATCAGTACCAGCCGCCCGAGGGCGTGAGCGTGAGCCTCTCCGGCGAGAACGAGTCCGTGATGGGTTACATGAAGGACCTGCTGACGATGCTGGCCATCGCGGTGCTGTTCATCTTCCTGATCATGGTGGCCCAGTTCCAGAGCTTCAAGTCGCCGATCATCGTCATGTTCACCATCCCGCTGGCCTTCACCGGCGGCCTGCTGGCGCTGCTGATCACGAAGATGGACCTCTCCATCGTCGCGATGGTGGGCTTCCTGGTGCTCTCCGGCGTGGTGGTCAACAACGGCATCGTGTTCATCGACAGCGTGAACCAGATGCGCATCGGCGGCATGGAGAAGCGCGAAGCGCTGGTCGAGACCGGCCGCATCCGCCTGCGCCCGATCCTGATGACGGCGCTCACGACCATCCTCGGCATGAGCACCATGGCCCTGGCCCAGGGCATGGGCGCGGAGATGATGCAGCCCATGGCCGTGGTCACCATCGGTGGCCTGACCTACGCCACATTGATGACGCTGTTCGTGGTGCCGGTGCTCTACGATCTGCTCAACGGCAAGAAGATGAAGGCCCGCGAGATCGAGATGATGAAGGAGGCCGCCGGCATCCGCCGCGAGGGCTTCGATGACAATCCCGCGTCTGCCGTCCCGGGGATTCCGGCGGCGCAACCCGCGCCCGTGGAACCCGCGCCCGCTGTTCCGGCGGAATCGCGGCCCACATCCATAGAACCTGCGCCCGCCGCCTCGACGGAGCCGCAGCCCGCACCCAAACCGCGGCCCACGAAAGCCGAATCTAAAGCTGCGCGCCATGCGAGGCCGATGCGCGTGCGCATGCGCAAGTAAATCAAAGTTATCCCTTCCCCGGACGGCGCGCCGCGTCCGGGGATTTTACATCACAACGCTTATATTTTCAGTGGGAAACACATAAAACAGCGCCGGGAGCCTTTTCAGACTCCCGGCCATTAAAATTTATATCTCGCTAGATTTTATTTCCTCACCGCGTTAAAACCTACGCGCCCGCCGCGGCGTTGGCTGTTTCGTCGAACTCCTTCACGGCCTGCGGGACATCCTTTCCTTCGCCTACCTGCTGCAGCATGGTCCACCAGGCAGTGCGGGCGTCGGCCCAGCCAGGCGTCACCTGATAGAAATCGCCCAAATATTGCTGAAAGATGCTGTACTCGGTCATCAGATCGTCGTTGGCGTAGAAGCCCGGCATGTCGCGCACGGGCCAGTAGGTGGAGGTCAGCACCGAGCGGGTGTACTGTGCGTCGTTCTCCGTCATGTAGCGGATGAAGGTCTTCGCCGCGTCCAGGCGCGCCGCGTCCCCGTTGTCAAACGCGCCGAAGCCCCAGATGCCTCCCTGCAGGTTGAAATTGCCGTCGTCCGTCGGGAAGGCCATCGGAAAGATGTCAAAATCCAGATTGGGATTGTTGATCACCTGCTTGACCTCCATGAACACATTCCAGCAGAAGCACATGGCCAGATCGCCCTGGCAGAAGGCGTCGATCTCGTCTGCGCCCACAATTTCAGGATTAAAGTTCACGCCGTCCATCCCCGCCAGCAGTTCCAGCGCGCGGATGTTTTCCGGGCTGTCGAGCGTGTAGCGGTCGTGCTCCGGGGTCGTGAAGCTGCCACTGTACAGATTATTCACCAGCGCGCGGGTGCCCTGATCGCCGCCCTGCCCGCCGCAGTAGACGGCGGCCACGTTTTCGACGCCGTAGTCGCGCAGCGCGGCCACGGCGGCGATGAAGTCGTCGGTGGACCAGGTGTGCGTCTCCTCGTCCACATATTGCCACGCCCCGGCGGCCTCAAACAAATCGCGGTTGATCGCCATGCAATGGGTGGTCATGCACAGCGGATAGATGAAATACCGGCCCTGTGAATCGTGGCAGGCGACCTCCACGGAGTGATAAATCTGCTCAGCCGCCTCATCCTCCCAGAGGTCGCTCAGGTCGGCCATCACACCGCGCGCGCCCCAGTTGGCCACCAACCGCTCCGGGCCCTCCAGAATCAGATCGGGCGTCTCGCCGCTCTCGATCGCGGCCTCCACTTCGGCGTCGCCCGTCTCATAGTCCAGCGCCCTTATGGACACCCGAATTCCGGGATGGTCGCGGTGAAACGCGGCGATGAGCGAGGAGACCGAGCCCGTGTTGCCCCAGCCGCCTACGGGATAGGTCCAGAGCATGAGCTCCACGTTTTCATTCTGGGAAACGCTGACGGGCGGTCTGCTCTCCGAGGCTTCGGGCGCGGAAGATTTGCCGCACGCGGTCAAAACCAGCGCGAGCAGCAATGCAGTCAGCCGAAACAATCTGCGTTTCATCTGTAATCACTTCTCCTTGCCGGCGTCAAAGTGGTTTCTTTAAAGTGGCGTTGATGTGTTTTTCCAGCAGTCTGGAAACCTCCGCCACATCGATGGGTTTGGCCGCGTGCCCATTCATGCCGCAGTCCAGGCAGCGCTTCACATCCTCGGAGAAGGCGTCGGCGCTCATGGCGATGATGGGTATGGTCTGCGCGTCGGGGCGCTCCAGCGCGCGGATGGCGACGGTGGCCTCGTAACCCGTCATGACGGGCATGCGAATGTCCATCAGGATCGCGTCGTACCATCCGAGCTCGGAGCCTTCGAACAGATCGACGCACCTCTTGCCGTTCTCCGCCCGCTCTAAAATCAATCCCTGCTCGGACAGCAGCTCCTCGGCGATCTCCCAGTTCAGGTCGTTGTCCTCGGCGAGCAGTATGCGCCGCCCCGCAAGGATGGTTCCTTCCTCCTTCTGCTCCGCCGGCAGCGGCGGTTCCAGGTTGCCGTAGTTCTTCAAGCCGTAGTACAGATTGGAGCGGAACAGGGGCTTGGAAATCGAGCCCGTAATGCCGGCGGAGCGGGCTTCCTCTTCCAGATCGATCCAATCCGCGGCGGTGACGAGCAGCATGGAGCTTTCGTCCCCACAGATTTCATGGATGGCACGCGCCGTTTCGATGCCGTTCATGCCCGGCAGCTTCAGGTCGAGCAGTATGAAGCGATAGTTTTCGCCGCGCTCGTGGCGCTCCCGCACCCTCCGGACGGCGGCCTCCCCGTCCATGACCCACTCTGCCCGGCAGCCGAGCGTCTTGAGCGTGGCCACCGCGCTCTCGCACAGCAGCTCGTCGTCGTCCACCAGCAGCAGTTCCCAGTCGGGCAGCTCCATAGTCTCCTGGTGGGGCAGCACCTTTTCCAAATCCAGGGTGACGTGGAACTCGCTGCCGCGCCCCGGCTCGCTCTCCACCTCGATGGTTCCCTGCATCGCGTCGACAATGTACTTGGTGATGGCCATGCCCAGGCCGGACCCCTCGGTCTTCTGCACCCGCTGACTGTCCTCGCGGGTGAAGGATTCGAATATCTTCTCCTTAAACTCCGGCGTCATGCCGATGCCCGTGTCCTTTACCCGCAGATGGACTCGCACCCACGCGTCGCCCCGTGGGGAGTCCTCTTCATAGAGCGCCACGTCGATTTTTCCTCCCTCGGGAGTAAACTTGATGGCGTTGCCCAGCAAGTTGAGCAGGATTTGGTTCAACCGCACGCTGTCGCAGTAGACAAGTTCGTTCGGGATGTCATAGATATATACGTCGAAGCGCTGGTTTTTGGCGTTGATTTGGGGCTGAATGATGTTGACGATGCCCTGCATGGTCTCCTGCAGGGAAAGCTGCTCCGGATGCAGCGTGAGCTTGCCGCTCTCGATCTTGGACATGTCCAGGATGTCGTTGACCAGTCCCAGCAGGTGGCGGCTGGACAGCGCGATTTTCCGCAGGCAGTTCTGCACCTGCTGAATGTTGTCCAGATTGGCGATGGCGATGGACGTCATGCCCATGATGCCGTTCATCGGCGTGCGGATGTCGTGGCTCATGTTGGACAGGAATTCGCTCTTGGCGCGGTTGGCGTGCTCGGCGGCGAGCCGGGCCTCCTCCAGATCATGCACTTGCCGGCGGGCCAGCCGGAAATAGTGGAAGAAAACAACCAGCAGCGCAGCCAGGATCAATCCGCAGCTGAACACCGCCGACCAATTCCACGTCCGGCCCAGGGCATTTACCGTGCGATTCAGCGGTCCGTAGGGCATGAACAGCAGCAAATACCAATCGGAGTAGGGGAGGCTCGTGCCGTACAGATGCCGGCGCTCACCGTCGATCGTGAATTCGCTGGTGTAGTTTTTCCCGGCGGCCATCGCGGCTTCAAGTTCCACGATATACTGCTCGCCGGTCATTCCCTCCACGCTGTTGTACCGATCCCGAACTCGTTGGAAATAGCTTTCGTCGGACACATCGCTGTCCCGTATGATAAAATTGCCGTCGCGGTCGATGATGAAGTAATAGATCATGGCGTTGTCCACATCCAGGGAAAGAGTGTCGCTGATGTAAGACATCGGCAGCGCCGCCACCAGCGCCACGCTCGAACCGCCCGCCGCCATGGGATAGGCCGCGGGAATGCCCATCAGGATCAACTTTTCTCCCGTGTGATCCTGCCCCATGCCCATCGTTTCCTCGCCGCCGCGCAGGGTATCCAGGAAGGAATCGAGATTGTCCGCCTGAACCTGGCTACCGTAGAGCATTTCAAACGTTCCGTCCTCGGCGCACAGCGCCAGATGATCGAAGCCGCGCGCGCGGGCGTTGTAGTTGAGCGCCACCTGAATGGCAGAGCGGTCCATGGCGCTCGACGGCGGCACGGAGTCCACCAGAGCGCCCACCTGGGACAGCCGCAGCTCGATGGCGGTGCCGAAGTGCGTCGCCGCCTGTTCACTCATGCCGGCCATGTACATGGCGCCCAGCTCTCCGACCGCCTCCGCGCCCTTCCGATTTGTGCGGACCGCGAGGAAAGAAAAAACCAGTATGCACAGAATGGAAACGCCGGCGAGGCTGATAATCAGAAAGCGAGTGGTTTTATCTTTCATGGTATATAAATCCTTCTGAAAACGATTTACATTCTCCCTCTTAACTATAGCACAATTCTATGAAAAAGTAAAACGCTGCAAACGGATTTTTCAGACAAAAATGTAGGCTTACAATACATATTGGAAAGGAGGAGAAGAAAAAGAGGGACTGGACATATCTGTTATCGTTGAAGTACCACCAACAACATGCAAGAAGGAGTCCAGGCCCTCATGACCAGTATAACATAAAACATGCGCTTCCGGCAATCCCTGATGAAGTATGCACAGAGATTTGGCGTCGCACGTGCCAGTCGCAAATACAACAAGAGCAAGTCGTACATCTACTTCTGGTTGGAACGGTACGACGGCAGCGTCGAATCCCTCGCCTGCCAGTCCCGCACGCCACACAGCCACCCCAACGCCCATACGGAAGCGGAACTGAAGCTCATCCGAGATATGCGCAGGAGGAATCCCGACCTCGGCCTCGTGGAACTCTGGCACCGGCTGCGCTTGCGCGGTTATTCCCGCTGCGTAGTGTCGCTCTACCGAGTCATGTGCAAGCTCGGTATGTTCCCGGTCAAGAAGGAGAAGAAGAAGTACGTCCCCAAACCGTATCAGCAGATGACGCACCCCGGTGAGCGCATCCAGATCGACGTCAAGATCGTCCCTCGCAGTTGCATCGCCGATCCCGAACTCAAGCTCTACCAGTATACCGCCATCGACGAGTTCTCCCGCTATCGCATCCTGGGCGCCTACGACGAGGCGTCCCCTCAATTAGCTCTCCCCGCAGGAATTTTTGCTTGCCTTTCTTGTCCAAGATGTTTGACAATCCTACAAATTATACCGGGTGAAAGTTTTGTAAATCCGTTTACATTCCGAATTTGCGGTGCTATAATGGCATCAAAATTGAATAGTGGGAGTTCACAGGTGTCTGTACTTGCGTACAGGTGAAAAGGGAACGGAGTGCAATTCTCCGACAGGACCGCTGCTGTGATGATGAGTTTCGCGCGACATGCCATTGGCGAAAGCCGAGAAGGCACGCGGAGCGATGAATCGAAGTCAGAAGACCTGCCTGCGAATCGAATATCGAATTCTTCGGACTAAAGAATGATATGCCCCGGCGCGCAAGGGACAATTACGCGCGCCGCTGTTGCGATTGGATTGGCGCGACGCGCCTTCCAGCGCGCGTTCGCCAGCGTTGCGGAGCGGCATCGGAACGAAGAACCGATGCCGCCCCGTTTTTTTGCCTGCGAACGCCGGAAAAGAACCAGCTTCAATCCCGCCGGGCGCAGGCCGGATGGTCGGTTGCGCCGGACGGATGGCGTAATCATACAGATTCAACGACAAAGGAGAAGTGGGAAAATGAAAAGACGCATCCTCATGCTGCTCGCGCTCGCCCTCTCGATGTGCCTCACGTGCGGCGCCGCCCTGGCGGAGTACCCCGTGACCTGGAACCAGAACCTGGATGGCAACGACTACGAATTCACCGTCGAAGCCGCGCCGGAGCGCGCCGTGTCCATGTCCCAGGCGACGACTGAGATGTTGCTGGCACTGGGCCTCTGCGACCGGATGGCCGGCAGCGCCTTCCTGGAGGAGGAAATCTACGAACCGCTGGCCGGGGATTACGCCAAAGTCGAAGTGCTCTCGGAGAAGTGGCCCTCCTACGAGGTATTCATGGCGGCGGCGCCGGACTTCACCACTGGTTGGGCCGTGCCCTTCACCCAGCGGGCGATTCCCGCGGTGGACATCGCCGCCCAAAACGTGCCCATCTACGTACCGGAATCCATGCTGCGCACGGACGCGACGCTGGATACGCTGTTCGACGATTTTCGGATGTACGGCAAAATCTTCGATGCGGAGGAGGCCGCCGAGGCTTACGTAGCTTCCGAGCAGGCCAAGCTGAGCGAGGTGCAGGCGAAGCTGGAGGGCCTGGACGAGGTGAGCTGCTTTATCTACGATTCCACCGACGAGGACGATCAGATCTACACCGCCTTCGAAGGCTACACCACGAACTTGCTGAAGCTGATCGGCGCGAACAACATTCTCTCCGGCAAGGGTGTGGACAAGACCTGGGATTACGCCGGCTGGGAACAGGTGCTGGCTGAAAATCCGCAGTACATCATCATCTGCGACTACTCCACCAGCATCCGCAACACGGATGACTTCGACGCCAAGGTGGAAAAGCTCAAATCCAATCCCGCGCTGGCCGAGCTGGACGCCGTGAAGAACGACCACTTCGTGCGCGTGCGCCTGTCCGAGATCACCCCCGGCGTGCGCAGCGTGGATGCGCTGGTTCGCCTGGCCGAGGAGATTCACGGCGTGGAAATTCAGTAAATCATACCCGACTCTGACGGCCTGCGGGACTCCCCGCGGGCCATTCTTCCATCGATTATGAGCATAAAGACGAAGCGTTGGATCTGCTTTTCGCTGTTCCTTTTGACGTGCGGAACGGCGTTTGCAACTTTATTCTTGGGCTCGGTGGCGCTGGATCGAAAAACCGTCCTCGATTGCCTTCGCGCGTTTGTCATTGGCGGTGAAGTGGAGAACCGCAACCTGTACAATCTGATCACGGCGGTGCGGCTGCCGAGGGTGTGTCTGACGCTGCTGGCCGGGGCTGTGCTCAGCGTCGTCGGCATACTAATGCAGACCCTCACTGGCAACGCCCTCGCGGAGCCGTACGTGCTCGGCGTATCCTCCGGCGCCAGCGCGGGCGCGGCCGGGGCCATCGTACTGCACTGGTTTTCCTTCCTGCCGTCGGGCCGCGTGGTATTTTCCGCATTCCTGGGCAGCTTCCTCGCCATTGCGTCGGTGGTCGCGCTGCAGGGCAGGAGCACCAGCCCGATTCGCCTGGTGCTGACGGGCATGGGCGTGTCGGCCTTCTTCCAGGCGGCGACGACGCTGATCATCTACTCCTCCCGCAACGAGGCCCAGGCGCGTTCGGCGCAATATTGGCTGACCGGCTCCTTTTCGGGCAGCAACTGGAGCGACGTCGCGCTCGCGGCGGCGGCGCTGATTGTGCTGCTGGCGGTCTGCCGCTGCGTGGAGAAGGAGCTCGATCTGCTGCTCCTCGGTCGGGACGCCGCCGCGCAGGCGGGCATGAACGTCCGGGCAATGCAGCTGATTCTGATCCTCTTCTCCGCGTTGGCGGTGTCGGCGATCGTGTCGGTCTCCGGCCTCGTGGGGTTCGTCGGGTTGATCGTTCCGCACGTCATGCGCAGGGTGGTGGACACCGCGCACCGCTATCTGATTCTTTCCTCCGCGCTGGCGGGCGGCTGCTTCCTGACGCTGGCCGACACTGTGGCGCGCACGGCCTTCTCCCCCCAGGAGGTTCCCATCGGCGTGATGACGGCGTTCATCGGCGCGCCGGCATTCATTTTGATGATCCGGAGGATGTACCATGAGAATCGAGATTAGCGATTTGCGCTTTTCCGCGGGAAAAAAGGAAATCCTCCGGGGCGTCAACGCCTCCTTCGAGGGAAGGAAAATTTACGGCGTCATTGGTCCGAACGGCTGCGGCAAGACCACGTTGCTCAAGCACCTCTACCGGATGTACCCCGCGCGCGGCCGCATCTTCGTCGACGGCGCGCCCATCGAGCGCTACTCCGCGAAACAGTATGCGCGAAAGGTCGCCGTGATGGCGCAAATCCAGTCCTTCGCGACGGCGGAGCTCGACGTGCGGGAGGTGGTGCAGACGGGGCGGTATCCCTACAAGCGTGCGATGCAGCCCTACGGCCGGGAGGACACCGCCATCGTCGACGCGGTGCTGCGGGAAACGGGGCTTCACGATCTGCGCGACCGAAAGGTTAGAACGCTCAGCGGCGGGGAGCTGCAGCGGGTGTTGATCGCCAAGTGCCTCGCGCAGCAGCCGGAGCTGATCCTGCTGGACGAGCCGACGAACCATCTGGATATACGCGGCCGGCTGGAGCTGATGCGCCGCCTGCGCACGTTTGACGGCATGGTGATTCTGACGATTCACGACCTCAATCTCGCGGCCCGCTACTGCGATTATATCTATCTGATGAAGGATGGACAGATTCGCGCGGGCGGCGCGCCGCGGGAGGTGCTCTGCGAGCGAACGCTGGAGGAGGCCTTTCTGGTAAAGCTCGACGTCCTGCGGCGAGACGGTGAGATATTCATCGGAATATAATTTGGATTCGTGAACCGCGCATATCTTGGGTAAAAGGACCACTTGTCCGTCCGCTTTCGATGTAGCGGCGGGTTTTTTTATTCCTTTTGTTCTGAAGTTCATCGCAACAAAGTGGTTTGACTCTTTGCCGCTCGATCCACCGGATGAAAATCCATATGAGCCAAAGGGCCGCTCGCCTCATTTGCGAGCGGCCCGATTCTGCTTCCTCTTGAAATTTAAACTTTGCGGCTGAATTGGACAGGAAGGGAGCGTTTCCCCATCACTTTCCGCTCCCACGGTGCAGCACAACCTTGTAGGCTTTCTTGCTGTCGGTTTCCACGGCGACTTTGTCGCCGCGCACGCGCAGCGTAAAGCTCGCCGCGGTCTCGCCTCTGAGGTTTGGCAGGGTTACGCGCAGCTCTCCGTCCCGGGGCTCGAACACGTGCAGCTCCACGCTGTCGGTGTAATCGTAGTCCGGGCGGCTGTCCACCGCGCCCATGGGAATTACGCTGTTTTCGCGCGCCATCAGCGGCAGCGTCATGTAACCATGCTTCTCGCGCCGCCACGCGCCGCCCACCACCGTCTCGCCGGTGAGCAGGTTCGTCCACCGGCCTTCGGGCAGGTAGTAATCCACGTGGCCATCAGAATGGAACACCGGCGCGACCAGCAGGTTTTCGCCCAGCATATATTGGGTGTCGCAGGTTTCGCAGGCGATGTTGTCCGGGAATTCCAGCATCATGGGCCGGAGCACCGGTATGCCGCGCTCGTGGGCCTCCACCGCCGCGCCGTAGAGGTAGGGCATCAGGCGGCACTTGAGCTTGGCAAATTCGCGCAGTACGTCGCAGCTCTCCTCGTCGAACAGCCACGGCACGCGGTAGCTCTGGGAACCGTGCAGGCGGCTGTGGCTGCTGAGCAGGCCGAATTGCGCCCAGCGCTTGTAGACGTCGGCGGTGGCGGTCTGCTCGAATCCGGCGATGTCGTGGCTCCAGAAGCCGAAGCCGGAGTGGGCGATGCTCAGTCCCGAGCGCAGCGACTCCGCCATGCTCATGAACGTGGCGCTGCTGTCGCCGTTCCAGTGGATTGGGAAGCGCTGCCCGCCCGCCGTGGCGCTGCGGGAAAACACGATGGCCTCGCCCTTGCCGCGCAGCTCCTCCAGCGTTTCAAAGATCATGCGGTTGTAGAGGAAGTTGTAGTAGTTGTGCATCCGCAGCGGGTCGCTGCCGTCGTGGTAGACGACGCCGCGCACCGGGATGCGCTCGCCGAAATCCGCCTTGAACGCGTTCACGCCCATGGCGTGCAGCTTGCGCAGCCGGGCCTGATACCATTCCCGCGCCTCGGGGTTCGTCACGTCGAGAATCGCCATGCCGGCCTGCCACATGTCCGTCTGCCAGACGTCGCCGTTCTCCTTCTTGATGAAGTAGCCCTTCTCCACGCCCTCGTCGAACATCTCGCTCTCCTGCGCGATGTAGGGATTCAGCCAGCAGGAGATGTGCAGCCCGCGCGCCTTGAGCTTCTTGAGCAGCTCTTCGGGATCCGGGAAGGTGTCGGGGTCCCAGGTGAGATCGGTCAGGTGGTTCTCCTTCATCCAGAAGCAGTCGAAGTGGAACACGCTGAGCGGAATGTCGCGCTGGGCCATGCCGTCGATGAAGCTTGTGACGGTCGCCTCGTCGTAATTGGTCGTAAAGCTGGTGGATAACCACAGGCCGAAGCTCCAAGCCGGAGGCAGGGCGGGGCGGCCGGTGAGCGCGGTATAGCGCTCCAGCACCCCCTTGGGCGTGCCGCCGTAGATCACGTCGTAGGTGAGCTTCTCCCCCTCCAGACTGAATTGCACGCGTTCGACCTTTTCGCTGGCGACCTCGTAGCGCACGTCGCCGCTGCTCTCCACGAACACGCCGTAGCCCCGATTCGTCATGTAGAAGGGCACGTTCTTGTAAGCCAGCTCGCTGGCCGTGCCGCCGTCGCCGTTCCACATATCCACCGCCTGGCCGTTCTTGACGTAGGCGGTGAAGCGCTCGCCCAGGCCGTACACGCGCTCGCCCACATCCAGATTGAGCGAATCGATCATGTAATTTTTGCCCGTTTGGCGGTGCCAGGCATGGGCCATGGCATGGTACCCGGATTCCGTGAGCAGGTTCCCGTCGCCGGTGTAGGTCACGCGCCAGCCGCGGCTCTTCTTGCTGACGATCGCCGCTGCCCGACCGCTTCGGAAGGTGTAGGCCTCCTCGGTCTCGGTGATGGCGGGCTTGACGGGCGATTCGAACAGCTCGAAGCGCGGGCCGCGATCCACCGTGCCGCGATGGTGCTCCACGGTGACGCGAATCACGTCCTCCATGGGCGCGGTAAAGGTGACGGTGAGCGTGGCATGGTTCATGATGTCGCCGCGCCCGTTCACCGGCACGCAGGCGCAGACCACGCGCAGCGCGTCTTCAGTAATGCGGGCGCTGTAGAGCTGAATCGCGAAGTCGAGCGCAAATTCAGGCTTGTTTACCCAATAGCCGTTGGTAAATTTCATGTCTCAGTTCTCCTTGCTTGCAAGGTCAGATTGTTGCGGACAAATGCCAACTCATTCGCCGGCTTCCTCCTCATATCCCTCCGGCATGTGCCGGTCGAGCAGGGGGTCGATCAGCATGCCGGCCAGTAGCGCGTAGAGGCCCGGCACGATGACGACCGCGAGCATGTTGATCATCAGCACAAAGTACGCCGCGAGGAACAGCAGAATCAGCAGCGCCGTGCGCGGCAGATGGCGGAAGGTGAGATAGAGCGAAAGCTTCATGATCCAGGAAAACGGCATATCGAAGCGCGAAAGCGCCGCGACGGCGTAATTGGCGGCGGCGATGGCGAGCAGCGCGCAGAGCAGATAGAGCATCTGGAAAAACAGCCCGGGCAGCCCGGGAATACACTCCCGCGCGATTCCGTAGCCGAGCAGCAGCAGAAAGATCGCCAGCGCGCAGCCAAAAAAGACGGGGATCGAGGCCTTAAAGTTGCGCTTGTAGGATTTCCAGAACCGCTTGACGACCGTGGAATCGTCCCGCCGTATGGAGCGCGAAGTCGCGTCGTAGAGCGCGGCAAAGGAGGTTCCCGCCGTGATTACGGGCAGACATCCCAGCAGCCAGAGGACGCTCACGATCATCAGGTCGCAGATCTTCTGCGCGTAGTAATAGAAACCTGAAAAATTGTTGAATATGCCTCCGTTGCCATTGGATGCGCCTTGCCTCTTCACAGCGGGAACCTCCTGCGCGCGATCTTACTTGTGTACCGGCAGTTCGAAGCCATTTCGGGTGAACAGCGGAATCTGCTCGATGGGCGCGGCCGCCTCGATCCACTGGCCGCCCTCCACTTCCTCACCCGTCCAGGCGTTCTTCCAAGCGCCGCCCTTGGGCAGATAGAGGGACACCTTTGTCACGCCGGCGTCCGTGACGGGCTTCACCAGCACGTTCGGGCCGAACATGTACTGATCCTCCACGTTCCAGCAGGCTTCATCCTCCGGGAAGTCGTAGAACAGCGGGCGCATGACCGGCGTGCCCTTCTCGTGAGCCTCGGCCATGAGCTTCGCGACGTAGGGGCGCATCGCCTCGCGCAGGCGCAGGTAGTTCGAAAGAATCTCGTACACCTGCTCCGTGTAGCTCCACACCTCGTTCGGAGCGCCGGAGACGCAGGTGGCGCCGCCCGTGGTGCCGTACTGCGGCTGCAGCGGCCAGCGATAGCCGTGCAGGCGCATGACCGGACAGAAGCAGCCGTACTGGAACCAGCGGATCAGCAGCTCGTGGAAGGCCGGATCTTTGACGTTCGCACCGAAGAAGCCGCCGATGTCCGTCGTCCACCAGGGGATGCCCGCGATGCCCATGTTCAGTCCCGCGGCCACCTGGTTCTTCATGCTCGGGAAGGAGGACTTGATGTCGCCCGACCACACCAGCACGCCGTAGCGCTGAGAGCCGGCCCACGCGCAGCGCAGCAGGTTGATGATGTTTTCCTGGCCCTCGGCCTTCATGCCGTCGAAGAAGGTCTTGGCATACATCACCGGGTAGATGTTGCCCACCTGAACGTCCGGGCCCAGGTGGTAGCGATAGTTCTCAAAGTCGTACACCGTGTACTCGGGCTCGGCCTCGTCCAGCCAGAACACCTTGACGCCCTTGTCGTAGTAGTTCTTCTTGGCCTTGCCCCACACGTACGCGCGCGCCTCGGGATTCGTGGCGTCGAAGTGCAGCGTGTTGCCCTGGAAATCCATGGAGATCGGGTAGCCGGATTCCACGCGGATCAGCAGGCCCTTGCTCTTCATCTCGTTGAAGTTCTCGCTGCGGTAGTCCACCGTCGGCCAGATGGAGACCATCAGCTCGATGCCCATCTCCTTCAGTTCGGCGATCATCGCGTCCGGATCCGGCCAATACGTCGGATCGAACTTCCACTCGCCCTGGCACGGCCAGTGGAAGAAGTCCACCACGATCACGGAGATGGGAAGATTGCGCCGCTTGTACTCACGCGCCACCTCCAGCAACTCCTCCTGCGTCTGATAGCGCAGCTTGCACTGCCAGAAGCCCATCGCGTAATCGGGCATCATCGGCACCTTGCCCGTGGCATTGGCATAGGCTTCCTCGATCTCCGCCGGGGTATCGCCCGCCGTGATCCAGTAGTCCATCTTCTTGGACGAATACGCCTCCCAGGTGGTGATGTTCTTGCCGAAGCTCACGCGCCCCACGGCGGGATTGTTCCACAGAAAGCCGTAGCCCAGGCTGGACAGCACAAAGGGCACGCTCGCCTGCGAGTTGCGGTGCGCCAGCTCCAAATCCGCGCCCTTCACGTCCAGGAACGGCTGCTGGTACTGTCCCATACCGTACAGCTTCTCCTTCGCCGCCGACTCGAAGCGCACGCTCAGGCGGTAGTCGCCGCCGATGATCGGCTTGAATTCGCGCGCCTCCACCTCCAGCGAGCTGCAGCTGCGGCCGAACATATCTTTGCGGTTGCGCAGGTACTCCTCCAGAAGCACCTCGCCCTTCTGATTGTAGAAGGTGAGTTTACCGACCAGGTTGATTTCCGCCCGAATCTTGCCGTTTTGGATGGAGCCGCCGTCCTCGCAGGTCTCGATCTCCGGCGCGCACTTCTCCTGCGGCAGCAGCGCCCAATCCTCTCCAGGCATTTCGGCCAGCTTGGTCGAGCGCACCCGAAGGCTGTTCCTTCCCCACGGTTCGATGATCAGCCGCTCCGCCTCGTAGCGGTAGCACAGGGCGTCGCCCTTGCGCTCAAAGTAGCCGTAGACATCCCTTACTTCATCCTGATTTGCCATAGCTTCCTCCTGTATTTGATTCGCTCTAGGCCCGCGTCAATCCTTCACGGCGCCGGCCACCAGGCCGCCCACGATGTACTTCTGCAGGAAGATGAACAGCAGTATGACCGGCAGCACCAGAATCGTGCCGTAAGCCATGATGCAGTTCCACTTCGTGCCGTAGGCGTTCTGGAACTTGTAGATGTTTGCCGTCAACGGGCGCATGGTCTCGCCCACGTTGAAGGTCATGGAGTACACCAGATCGTTCCAGCCGTTGAGGAACGAGATGACCACGATGGTCACGATGCCCGTCTTGACCGCCGGGATCATGACGTAGAAGAACGCCTTCAGCGGGCCGCAGCCGTCCAGGCGCGCCGCCTCGTCCAGCGCCACCGGGACGCTCTTGAAGTAGGGACGTAGCGTGATGATCGCGAAGGGGATCGACGCGCCCGCGATGGCCACCGGCGCCGTGAAGTGCGTGCCCAGGAAGTGAATCTTGTTGAAGATCAGATACATGGGCGTCAGCGTCAGCGAGGCCGGGAGCATCTGGCAGACCAGGAACGTCAGCAGAAAAACGCTGCTTCCCTTCACGCGGTAGCGGCCCATGCCGTAAGCCGCCGGAACGCCCAAGAGCAGCGTGATGCCCATGGTCAGAAAGCCGTTGATGAAGCTGTTGCGCAGGGAGAGCAAAAACGTCTTGTCCTGCAAATTGACCAGCCAGGGATAGACCGTAAATTCCCTCGGATAGTAGGAGAGCACCTTTCCAAACGTCTCCGCGTCCGACTTGAAGGAGATCTGCATCATCCAATATACGGGAAACAGAAAGAGGATTGCCAGCACGACAGCGATGACAGAATTGCGAAGATCCCTCGCGGCCTCTTTCCCGCCTATGATTTTCTTCATGCTCAATCCTCCTTTGACAGCAATCTCAGGTAGAACAGGCCCACTATGAACAGGCAGCCGAACAGCACCATGGCCACCGCAGAGCCCTGGGAGAACTTATACTGCGTGAAGGACAGCATATAGGAATATGTGCCCAGCACGTCGGTGGAGTTCAGCGGCCCGCCCGCCGTCATGATATACATCAGGTCGAACGCGCGGAATGTGTAGATGAAGCCCAGCATCAGCACCGACAGCATGGAGCTCTTCATCAGCGGCACGGTGATGTACCAGAAGCGCTGCAGCCAGTTCGCGCCGTCGATGGACGCGCTCTCGTACACGTCCGGGGTGATGCTGGTCAGGCCCGAAATCAGCAGCAGCATATTGAACGGGATGCCCACCCAGCAGTTCATGATGATGACCGCGATCAGCGCCGTCGATGTGTTCACCAGCCATTCCGGCCCGATGATTCCGATCTTACTCAAAAGATTGTTGACCAGGCCCGCGTTGGAGAAGATATTCTTGCCCAGCAGGCCGGTGACGGACATGGGAATCATGTAGCTGACCAGCAGCACGCCGCGGATCGGCCCGGAGAGGCGGAACTTCTGATAGAAGAACAGCGCCAGCGCGAAGCCGATCGTAAACTGAAACAGAAGACAGGCGATCGTAAACACGAACGTGTTCTTGAGCACCAGCAGAAACGTCGGATTTTTGAAGAGGTCAATGTAATTCTGCAGGCCGATGAATACATCGCCGCCCTTCGTGAGATTCTTCACATCGACGTTGCGCAGGCTCAGATATACATTGTAAATCAACGGATAGCCCAGCACAAACAGGATATAAATAAATGCCGGCAGGACAAAGATGTACGCCTCGCGCTTCTTTCCTGCCGCCATGGATAATCCTTTTTTCACAGGATGCCACCTCCCCTTCCCGGATGGTTGTCACCGTACAACGCAAGGGGCTGTTGCAAAACGGTTCCATTTCTACAACAGCCCCATGCCCAGTCGCTCTTATGTCAATTGGCCGCTAGCAAAACGCATGGCAGACAACGGACATGTTTTTACGGAAGCGGATTCGCCTCGACGATGGGCGTGATCTTCTCCATCGCGCCGGCGAGCGCCTCGGCCGGATCGGTGCCATCCACGAACACGGACTGGGCCGCGGTGTAGATCGCCTCGGAGATCGTGGGCCACTCCGCGTGCGGGCCGCGGGCCTGCGCGTAGTTCATTTCGTCCACGAATACGTTGAAGCCGTCCACCTCGTAGGTGTAGTTCGCCACGGAATCCTGACGGGTCGGGATCTTGCCGGCCACGACGGCCCACTCGCCTTCCTTGTCCTTGGAGCAGAGCCACTCGAGGAAGTTCACGCAGCCCTCGACGTTCTCCGCGCCGGAGCACACGCCGAAGTTCTCGCCGCCGATGGTGGAGGTGGAAGTGCCCTCGTCGCCGGTCGGGAGCAGGCAGAAGCCGTACTCAAACGCGCCGCCGATGGCGTCGGTCATCGCCAGGTGCCAGGTGCCGACCTCGGCCAGAGCGGCCTTACCAGCGGCAAACTGGTTGAAGGCGTCGGACTGGGTCCAGTTCACGCACTCCTTGCTCATATAGCCGTTGGCAACGAAGTCGCCCAGAACCTTCAGGCCGTTCACGGCGGAATCCGCGGTCAGATTGTCCACGTTCACGCCCGCTCCGCCGGCAGCAGAGCGCAGCCACGGCAGCAGCTGGAAGGTGCCCTCCTCGGTGGAGATGCAGCTCATCGCGAAGCCATAGACGTCGTCCGCGGGATCGGTGGTGGCGGCCACCATCTCCTGGAACTCAGCCAAGTTGGTGGGCATGTGGTCATAACCGGCAGCCTTCAGCAGATCCATGTTGCAGGCCAGCGCCAGGCAGTTGGTGTTCTGCGGCAGACCGTAGATGCGGCCGTCGGCATCCTTGCAGGACTCCAGCGGGCCCGGATAGAACTGATCCAGCTCGCCCCAGGCTTCCAACTGATCGGTGATGTCCTCGAACACGCCCAGAGAAATATAGGACGCCATGTCCGGGGAGTCGACCATGCCGATGTCCGGCAGTTCGCCGGACAGCGCGCCGACGGTGTACTGGTTCATCAGCTCGGTTCTGGAGACGTAAGTCGCAGTGATGTGGATTTCGTTCTGGATGGAATTGTATTCATCCACCCAATCCACGATCGCCTGCGCGTCCGCGGACGCGTCGAAGTAGTGCCACAGGGTGATCTCAGTGGGCGCCTCCGCGAGCACCGCCGGCACGGAAACCAGCAGCATCGCTACCGCGAGGACGAGAGCCAAAAGGGTCTTCTTCATCGAACTTTTCCTCCTTTTTCGTTCGCACGTTCTTCGTGCTTTTGCGCAATGTCACCTACCGACATCATGCCGATATGTATATTTTAACATATTTATTTCCCTCTTTCAACCGGAAAAATTATGAACCGTGGAATTATTCTGGGGAATAATTTTAAGAAAAGGGAGAAATTTTTAAGATTGCGAGGCTCCCCGCTGCAAAAACTCCGTGGGCGTCATTCCCGTCACTTCCCGAAATACCTTGTTGAAATATTTCGCGTCGGAAAAGCCCACCGCGTAGGGAACCTCCCTCCGGTTTACCTCTCCGCTGCGGTAGAGCGCCTTGGCGCGCTCGATGCGATAGCCCCGCAGAAAGGCGGAAAAGGTTATGCCGATATTCTTATTGAAAAGATAGCTGAAGTATTCCGGGCTCAGGCCCAGTTCCTGCGCGAGCTCCTTTTGACTGATCTTTCCGGCGTACCCGGATTGAATGATGTCCAGTGTCCGCAGAATCAGCGGATGGGAATCCGGATATTTTTCCCGCAGACTCCGCGTCTCCTGCGCGGGATAGAAGCGCTTTGCCGCCAGCCGGGTTTCGGCCTTTTGGAGCAGCGCTTCGACTTCCTTCCGGGTGGCGGGCTTCAACAGATAGCCAAGCACTTCGAGCGAGATGGATTCCTGCGCGAATTGGAAGTCGGCATACGCGCTGACCACGATAAACTCCGTATTCAAAGAATGCGCGCGCACCGCGCGGATCAGCGAGAGGCCGTCGAGGAACGGCATCTTGATGTCCACGAACACGACGTCCGGCCGAAGCTGCAGGATCATTTCCAGCGCCATTTGGCCGTTGGACGCCGTCCCCACCAGCTCATAATCCCCGGCGATGCCCCGGATCAGCTTCTCCAGCCCCAAGCGGGTGCGCTGTTCGTCCTCCGCGATCAATATCTTCATGCGTCGCTCTCCTCCCTTGAAGCGGTTCAGGAAAAGGTTTCGTCTGCGTCAACGATCAGCGGCAGCCAGAACGTGAAGCTGGTACCCTCGCCGGGCGACGTCCGCATCGCGATGGTCAGTTCGTCGCCGTAGAACATGCGCAGGCGAGTGACCGCGTTCTGTATGCCGATGCCCACGCCCTCCAGTTCCAGCGCGCGCTTCTCCCGCAGAATCTGCTGGATGATCCGCTCCACTTCCGGTTCCATGCCGCGACCATTGTCGCGCACGCAGATCCGGAACCGCTTGCCGTCCGGGCGGCCCTCGATCCAAATCTGTCCGCCGCGCTCGCGGCCTTCAAAGCCATGCAGGATCGAATTTTCCACAAACGGCTGCAAAAACAGCTTGCACGATGGCCATTCGCCGTATTCGTCCGGGAAGTCGATCCGGTAATCGAACACCTCCATCAGGCGGAATTTCTGCAGATAGAGGTATTCCTCCACCCAGCGAATCTCCTGTTCCAGCGTGATCGGAGCGCTCCTGCGGGACATGGAGTACGCCAGCATGTTGGAGAGCTTCTTCAGAAGATCCGCGACCTCCTCGTTTCCCGCCTCCACCGCGTTGTAGCTAATCGCCGCCAGCGTGTTGCAGAGGAAATGCGCGTTGATCTGGGATTCCAGCGCCTCCTGTTCCGCCCGGTTCTTCTGGTTGATCGACAGGGTCTTTTCCCGGTACTGGCGCTCCGTCTCCTCCTGCTGCTCGTGGAGGGCATTGAGCATCGTATTGTAGTCCTGCGCCAGCTGCCAGATCTCGTGCGAGCCGTTGATCGCGATCTTTTTCCGCTGGCGGCCGAGGCGTATGTCCTCCATGGCCCTGCGGATTTCGCCCACGGGGCGCAGTACCCTGCGGATCACGAACTGCCAAATCACGCCGCAGGCGGTCAGCAACAGCAGGTAGACCACAATGCTGGCGCGATACAGATGGTTCACCCGCTCGTGCATCTCCTGCAGGTCGATCAGCGCGTGCGCCGTCCACCCGAAGTACGGCAGATCGCAGCTGATGTCCTCCTCTTCCCCCGTCAACCGCGCCTGGAACTCCGAGGCGTTCTGTCCGATGAGCTGCCGGTCCGCGTGATAGATGATGTTGCCGCCGCCATCCGTAATATAGCCGGACAGCGCGTTTTTGTCGATGACCGTGTCCATTCGAAACGTGACGACGACCACCGAATCTACATTTTTCCAATTGAAGCTGCCCCCCATCAGCGGAAGGGCAAGGTGAAACAGATTCGTCTGGGGGATGCTTTCGTGCGCGCCGGGCCGCTCGCGAACGCAGTAGCGAATGCCGGATTTTCGCTTCAGCAGGTCCATGGTTTCCCGATACATTTCGTTCAGATCTTCCAGATTTTCGCCCACCCAGAGGTTTCCGTAGCCGCCGTACTCCCAGTACCGGCCGTACTCCTGCAGCAGCCCGTCCTCCGTCACCACGGTGACCGCGGCGATGCTGTTGGAATAGCTCGCCATCTCGCTGAGCGCTTCCCGCAGCAAGATTCTGTTCCGGCCCGCGTTGTCGCGCGCCGTCTCCACCGTGTCTCGAAAATCGCTATTGACCGCCACTCTGCAGGCGGCCTCGATCAGGTTGCGCAGCGTATTGTCGATGTTGGCGGCCGTCGCTTCGAGAATCACGCTTTCCCTGCGATCCGTCTCCTCGAGAAGGTAGGAGAAGTATTGGTTTTTTACATAGGATTGCAGGATCAGCATGGCCGCGAGCAGCAGCCCGATCACCGACAGCGTGACCGGAACGCCCATGTGCGTGGCAATATACTTTTTGATTCGAAGATATATCTTCACGACGCAATCCTTCGCCCTTCACATCTCGTTCAATCTTCGTTGTTCGGCGGCAGAAGCAATCCCCTCGCGCTCAAAAATACGGTTGCAGAAGCAAATCAATCATTACGAAATAAATACTTCAGTCCCGGCTCAACCGCCTGCGTTCGGCCATGAAAGGGAACGATATTCCCTTTCATGGCCGCCGTAAATCTTCGCTTCGAGTAGACAAGCGCCAAACTTTGCGCTTCCCGCGATCCTGTTTACAGGGTCACTTCCACCCGCGCCGCGCTTCCCTCGGGCTGCAGGGGGATCTGGTTGCCGGAGACCGGTTCGCCGTTCACCGTCAGCGTCTTCTCGCCCGTGCGCCGCACATGGATGTCGTACTGCGCGGCGCGGAAGGTGCGGCGGACGCGGTACTCGGTCAGGAATTCCGGCAGGCAGGGCTGAATGCGCAGGCCATCGTAGTCGGGTTGAATACCCAGAATGGCCTGGCTGATGGACACGAAGGTCCAGGACGCCGTGCCGGTGAGCCAGCTGTTCTTGGCGTGGCCGGGCTCGCCCGAAGCGCGGCCGGTGACGGTCTGCGAATAGACGTAGGGCTCCGTCTCGTGCACCTCACTCTCGTCTTCCAGATAGGCGGGACAGATGCGGCGGTATACGTCGAACGCCTCGTCTCCGCGGCCCAGCGTCGCCTCGCCGCAGACAATCCACGGATTGTTGTGGCAGAACACCGAGCCGTTCTCCTTGAATCCCGGCGGATAGGAGCTGATCTCGCCCAGCTCGAGGTGGTAAGTCGAGTAGCAGGGCGTCAAGAGCTCCACGCCATACTTGCCCAGCAGGCGTTCGCGCACGGAATTCAGCGCCTTTTCCATCTGGCCGCCCTCCCGGCCGATGCCCGCCATCGTACAGAAGCCCTGGGGTTCGATGAAGATCTGGCCCTCGTCGCACTCGCGGCTGCCCACCTTGCCGCCGTTCGCGTCGTAGGCGCGCAGGAACCATTCGCCGTCCCAGCCGTCGGTGAGCACGGCGCGCTCCATGTCCGCGACCGCTTGCCGGACGTCCGCCGCCTCCCCGGCCAGGCCGAGCCGCTCGCACAGCTCCGCGTATTCGCCGCCGTACTTCACGAACATCGCCGCGATGAACACCGACTCCGCCACCGGGCCCTCGGAAGGGCCGGTGGTCTGAAAGCTCTCGCCCGGTTCGGCGGAGAAGCAGTTCAGATTCAGGCAGTCGTTCCAATCCGCCCGGCCGATGAGCGGAAGCCCGTGAGGGCCGAGATTCTTCCGCGTAAAGTTCACGCTGCGGCGCAGGTGCTCCAGCAGGGGAACCTCCGTTCCGGGAACATTGTCGAAGGGCGTGGGATGGTCGAGGATGGAGAAATCGCCCGTCTCGCGCAGGTAGGCGCACACCGCCGCCACCAGCCACAGCGGATCGTCGTTGAAGCCGCCGCCGATGTCGGCGTTGCCGCGCTTGGTCAGTGGCTGGTACTGGTGATAGGTGGAGCCGTCGGCGAACTGCACCGACGCGATGTCAATGATGCGCTCCCGGGCGCGATCCGGTATAATGTGCAAAAAGCCCAGCAGATCCTGGCAGGAGTCCCGGAAGCCCATGCCGCGGCCCGTGCCCGTCTCATAGTAGGAAGCGGAGCGGCTCATGTTGAAGGTGACCATGCACTGATATTGATGCCAGATGTTGACCATGCGGTTCAGCCGCTCCTCGGCGCAGTCCAGCGCGAAGCGGCCCAGCAGGCGATCCCAGTAGTCGTGAAGCTCCGCAAAGGCGCGATCCACCGCCTCGAAATCCGCGAACTTCGCCAGCGCGCGGCGCGCCTCATCCTTGCGGATCACGTTGAGGGCGATAAACTTTTTATCCCGGGGATTCGTGGCATAGCCCAGCGTGAAGCACGCGCGGAAGGATGCTCCCGGCTCGAGGGACACGTCCAGCCGGTGGCAGGCGATGGGATACCAACCCACGCGCAGGCTGCCGCCGGAGGTCTCCTCGCGCACCATCTTGGGGGCGGACCAGTCGCCCATGTGGCCGAGGAAGGTATTTCGGTCGGTATCGAAGCCCTGCGCGGGCACGTTCACGCTGTAGTAGGCGTAGTGGTCGCGGCGCTCGCGGTACTCGGTCTTGTGATAGATCGCGCCCGGCTCGACCTCACACTCGGCGATGTTCAGATTGCGCTGATAGTTCTGCGCGTCATCCACGGCGTTCCACAGGCACCATTCCATACAGCCATACACCTGAAAGCGCTTCGCTTCGGCGCTACGGTTGGTGAGCGTCAAATCGTGCAGCTCGCAGTTTTCGCCGAGAGGCACGAACATCTTCAGCTTCGCTTCCAGGCCGTCCCGCTCGCCCGTCAAAACGGTGTAGCCCATGCCGTGGCGGCACTCGTAACGGTCGAGTTCCACGCGGCAGGGAAGATAGCCGGGATTCCAGGCGGGCTTGCCATGCTCTTTTATGTAGTAAAAGCGGCCGCCCACATCGGCGGGCACGTCGTTATAGCGATAGCGCAGCAGGCGCTGCAGCTTGGCGTCCCGATAGAAGCAGTAGCCGCCGCCCGTGTTGGAAACCATGCCAAAGAAATTCTCGCTGCCCAGATAGTTGATCCAGGGCAGGGGAGTGAAGGGCGTGGTGATGACATACTCTCGGTTCGGATCGTCAAAGTGGCCGAATTTCATGATGCGTACCTCACTTTCTCACATCGGATTCACCGCGATATTGCACGAGGACAAAGTCCCCGGAGGATTCTAACTCCATTATACCAAACGGTACCAAAAAAGCAATGGGACGCGCAAAATACGCCCGTTTCGCTCCGTCGAACCATCCGGCCATTCGTCACGGCCCGTCCGAAAAGCCCTCGACGCCCTGCCGCGCGGCCGCCGCGATCCTGAAATCGTCCATGAGCTTGATGCAGCCCGTCGTACTCGTTCTCTGCCGGAAGAGGCTCTCCAGCGCGACGGCCACGTCTTCGCTGCTGAAGCCCTTCACCTTGGAGGCAGACGTAGAGGCGCGCAGGTGCGCCGCGACGGAATCGGCGACGTCCGTGATCATGGGCGACTGGATGTTGGTGGTCTGACCCTTGAAACAGCTCACCGTAGAAATTCCGTCGAAAGCGGCGTTATAATGCTCCGGCGTGGCGCAGAAGGAGAGGAAGTCGAGGCACGCGTCGATGTGCTTTCCGTTTTTATTGACCATCATCATGTTCAGGTTGCCGCCCTCGTAGGTGCCGCCATCCACCGTGTTCAGAAACACGGGCATCAGCGCGAAGTCATCGACGGTATACCTGCCGTCCTTCGGCAAATCGGTGTAAAACCACGTGTCCCACATAAAGGTCATGACGGCCTCGCCCGAGCTCATCACCGAGCCGATGTCGTTGATGTCCCAGTTCAGATAGTTGGATCCGAACCATCCCCTGCCGGCGGCGCGGTCGATCCAGTTGACCATGTCGGCAACCTCGGGGATGTCGGCATAGGTGATTTCATTTTGATTGATCGCCCGGAGCTTTTCGGGATCGTCCGCAAACACGGGATCGAGCGCGAACTGAACCATCCAGCCGCCGCCGTCGGCAGGCCAGCAGATCGGCACATGGCCGGTATCGGCGAGGGCCTGACACAGCATATCGAACTCGGTCTGCGTCACGGCGGGACGGAGGCCGAGTTCGTCAAGTATGGTCTTGTTGTAGTAACAGCCCGAAACGGAGTTTTCCCAGTAGGGAAGGCCCATCAAGTTGCCGTCGTCGTCCAGGCAGTAAGCCAGGGTACTCTCCGTGAGCTCGTCCACCCACTCCTGATCGTTCAGATAGAGGAAGTTCCCCTCGATGTCGAAGCGGTCCAAATCGGAATTGTGAAAGTGCATGAAGATATCTGGCACGTTTCCCTTCGCGAACCACTCCGCCGCGGTCACCTCAAACTCCGAATCCTCGAAGGGAATCGGCTCGATCTGATTTCCCGTGGCGGCTTCATACTGCTCGAAGATGCTGGTCATATAGCTCTTCGCGAGGTCGTTTTTCCTGCCCATGACGGTGATGGTGACGGAATCGGATTCGCCCGGATTCTCCTTTCCGCCGGTGCAGCCTGTCAGCAAAAGGGCGGTTATGATCAAAATGATCGAGAACGAAAGACAAATTCTTTTCACGGTCGTTTCTCCCTTCTCCCTTCGCGGCCTACATGGCCTCTCTACAGTGAAAACGTCTGTCCGGTAGAGAAATATTCCAATTGATCCCCCATGATTTGTTTCAAAAACTGGTACTGCCGGATCCCGGTGCAGTGGCCGGTATAGTATTTTGTCGGAAACCTCGACAACTCCCGCGCGACGCGCTCCAAACACTTTCCATCCTCCGGATCGTCGGGATTGAGCTTCGTGAAGTGAAATCCGCCGACCAAAATATCCGGCCGAAACCAATTCGCGATATTCAAGATTCCCTTGTGCGAGCAGCCGCTGAACAAGATTTTGCGCTCTCCGTCCCGAACCAGCAGATACTGCTCGTGCCGGAAATCGTCAGGCGTGAGCGCGCCGCGCGTCCGCACGGTCAGGCCGAAGCTCTCCAACGGCGCGATCCTTTTGCTCTGGTTGCAGGAATACAGCGTCAATTCCTCATCGATTCGCAGCGCGTCCCCCACCGAAACGAGCCGCTCGCAGCCCTCCAACGTCCGATCCAGGCCGATGTACTTTTCACTGCCGTTGAAGTGCGGCGTGAACGCATGGCGGCTGAGATAGACCGGCGCGCGGTCGTTCAACTCCAAAAAGTACCTCAATCCGCCGCCGTGATCGTAATGGCCGTGGGACAGAACGACCACGTCCACATCCCGTAGATCGACGTCCATGCGTCGAGCATTGTCGGCGAAAGCGCCCGTCTGTCCGGCGTCAAAGAGAACTTTGTGCCGCCGCGTCTCCACAAACAGGCTGAGCCCATGTTCCGCTGTCAAAGCCGGATCGACGGTCGTATTTTCCATCAGGACATGAATCTTCACACAGCCGTCCTCCATTGTCCGATATGTCGCGCGCGATCTGAGCCGACCACATGCCTCGTCTTTTGCGGTTCGGCGCGTTTAAATGCCGAGTCTCATTTTACTGCCATTCCTTCCAAAACATAAAAAATACTCCTAATATAACAATTATAACATAAATACAACCTCTTTACCACACTGTATGTCGCACTTTATTAAAAATACTTCTTAATATTTCTTGGATAAAGATTCTGCCTTCTCGAAAAGTCGAAGCCCGAGGAACCGCTTTTGGATTCCCCGGACTTTATTCTTCGCTTGTGATTTTACAAGATGGCGCCGCGCGATTCCTCGCACGTCGCCGCAAAGTTTTACTTCAAGTGTTCGTTGAAAAATGCTTCCAATTTATCGAACGGTATCGCGTTCTTGCCGCCGCCATCGTATAGATCGGTGTGGGTAGCGCCGGGAATTAACAATAGTTCCTTGTTGTCCGCATACTTGCTGTCCCGAATCATGTCAGCGTAGGCGTCCTTTCCAAAGTAACAGGAGTGGGCTTTGTCGCCGTGAACGATCAGCACGGCGCTGCGAATTTCGTTGCTGTACTTGAGGATCGGCTGATTCATAAAGGATTCGCAGCCGACGACGTTCCAGCCGCCGTTGGAGTTGAGGGAACGGGGATGATACCCGCGCGGGGTCTTATAATAATCGTAGTAGTCCTTCACGAAATACGGCGCATCCTCCGGCAGTGGATCGACGACGCCTCCGCCCAGCTTGTATTCACCCGCCCTGCGATCCTCCAGGCGTTGGGCGCACATGGCCGCGCGCTTTTGATAGCGGGCCTCCTCGCTGTCCTCGCCGTCGAAGTAGCCCTTGGCGTTGACGCGGGTCATGTCGTACATCGTAGACGCCACCGTCGCCCTGATCCGCGTGTCCAGCGCCGCAGCGTTGATGGCCATGCCGCCCCAGCCGCAGATGCCGATGATGCCGACGCGTTCAGGATCCGCTCTGTCGTTCAGAGACAGGAAATCCACTGCCGCCATGAAGTCTTCGGTATTGATGTCCGGGGAAGCCATGTACCGGACGCCGCCTCCGCTCTCGCCGGTGAAGGACGGATCGAAGGCGATTGTCAGAAAACCCCGCTCCGCCATCGTCTGCGCGTACAATCCCGCGCACTGCTCCTTCACCGCACCGAAGGGGCCGCATACCGCGATGGCCGGAAGCTTGCCCGCCGCGCCCTTTGGAATGTACATGTCCGCCGCCAGCGTGATGCCATAGCGGTTGACAAAGGTCGCCTTGTCGTGTTCCACCCGATTGCTCTTGGGAAAGGTCTTGTCCCACTCCCGTGTCAATTTCAACGCCTCTGCCTGAATCATGATGTTCATCTTCCCTTCTTCACTCGGCCGCCGTCGCCGCACTTTTTCTCATATTTTGATTATACTCCCTTGCTCCATTCTTCGCCAATGGTTATAATGTATATCATGAAATTCTTTTTTGGAATATCATGGGAGGTTCGCCACATGGAGATTCGCACATTGAGATACTTCCTCGCCGTGGCCCGGGAAGAAAACATGACCCGCGCCGCCGAGACGCTCCACGTCACCCAACCCACGCTGTCCAAGGCGATGCGGCAATTGGAGAGCGAGCTGGGCAAGAAGTTGTTCATCCGCCGCAGCTTCAGCATCGCGCTGACCGACGAGGGCGTGCTGCTGCGGGATCGAGCGGAGGACCTCGTGACGATGGCGGACAAGGTTGAAAGGGAATTTTTGTCCCTGGATGACATCACGGGCGGGGAATTGTATCTCGGCCTGGCGGAATCCTGGCAGATCCGCTGCCTCGCGAGGGAAATACGCGCGCTCAAAGACTGCTATCCGGCCCTGAAGTATCACATCACCAGCGGCGACACCGAGCAGGTTACGGAGAAACTGGACAAGGGTTTGCTGGACTTCGCCGTGCTCTGCGAGATTCCAAACGCCCGGAAGTACGATTATCTTCCCTTCCCGGAACCGGACGTATGGGGCCTGGTCATGCCCGCCGGTTCGCCGCTGGCAGAAAAGGCGGCCATAACGGTGGATGATCTCATCGGCGTTCCGCTGTTCGCGTCCGAGCAGGGCTGGAAAAACGACATCGCTCGGTGGTGTGGCGAGCGCCTCTCCGAGCTGCGCCTAGAAGGTTCTTTCCGCCTGTCTTACAACGCCTCCATGTTCGTGCGCGAAGGACTCGGCTGCTATCTGACCTTCGCCCATCTGGTGAACGTCTCCCAGGGGAGTGGGCTCGCGTTCCGGCCACTCTCGCCC
This sequence comes from uncultured Clostridia bacterium, assembly GCA_947596085.1. Taxonomy (GTDB): domain Bacteria; phylum Bacillota; class Clostridia; order Christensenellales; family Aristaeellaceae; genus SFTH01. Next base: position 5,952 of record CANQEW010000016.1, on the reverse strand, counting down.
CGATTGGAAACAAAACTATTCCTGATTTGGAACAAGTATCAGACCTTCACCCCCATCGCGGAGCGATTCCTGGACTTGCTCCGAAGGGATTTCCGCGTTTGAGAGACGGGATCATTCCAGCGAATGAATCTTTCGCTTGCTCTAAGGTTCACGCCCATCCAATATGATATAGGAAAGCAGTAAATATTCCCGAACGTCCTCCGCAGTCAGATCGAGGGCGGTCAGGTCGCGGATCCGGTTCAGGCGATACAACAGGGAATTGCGATGGAGATTCAGCGTGCTCGCCGTGCGCGAAAGATTGCAATTGTTCCGAAGATAGGCGCGCAGCGTTGCGTACAAGTCGTTCTGCGTCTCCGCGTCAAAGCTTTTCAGAATGTGCAGCGCCGGGTGAACCGCGGCGGCGTCGATCTGCGCGTGAATCGTGTTTCGGATGTAATCCAGGGCGTAATCGCTGCAATGATAGATGCCGCCGCGCTTCTCCAGCGCCGCTTGTAGCGTCAGCCGGCACTGTCCGGCGGCGGCGGAGAGCTTCATCACGTCCGTAAAGGGATAGCTGACCGCGCAGTGCAGCACGCACTTCTTCAACAGCTCCTTTAGCTCCCGCTCCACCGCTTCCCAGGGCGTGAAGCACTGATTCAGCAACACGTAAACGGCTCCCTGGTGCAGAAAGACATAGCAATCCGGGAGTCGCCGCTCCAGTCGGGCCTGCAGCGGGTGGGCGATTTCCCGGTCGGCGGTGGAAATTTCGATCTTGAGCAGCAACTTTTCATGCGCCTTTTCCCAGCCCATCATGGACAGCCTGTAGTTTACTTCCTGCCCGGAAACCGCCTTGCCATCCAGCAGATCTCGGAAGATGTCGCATTCCGGCTTCAACAGCTGCTCCCGCTGCGCGTGGCGCATCCACAGCTCCATCAGCGAACCGAGCGCGTCCAGCAGCTGCCTAGCGCCCTTCTCCGCCGGGCGGTGCCATTCGATCAGTATGATCTGTCCGATCACGCTCTGATCGTCGAACAGCATCCGCTGCAGGCTGTGCTTTGCGAAAAAGGAATACCGCAGCTCCGTCACCTCGTGGCTGTACCGGGCCCGATGCAGGTGCTCCTTCATTTCGTTCAGGATGTCGAAGGAATTGCTGCCCGTCCGAAGCATGGTGCTCCATTCCTCATCCAGGGCGTCCGGCCCGTAGCGGCTGCTGTGGGCGATTACCATGTGACCGGCGTCAAACACGATCAGCGGCTCGCGAAAAACCGGATCGCTCTGATCCAGCAGATGCTGAAGCTCGCAGCCGTCCAATATGTCCCGCTCCAAGCCGTCCGCCCAGGCGTTATAGAAGTCGAAGGCGTCCAATACCTCGTTGAACACCGCGCCCATGTCCTCGGTATCGAGCAGCAGGCTGTCCCCCTCGTGGACGCAGATCACCCGATTCCCCGAGCCGGCGGCGAACTGATCCGCACGGGCCAGGTAGACGTTCTGCGCCTCCATTCGGGTTTCGGCGGAGAGGATGCGCGCGCTGCGCAAAACCTGTTCGCCGTTCTCGATCTTGATCGCGGGATTGTATTTCGCCAGCCAATCCGCCAGAATCCACATGCTGAGCCTCATTCCGCACCCCTCCCGAATCCATTATAGTGGAAGGCACAAAGTGAAGTCAATCTTTCGTTTCATTATAGTGCAAATCGCACAATGAAACCCATCCAACTGTTGCGGAAGATTGGGCGGTTCGTCCGTTGCGGTTCAAACAAAAAACATATACTATAATAATTAACCATATCGTTGACACGCGGTTTTTGTTTGATGCAGTCTGCACAGTCCATTGCTCATTCGCTTTCGACCAAAGGGACGGGCATTTGAACAAAAACCGGGGATGTCAGCGATGGCAAACGCACGAGAGGAAGGATGGGGAGAATGAAGAAGGGACTTTGGCGCGGTCTGGCGACGCTCACAGCGTCGCTGCTGTTGGTTTCGACGGCGCTGCAGACCACCACGAACAACTGGAGCGCCCGCATCAACAGCATGCTCGGCACGACGAACTATGAGGTGATCGCCGAGGAGGGCGGCAACGGCGATCACTTCGTCTCGGAGTACGAGACGCTCGCGGACATGGTGGACGCGCAGACGGCGTTCACCGAGCAGCTGGGCGCGGAGGGCAGCGTGCTCCTGAAGAACGAGAATGCGGCGCTCCCGCTGGACAAGTCCGCCGAGAAGGTAACCCTGTGGGGCATGCATGTGGACGCCCCGATTCTGGGCGGCATGATGGGCTCCACCGCGTCGGTGAACTTCGACGCCGGTCAAACGATGTACGGCATCAAAGAAGCGATGGCGGAGAAGGGCTTTGAGCTCAATCAGGGCTTCATTGAACTCTACGCCAGCGAAGAGATGAACGACTACCGCATGACGGCGTCCTTCTTCGGCATGCCGGTGCCGGGACACTCGCTGTCGGCGGTGTTCACCACCATGCCGGAGAACTTCGCCACCTACAACGTGGGCGAGGCCCCGGCGAGCGTCTATTCCGACGAGCTGCTGCAGTCGGCGGATGACACGGCAGCGGTGGTGCTGATCTCCCGCGACAGCTCCGAGGCGGCGGACTATCACCCCGACATGGTCAGCGAGGTTGCCTCCGACAGCTTTGAGCGAGTGCTGGCGCTTTCCCAGAATGAGCGGGATATGATCGCGCTGGCGAAGGAGCACAGCACGAAGGTGATCGTGCTGCTGAACACCTCCAGCACGATGGAAATCGAGGAGCTCAAGCAGGATGAGGGCGTGGACGCGATCCTGTGGGTCGGCGATCCCGGCGTCAACGGCTTCCTGGGCGTAGCGGACGTGCTCGGCGGCGAGGTCGCACCCTCCGGCAAACTGACGGACACCTACTCCGCGAGCACGGTGTCCTCTCCGGCGATGGTGAACTTCGGCGTCTACCTCTACACCAAGAACTCCTTCAACGATTCCAGCGTCTCCGAGGCCGAACAGGGCGACGCCTACCTGGTGGAGTCCGAGGGCATCTATCAGGGCTACAAATACTATGAGACGCGCTACGAGGACGCCGTGCTCGGCCAGGGCAACGCCGGCGCGACGGAAGGTTCCTCGACCGGCGCGGCCTGGGACTACGCGGCCGAGATGAGCTATCCCTTCGGTTACGGCCTGTCCTACACCACGTTTGAACAGAAGCTCAAGTCGGTTGAATTGACCGTCGGCGGCGAGGGCAGCGCGGTGGTCGAGATCGCCAACACGGGCAGCGTCGCGGGCAAGGACGTGGCGGAACTCTACGTGCAGGCTCCCTACACGGCGGGCGGTCTGGAGAAGGTGGCCGTACAGCTGATCGGCTACGCCAAGAGCGGAATCATCGAGCCGGGCGCTTCCGAGGAAGTGACCATCTCCTTCGATCCGCGCTACATGGCCAGCTACGACGAGACCGTCACCAAGGCGGACGGAACCCAGGGCGCCTGGGTGCTGGACGCGGGCGACTACTACTTCGCCATCGGCAACGGCGCGCACAACGCCATCAACAACATCCTCGCAAAGAAGCTCGATCGCACGGATGGACTTACAACCGTCACGGCGGACGAAGTGATCGACGCGCAGAACGTCCAGGTCTGGACGCTCGACGCGCAGGATGTGGAGACCTACTCCGCAAATGTCGAGAATGCCCTGCAGAACATGGATATCAACAAGCTGATCCCCGGCACGGTGGAGTACACCACCCGCGCGGACTGGACGAAGGGTTGGACGCCGGTGATGGAGCTCACCGCCACCGCCGACATGGAGACCGACCTGACCAACAGCCGCAGCGCTCTGACCGAAAACGGCGACGGCGTGACCTGGGGCGCGGACAACGGACTGACCGCCATCAACCTGATGCAGGTGGACGACGACGGCCGCTACGTGGGCGTGGTTCCCTACGACGATCCCATGTGGCAGCAGCTCGTCGAACAGGTGACGCTGGACGAGGCCATCAACTTCATCGAGAACGCCGGCAACGGCATGAACCGCATCGACTCCATCAACCTGCCGGCGAACGCCATTCAGGACGGTCCCACGGGCATCGCTAACGATCAGGTCGCTGCGTACTTCATCAAGTGGGTGGGCGGAGATCCGAGCGAGGGTACCTACGTAAGCGAGAGCGACGAGTGCGCCGGATACGCCATGAACGTGTTCCCGACGGAGCCGGTGGTCGCCTCCACCTTCAGCCAGGAGCTGGCGAAGCGGGAGGGCGAGATGTACGGTGAACTGAGCCTGTGGGCAAACGTCGCCGGCACGCTCGCACCGGGCATGAACCTGCACCGCGTTCCCTACTGCGCACGCAACCACGAGTATTACTCCGAGGACCCGATGGTCACGAATCTGATGGCGCAGGCCTTCTGCGAGGGCGGCAGCGTCAAGGGTCTGATGACCGAGCCGAAGCACTTCGCGTTCAACCATCAGGAGGCCAACCGCACCGGCGTGTCCACGTTCACCACGGAGCAGGCGGGCCGCGAAAACGACCTGCGCGGCTTCCAGGGCGCGCTGTCCAGCAACGCCGCCATGGGCGTGATGACCTCCTATAACCGCGTCGGCACGGTCTATTCCAGCGGTCACGCGGGGCTGCTCGAGCAGATTCTGCGCAAAGAGTGGGGCTATCAGGGCTGGGTCGTCACCGACATGGCCGCTGTGCCGAACTACATGAACTGGCTGGATTCCGTCCTCAACGGCACCAGCGGCATGTTGACCACCGCGAGCTCCACCTCGGCGGGCAAGTTCGGCTCGATGGAATCCCGCAAGGCGGAGATCGCCAAGGACACGCTGTTCCAGCAGAGGATGCAGGAAGGCATCAAGTCCTACCTCTACTCCGCTGCGCGCAGCAACGCGCTCAACGGCATGACCGAGGGTACGCGCATCAACTACGTGCGCACCTGGTGGCAGAACGCGATCATCGCCGTGGAAGCGGTGACGGCGGTGCTGACCGTGCTGTTTCTCGGTCTCTACTTCATCGGCAAGCGCAAAAAGAACGTTTGAGAGGTGAACAAAATGAAGAAATCATTGAGACTGATTCTGACGGCGGCGGCCACGCTGCTCGCCGTGCTGGCCCTGGTCTTCTACACAATGAACGGCGCCGTTATGACTTCGGTGCGGACGATGAACATCGCCGCCATCGTTCTGGGCGCAATCTATGTGGCGCTCTACGGCAAGCTGGGCGAGAAGGACATCTTCTCCTTCCTGATCTCGGCGGCGGCGGTGCTGATCCTCGGCGCGTTCGCCTACAGCCTGATCACCGAAGTGGAGATCCTGGGGTATCTGATCTCCGGCCTGCGGCAGTGGTCCGACGTGCAGAATTGGGCGTACTTCTCCGCGGCCGCCATCGTTTCGTGGCTCCTTTTGCTGGTGGCATCCTTCCTCCAGCCAAAGAAGAACGCATAGACGAGATGACGGGGTGCTGAATCAAGATCCGGCGCCCCACCAAATTCTCTTCGGCAAACGACGAGAGGGGGAGCGCGTCGCGCTCCCCCTCCTGTGTCGTTTGTCAGCCGATAATAAAGGGCTTGAGTTCCTCCATCAGATCGTCGCAGTGGTCCGCGTAGACCTCCAGCGTGATCGGCTTGGAGAGGTCCAGGCTGAAGATGCCCAGAATGGACTTGCCATCCACGACGTGGCGCCCCACGCGCAGATCGAGGTCATAGGGGTATTTGTTCGCGATGTTCACAAAGTACTTGACATTTTCAGCGAGGCTGAGCTTGATGTTGACTGCTTTCATTTTAATGATCCCCTTCGATGCCACTTCACGGTGGATGATTTTGCTATAAGAATACCGTGAAATCTTCGAACATGCAAGCTTTTTTGCGAAGTTTACCAACACTTAATGGGATTCGTGATTTTTCATCATTAAGTTAAAGATGGATAAATCTGCGACTTTGTTTTGATACAATAGATAGGTAACAGAAGGAGGAAGAAAAACAGAGAGCCAAGTGATAGAATGTAGCTGCAAAA
>CANQEW010000015.1 GCA_947596085.1 uncultured Clostridia bacterium | reverse complement strand
TGTTTTGCAGTTACATTCTATCACTTGGCTCTCTGTTTTTCTTCCTCCTTCTGTTACCTATCTATTGTATCAAAACAAAAGTTCACCTCGCCCCGCAACACGCTCGCGGAGACGGCCTGCACGCGAACCTTCATGCCCAGCCGGTAGGTTGCGCCGCTGGTCTCGCCGACGAGCTGCGATCTCTCAGCGTCGTAAATGAAGTATTCGTCCATGTCCGCCACGTGCACCAGCCCCTCGACCGTGTTGGGAAGCGCCACGTACAGCCCCCAGGCCGTCACGCCGGACACGACGCCCCAGAACTTCCGCCCGATCTGATGCGACATCCACGCCGCTTTCATGATGTCGTCGCCCGCGCGCTCGGCCGCAGCCGCCGCCTGTTCCCGGCGCGAGCAGTCCTCCGCGAGCTCCGGCATCCGCTTTTCCCAGCGCGGGTACTCCGCCGCGCCGCCGTCCAGCAATAGCTTCAACATTCGGTGCACGGTCAGATCCGGGTAGCGGCGGATGGGCGAGGTGAAGTGGCAGTAGTCTGCCAGCGCCAACGCGTAGTGCCCCAGCGGCTGCTCGCAATAGCGGGCGCGCTTGAGCGCGCGCAGCGTCATGCGGCGGATCAGATCGGCGGCGTCGCCCTCCGCGTTTTCCTCCAGCAGCTTCTTCAGCGCGCCGGGGTGGGGATGGTCGCCCAGCCGCGCGCGCACGCCCGCCAGGTCCAGGGTTCGCTCGAGCTGGCGCAGGCGGTCGGGATCGGGGCGCTCGTGCACGCGATAGAGCAGCGGCGTTTGCGTGTCACGGGCCAGGCGCGCCACGGTCTCGTTGGCCAGCAGCATGAATTCCTCGATCAGCCGCTCCGCCTCGCCGCGCTGTGGGCAGAGAATCTCCTCCGGCTCGCCTTTCTCGTTCAGCGCGAACTGCGGCTCCGGCAGGTCGAGATCCACCGCGCCGCGCTCGCTCCGGCGCTCGCGCAGCAGCTTCGCGAGCGCGCGCATTCGCAGCAGCGCCTCGTTGAGCTCAAGGCGATCGAATTCCTCGCCGTCTTCGAACAGCCGGTTCACCCGGGCGTAGGTCAGCCGCGCCTTGGAGCGGATGATCGAACGCGTCAGTCTGTGGTCGCGCACCCGGCCTGAATCCGTTACGTCCATGAACAGGCTCATCGCCAGGCGGTCGGCGTCCGGCATCAGCGAGCAGAGGTCGTTGGAGAGCGCCTCGGGAAGCATCGGCACGGTCAACCCCGGCAGGTACAGCGACGTGCCGCGCAGCCGCGCCTCCCGGTCGATGGGGGAGCCGGGCCGCACGTAGTGGCTCACGTCCGCGATGTGCACGCCCAGCCGCCAGCCGCCCTCAATGGGTTCGATGGACACCGCGTCGTCAAAGTCCTTCGCGTCCGCGCCGTCGATGGTGAACAGCAAAGTATCGCGCAGATCCTCCCTGCGCTCGTCCGGCCCGGGCGGGGAGGCGCGGCGCAGCTCATTTGCCAGCGCTTCGGCCTCCTCGGGAAATTCGGTGGGAAAGCCGCCGTCCTCGGCGGTGGCGCGCATCAGCGCCGTCATGCTGCCCGCCGGGCCCAGCACGCGCTCCGGATGGCCGGCGATGGGCCGGTTCGCCTCGGGATACGCGTCGATGGCGATCAGCGCGATCTCATTGTTGCGCACGAAGGAGAGGTCGCCGTCCAGCAGGATGTCGTAGGGCACGCGGGGATCGCAGGGCGTGGCCGTGGCGCGCACGCGGGCGATGTCCCGCCCGCCCCGGCGGTCGAAGCGCTCGATGCGCACCTGCGCCGCGAGGGAGCTTCGCCCCCGCGCGCAGATCGTTTCGATCTCGCAGCGCTCGCCCGCGGGCCGCACCAGCAGAAGATCGTCCGGCATCGGCCGCAGGCGGCCCGGTTCGATCTTCATGGCCTCGCCGCCATCCAGCGGCCGCGCCAGCGCGCCGCCGTTGTGCTGGAACGACGCGCGGGCGGGAATCAGCCCCAGCCGCTTCGACGGAGCGTAGCGCCCCTTGCGCGTGACGGCGACCCGGCCCGCGCGCACGAGCTCGTCCAGCTCCTCGCGCACCTCGCGCACGGGGCGGTTCAGCGCCTCCGCCAGCTCCGCCGCGGCGCGCGGTGCGCCGCCGGCCTCGATCCTCTCCATCAATTCGTCCGTCCATTCGCGCATGCCGCTCCCTCCGTTTCGCGTCTAGTATTCGCCCTTTTGTCAAGAATAGCACAGCATCGGGTGAAAATCAAGAAAAGTCATTGAACGCCGGCGCGTTTTGGACTATACTATAATGCGGATGGGCTTTGAAAAGAGAGAGGGAGGGACGCGCGTGACGCTGGACAAGCTTCAACCCGGCAAGGACGCGATCATACATAGCGTGGAGTGTGACGAGGTCGCGCTCCGCAAGCATATTTTGGATATGGGATTGACCCCGGGCACCGAAGTCACGATGATCAAGGCCGCGCCGCTGGGCGATCCGCTGGAGATTCGCACGCGCGGCTATGAGCTGACGCTGCGAAAGGCCGACGCGGCGCGCATCGAGCTGCGCGACATTCACGAAGCGCACGACGTGAAGCGCCGCAGCGCGCGGCTGGAGATCGTGCCGCACCCCGGCGTGGGTGAGGCGGGGCTGAAGGTGCACTCCCGCGCGCAGCAGGAGGCGATTCCCGCCGGGCGGCCGGTGCGCTTCGCGCTGGCGGGCAACCAGAACTGCGGCAAGACCACGCTGTTTAACCAGCTCACCGGCGCGAACCAGCACGTGGGCAACTTCCCGGGCGTGACGGTGGACCGCAAGGACGGCGCGATCCGCAGCCATCCGGAGGCCAGCGTGACCGACCTGCCGGGCATCTATTCGCTCTCGCCCTACACCAGCGAAGAGATCGTGACTCGCGAGTTCCTGCTCGGCGAAAAGCCCGACGGTATCATCAACATCATCGACGCGACCAACATCGAGCGCAACCTGTACCTGACGATCCAGCTGATCGAGCTGAACATACCGATGGTGCTGGCGCTGAACATGATGGACGAGGTGCGCGTCAACGGCGGCGCGATCAACGTCAACCTCCTGGAGCAGGCGCTGGGCGTGCCGGTGGTGCCGATCTCGGCGGCGAAGAACGAGGGAATCGACGAGCTGGTGGAGCACGCCATGCACGTGGTGCGCTACGGCCAGCGGCCCGGGCGCATGGACTTCTGCGCCGACGATGGCGACGAGCAGGGCGCGGTGCACCGCTGCATCCACGCCGTGACCCACCTGATCGACGACCACGCCCGGCGCGGCCGCGTGCCCGCGCGCTTCGCCGCGACGAAACTGATCGAGGGCGACGAGCTGATCCTCAAGGAGATGAATCTCGACCAAAACGAAGTCGAGACGCTGGAGCACATCGTGGCGCAGATGGAGGGGGAGTGCGGCCAGGACCGCATGGCGGCGCTGGCGGACATGCGCTTCCGCTTCATCGAGGAATTGTGCGCGCAGACCGTCGTGCATCCCAGCGAGAGCCGGGAGCGCCTGCGCAGCAAGCGCATCGACGAGATCCTCACCGGCCGCTGGACGGCGATTCCGGCGTTCGTGGCGATCATGGCGCTGGTGTTCTACCTGACCTTTGGCTTGATCGGCACGTGGCTTTCCGACCTGCTTTCGATGGGCATCGACGCGCTGACGAATGTCGTGGACGCGGGACTGACGGCCTATGGCATCAACCCCGTGGTGCACTCCCTGGTGATCGACGGCGTGTTCGCGGGCGTGGGGAGCGTATTGAGCTTCCTGCCCATCATCGTGGTGCTGTTCTTCTTCCTGTCGCTATTGGAGGACAGCGGTTACATGGCGCGCGTGGCGTTCGTGATGGACAAGCTGCTGCGCCGAATCGGCCTCTCCGGGCGCAGCGTGGTGGCGATGCTGATCGGCTTCGGCTGCTCGGTCCCCGCGATCATGGCCACACGCACGCTGCCCTCCGACCGCGACCGGCGCATGACGATACTGCTTACGCCGTTCATGAGCTGCTCGGCGAAGCTTCCGATCTACGCGCTGTTCACGGCGGCGTTCTTTCCCAAGAACGGCGCGCTGGTGATGCTGGGGCTGTACTTCGGCGGCATTTTGGTGGGCATACTGTACGCGCTGGCGCTCAAGCGCACGGCGTTCAAGGGCGAACCTGTGCCGTTCGTGATGGAGCTGCCCAACTATCGCATGCCCACGCCGCGCAACGTGCTTCAGCTGATCGGCGAGAAGGCGAAGGACTTCGCCACGAAGGCGTTTACGGTGATCTTCCTGGCGACGGTGGTCATCTGGTTTTTGCAAACCTTCGACACGCGGCTCAACGTGGTGACCGACTCCGCCGACAGCCTGCTCGCGCTGATCGGCGGCTGGATCGCGCCGCTGTTCAAGCCGCTGGGGCTGGGCGACTGGCGCGTCTCCACGGCGCTGATCACCGGCTTCACCGCCAAGGAGAGCGTGGTGAGCACCTTCCAGGTGCTGCTGGGCGGCAGCACCGCGAGCCTCGCCGCGCTGTTCAACCAGGGCACGGCGCTGGTATTCCTGATCTTTTCGCTGCTGTACACGCCCTGTGTGGCGGCGGTGGCGGCGGTGCGCCGGGAGCTGGGCCGGGGCTGGTCGGCGGCGCTGGTGGTCAGCCAGTGCGCCATCGCCTGGGCGGCGAGCTTCGTTGCGGCGCTGTTGCTGCGCGGGCTGGGGCTGATGTGAGGTGAGAGGATGAATCTGGCTTCCTGGATCGTGCTGGGCGCGATTGCCGCGTGGGCGGCGGTCGCGCTGATCTACGTGATCCGCCACCGGGGCTGCGGGTGCTCCGGCGGAAGTGGTTGCGGAGGAAGCTGCGGCGGATGCAACGGCGACTGCGCGCACTGCGGCAGGCACCGCATGGAAGAATCAGGAAAAAATAGCGGCAAGGGGGCGCGCGAAAATCCGTAATCGGCGGATGCTCCGACAGTCCCTATGCGCGCCGGCAAATCTGCCGGCGCGCATGCTTTCGAACGCCGCGGGATTCTCAATCTTTCAGCCTGCGGATCTGCACGGCCATGTAGGGCTTTCCGGGCAGTTCCACGCGGAAGCGGCCCGTGAAGATGCCTCGCTCCTCCATCGTCATTTCCCAGGTGTCGATCACCCGCACCGAGAAGCGGCTGTCATCATCGTCATCATCGAAGTGGAAGTCCCGAAAGGACGGGCGCATGAAGCTGTAGTAGAAGAGATAGTAACTCTTGTTCGGGCGCGTGGATTCGCACTCCGGCACGCCGCAGACCTCGTCCCACGCGCACTGCTCCCAGAGCGTCAATCCCCAGCCGGGCGTCTGTTTGAGAACGTCGAGCAGCAGCGCGTAGCGCTTCCAGCTCTCGCCGCGCAGCATGCCGCCGTGGGACCACCAGAGCACATTTTCCGGACAGAGATAGGTCTCGCCATGGCCGGGATAGCCGCCGCGGCAGGCGCATTCCCAGGAGCGGCGAATCAGCTCCTCGGGGCTGATGTTTCCCCAGCCGTGCTGGATGTTGCCCTCGTAGGCGATCTCGTCCAGCACCACCGGCTTGCGGTAGCGTTCGCGCCATTCATTCACCAGTTCGCCCGACTTGTACAGATCCTGCCGCTGTATGCTGCAGTGGGTGATCCACGGCCGGCTGTGGTCGTAGAAGGGGCGGCAGTTGTGAATTGAGCGCAGATGGCGATACGGGTCGCGCTCGCAGAGGATGTTCGCGAAGCGCTCCCAGTCGGCGGTCGTCTTGGTGGGGAACAGATCATACTCGTTGGCAAGCGCCCACCAGACGTTGCGGTAGGCGGCGAAGCGCGCGATGATGTAGCGCCAGTAGAGGTCGTCCTGCTCAGGTGTCATCGTACAGAAGCCCCAACGGTCATAGGGGTGCATAGCGATGAGGTCCGCCTCGATGCCCAATGCCTGCAGCGCGAGGATGCAGCGCTCGATGTGGCGGAAGTGCTCCGGGTTGAAGCGAGTGTAGTCGAAGCGGTTGCCCTTGGCCCTGAATGTGTACTCCTGGAAGTTTTCGCTGGTGAGCGCGCGGGAATCCATGGGAGTTCCCACATAGGGATAGGAGCGCGGTTCCCCGAGGTTGTAGTCGTAGTGCTTCGGAAATACACAGAAGCGCAGCTTGTTGAACGCGGTCTTTCGGAGTTGAGCAAGCGTTTCGGCGATGCGCTCGTCCGACTGCAGATTCCATACATAACAAGTGGTGCCCACAGGGTAGTAGGGCGTGCCGTCCGCGTAGGCGAAGTGATATTGGCCCGCCACGCGCACCGGGCCGTGGTTGTCCGCCGAAGCGGGCAGAACGTAGAAGCTTTCCTCCCGCGTGCCGCCGCCGAAGTTTCCGTCCAGACGGTAGCGATACTCCCCCTCAAAGGAGGGCATGAACCGCACCGCGTATGTGCCGTCGCCGTCATAGAATCCGTCCGCTGTCACGCGCTCCTGCGCGCCCTCGAAGGTGGCGGTAATCGTGCGCTCCAGGAACGGATTTCCGTCCCGCGCGCCTTCGACGCGCACCTCAAACAGTCCCCATCTCTCGACCGAATTCAAATTTCCCACTCCTTCGGCGCCTCATCTTCTGTTGTCATCGCGATGCGGTGCACTTCGCGCAGAATTATAACATCTCCAAGGCGAAGCGTCAACGTTTGCAAGCGATCATATGGATGAGTGCATCTTTCATGCCCATGATTTGCTTTTCCCGATCACGTGAAACGCCGGTCTAATCCTCCCTTGGCGACGGCAGCCTGCCAGTCATCGCATTCTGCCGCACGGAATCGCTCTACCGGATTATGTGCAAATTCGGTTTGCTCCAGGAGCAGTAAACCGTGCGACTTTCGATTTGCGATCTCGAATTCCGGAATCTTCCGGAATGATCGGCTGTTCCGATCATTTTCAAACGAAAGACGCGTGCATTTTATGTGCAAAAGGACATTGAAAATTGCAGGGAGATGTGTGTGCATATGGATAGATCGCATAATCGCATCCATTTTCTTAACAATCGTGGTCTTGACAAATCCCTGAAAACGCAGTATCATAATTTTGTTCTCAAGGGAACGAAAAGGTCCTTTAGCTCAGCTGGATAGAGCGTCTGGCTACGGACCAGAAGGTCGGGGGTTCGAATCCCTCAAGGTCCGCCATATGAAACCACCTGCAATATCTGAACCCTCCGGGTTTGGACAGCACAGGTGGCTTCTTCATTTTGGTCGATATTTGGACATGCAACAGTAGAACTATAAATTCATTGGATGATTTTATATTGCGAAGCGCGAATGAGTCCGCCTTATAACGGACTCATTCGTCAAGTCGAGTCGCTTGGGCGGCAGAATGCAAGCTGCTGCTCAGGCATAGTTTTCTCTTAATGGTCGCTCTTCTTTCGGGTCAGAATCTCGCTCAAAGTGGCGTACACGGTGGCGATCTCCAGGGGCTTGGGGATGTGGGCATCCATGCCGGCCTGGCGGCTCTTTTCCGCGTCTTCGGCGAAGGCGTTGGCGGTCATGGCCAGAATAGGAATGGTCTTGGCGTCCGGCCGGTTCATGGCCCGGATGGCCCGGGTGGCGGCGTAGCCGTCCATGCGCGGCATCTGAATGTCCATGAGGATCAGGTCGAAGTGGCCCGGCTCGAATTGCTGGAAGAGCTCCACCGCCCGCTGACCGTCCTCCGCCTCCACGATCTCCGCGCCCGTCTCCTCTCCCAATAGTTCCACGGCAATCTCCCGGTTGAGTTCGTTGTCTTCCGCCAGGAGGATGCGCTTTCCTTCGAAATCGTATTTCGTTGCGGGAGAAGTCAGATCGGAGGCCGCCGGATCCTCCTCCCAGACGATGGCCCGGGCCCCTTCCACCGTGGAGAAGGGGATGCGAACGGAGAAGGTGCTTCCCTTCCCGAAGACGCTCTCCAGTTCCACGCTGCCGCCCATCATCTCGGTGAACCGCTTTACGATGGACAGGCCCAAGCCGGTGCCGCCAAACTTGTGGGACACGCCGGAGTTCTCCTGCTCAAAGGCCTCGAAAACCTTGTCAAAATTCTCCTTCCGGATGCCGACGCCGGTGTCCGACACCTGAAACAGTAACCAGAGGCGATCCTCCTCCCGCCCCGCTTCGGCGATGCGCAGGCTGACCTTTCCGCCCTCGGGGGTGAACTTGATGGCGTTGGACAGCAGGTTGGAGAGAATTTGGTTCAGCCGCAGAGAGTCGCCCACCAGCGTTTCGTCCACCCGCCCGGTGAGAATGGCGTCGAAGCGGAGCCCCTTGGATTCCGCCTGGATTCGATACACGCTGACCATGGTCTCCAGGAAGAGGTGCAGGTCGAAGGGCTCGTACTTCATTTCCAGCTTGCCGCTCTCGATCTTGGACATATCCAGCACGTCGTTGATGAGGGACAGCAGATGCTTGGAAGACAGGGACACCTTTTTCAGGCAGTCCTCCACCTTGGCCGGGTCGTCCAGATTTTGCCTGGCGATGGTGCTCATGCCGATGATGCCGTTCATGGGGGTGCGGATCTCGTGGCTCATTCGGCTGAGAAATTCGCTCTTGGCCCGATTGGCGTTTTCCGCCCGCTCCTGGGCGGCCACGGCGGCTTCGTTGGCCTGAACCAGGGCGCGGGTGTGCTGCTGCAGGTTGATATAGTAGGCCAGGAACAGTATGGAAATGGATGCGAGGATAATCACCAGCACAACCAACGCGTTCCTGTTCAGGCGGCTGGTCTGTCCCGCCACCATTTGGTCGATCACTTCATAGGGGATTTCCAGAAGCATGAGCCAGTCGGTCCCCTCGATCGGGGCGTAGTACATGCATTGCAGGTGGCTGTCGGTGTGAAAGATGGTCATGCCCGGGGACCGGGCGGCGAAGTCAACGCGCACCTGATCCAGAGAGTAGCCTTCGTTGAAGTTCGCGTAGGCGCCCAGCTTGGAGAGGATGTTGGTGCCCGCCGGGAGGTCGTCGTTAAAGGTGTTGTGAATGATGAAGCTGCCCTCCTGGGTGACGATGCTGGCATAGGTTTGGGCCTCGGGGTTTTGCAGCGCCAGGCGGGAACTGAAGGATTCGTTGGTCAATCCGGCGAGCATGGCCACGAAGGTCCTGTCCCCGAAGGAGACCGGGTCGATGGTGACGCCCATGACGATCATGTTTTCGTTGAGCAGCGCTTCGCTGTAGGAGATCTGGTTGCTCTCCCCCTGGAGCAGGTCGGCAAGGAAGCTGAGCCGGGACGCAGCGGGACGCACGCCCTCGGTGCTGTAGTAGAGCCCGTCCTCATCCAGAAAGGCCATGAACTGGAAGCCGTTGTCCGCCTCCGCCTCCTTGAGGAAAGCGGCCAGCGCGTCCTGGTTCACCAGATCCTCGTCGTTCACGCTGCGCGCGATGGTGTGCAGCGCGGAGAACCGGGCGTTGAGTCCGGTTTCGAAGTGGCTGTTGATCTGGGCGGTCATCTCCCGGAGATACATCCGGTTCAGCTCCGCGCCGGAGGACAGGGTGATCTTCGCGGAGGACTGAATCAGCCAGCGAAAGCAAGCGGCGCAGATGATGAATATGAGCGCGGTGAGCAGAAGATAGGGCAGCCGAGGCCGCTTATTGTGTTCAGTCACCGCCGCTCACCACCTTGATGCGCCCCTCCGGCTGGGCCTGAATGGCCTCGCTGTTGTGGGCCTGGAAGTAAAGCTGAAGCGCGTCGCCAAAGGTCTTGCCCGTCTCCTGCACCAGTTTGACATCCTCCGCCAGGGGCGCGGTATCGCTGTATACGTTGAGCATGGTGAAGCCGTCACCGTTGTTGTCCAGATAGCCGTCCGCCCCGCACATATAGGAGGTGACCGCGATAGTGTAGGTCCTGGTCTCGTCAAAGGGGGAGCCGTCTGGGAGGGTGATGTCCAGCAACTGGGCCGGGCTGTCCCCCTCGGGGGCGCGGTAGGAGTAGCACAGGCCGGACACGTTCAGGAAGCGCCCGCCGGGGATGCCGCTCTCCTGGACGATGAGGGTCAGGCCGTTGGCGAGCATCTCCCGGATCACGCTTCCCTTCGCCTCTAGCACCACCAGGGTGTTATCGTAGGGGCACACCACATCCAGGTCGCTGCCGAAGACGTTGCCCTCGTAGAGGCTGCCGCGGATCGCACCGCCGTTGGCGAAGGCCATGTCCGCCCCGGTCAGCTCCCGAATGGCGTCGGCGACCAGGTTGCCGATGCCCGTCTCCTCCCGGCGGACGTTGTAGTTTTCATAGATCATGTCGCCCGCGACCACGCCGATGAGGGTCTGGTCGTATTCTACCTCCTCGTCACCTTCCAGGAAGTAGCGGTCCACATTGGCCAGGGCCTCCTCCAGAGAGAGCTCTCCATTGAGCACGGAGATCATATTGCGGCCATAATAGTAGAGCAGCTTGGCGGGGAACTGAATGTTGTACACATAGCCATCCGACACGCAGTCCGCGATGCCTGCAGGGATGTCGCTGGGGACGGGGACCTCCGCGGCCAGATAGGACTGGGACGCGCCCAAATCCCGAATGAAGGCGGTCTGCCCCTCCGGGGTGGACAGCAGGGCCAGCACCCGCAGGGCGGCGTCGAAAACTTCCTCCTTGCCCGGTTCGGCCAGGGCGGCGTTCAGGCCCAGGAAAGCAGCGGGAGCTACGATGGTCCAGGGGTGGTTGTCCCCTTCGCTGAGGAAGGGAACCATGGCGAACTCGTATTGATCGCTCTCGGCGTTCAACGTATCCAGGAATTGAACCGTGCTGTAGGAGAGTAGCAGGGTGCCGTTCAGCATTCGATCCCGAACGGGGGTGGCGTTGCCCCGGGTGATATAAATGCGCGCAGGGTCCAGATAGCCCCTTTCCGCCATGGCGATGGACAAATCGAGGCTGTCCATGCCGTTGGAGAAGGTGTCCTCCCGTTTGGTGAGGCGCTCCCGCCAGACCACGCCCTCGGACAGACCCAAAAAGTCGGGGACCTGGGCGCCGACGAAATAGGAGGATACGTTGGTCATATCGTTGGATTCGATGGCGAACATGACGCCATCGCTTCCCATGCCCAATCCCTGAGCCGCGGCCGCGTCCAGCATGGACAGCAGCTCGCCGGTGTTGGCGGGCGGTTCGGTCACCCCGGCCTGGTTCGCCAGCGTGACGTTGTAGATATAGCCGGAATACTGGCCGGGCAGGGGCAGAAACAGCGTCTTGCCGCCGATGAGCAGGCTCTGGGAGATGCCGGCCTGGTAGGTGGAGGCGAAGCTCTGCGCGCTCAGGTCCAGCGCATAATCGCGCACATCCCCCGTGGGCATGGAGGTGGTGATGATGTCGGAGCCGTGGCCGGTGCGCAGGCGGCGCTCGCTCTCCCCGTCGATGGTGGCCCTGGCGTTGCGCTCGACCTGCAGGTCGATGTCGGGATAGGTCTCCTCCACCAGCGCCTCAAAGTGGGACAGGTCGAGGGTGTACAGCATGGTCACCGGGATCCGCGCCGAGGCTGGCCCCTCTTCGCTTTCCGGTGAACCGGGCTTCGTTGCCGGACTGCAGCCTGCCAGTTGAAGAACCAGTAAACAGGTTAAGATCAAACTGACGGGCCACTTTTTCATGTTCTATACACCCCTGTTCCATAGTAAAAACATAATTACACATTCTTAATTATACAAATCGTGCCCGCAATTGTCAAGAACTGCGCAAAAGGGCCGTCCGAATCCGTGCAGTGCCGCAATGCGAATGGAACAATTATTGGAAAAGAGAGGAGAGTGAGGAAATCCGAGAAGAAGGGATATTGAGTCCATTCCTCAATATTTGGTTTGTTCCGATGTGAACTGATCAAAGGCCGTCGGGGGAACCGCATGAAACTGCCTGTAAAATTCATTCCCCATTAAATTTGAACGGCGCAGGCGCTTACTGAAATCCCATCCGCAACAAGCCCGAAATCTGGATTGCAAGTTTTCGGGATCATTCGCTCTGGATACTGCCGGTGTCGTTCAGAATATCCCCAACAGCCCTTCCATCACCAGCTGGCCGACCGTCACCGCGTCTTCGATCGACAGATAGTGATCCGCGCTTCGATCCAGCAGAAGCTTGCCAGAGGCCGGGAACTCCTCGTCCGCGAACCACAGCTTCAGCAGCAACGGATAGCGCGGCAGGAAGTCGAAGCGCATCGCGAAGTCCGCGTTGCTCTCTACAATCCTGCCCCCGATGCTCCGACACTTCTCCGACAGTTCTCCCTCGCTCGCCCGGGTCAGGCGGTCGCGGATCGCGCGTTCGCAGCGCCGGTCAAAGTCCCCGCCGCGCACCATGCCGTCCTTCACCTCGGCCATCGTCATCCACTGTTCTGTCAGCGGCGCGCCGTCCGCCAGCTTCATGTAGTGCAGGATGATGAGCTGATGCCACTGCTCCAGTTTCGGCGAGATTTGATAGCTTGGATAATCGACGCACACATTCGTGCCGAAGCTGGCAAAGGAGAAGCGTCCGTCCGCTTCGTCGTAACCTATGCCCGCGTTCTTTGCGATTTCGAGCGGGTCCCGTCCGGCGAGCCAGTCCACGGCGACCTTGCGCATTTCCTCAAACGCGCGATTGCCCCGCATATCCTCCAGCTGCTTCATGGCTGCGCATCTCCTTATCATCATGTCGTCGCGCCTGCCGGTGTTCTGCCGACGACCGCTCGAATTGTTAAGCCCTCGGCCTCGATCCGCTTCGGAAGGAAGCCGCGTCGATTGTTGACCGAGACGCAGAAGGTATTCGGCAGGCACGGCGCCGGCTCCGGAAGGAAATCCTCACAGAAGCGCAACGAGGGTTCACTTCCACTACATGGATGTTATTTTTTGTTTTACAGCGTTTTTATTATAGCGCACCCTTGCGCTGCTGTCAATATGCTGTTATAATAAAAGTGACATCCAGCGAGGGGAGGCAGGGGCGTGAAGTATCCGACGAAGCTCAGCGACGCGGTGCACGTGCTGGCCTTCCTGGCGCTGCATCCGGGGGTTTGTCTCACCAGCCAGCGCATCGCCGAGAGCGTACAGACGAATCCGGCGTACATCCGACAACTGATGTCGGCGCTGCGCAGGGGCGAACTGCTCACCAGCGTGCGGGGACATCCGCACCCCACACTGTCAAGGGAACCGGGGCGGATCACGCTGCTGGACGTGTATCGCGCCATGGAAGGGGAGAAGCCGATTCTACATCAGGATACCCACACCAATCCGGATTGTGGCGTGGGCGTGAACATTCAACTGGCCCTGCGAGACTACTACGACGAGATTCAGCGGGCGGCGGAGGCGCGCATGGCGGCCATCACCCTGCAGGACATCATCGACACCTATCGCCAAAAGGCGGGAATTTCGAGCGACGAGGAGGGTTTATCGTGAAAATTGCGGTCACTTATGAGAATGGAATGGTCTTTCAGCACTTCGGACATACCGAGCAATTCAAGCTTTACGATGTGGACGATGGAAAGGTCGTCTCCTCGCAAATCGTCAACACCAACGGTCAGGGGCACGGCGCGCTGGCGGCGTTTCTCTGCGCCCATGGCGTGAACGCGTTGATCTGCGGCGGCATCGGCGGCGGCGCGCAGATGGCGCTCGCCCGCGCGGGCATCCAACTCTACGGCGGCGTGCAGGGCGACGCGGACGAAGCGGTCTCGGCGCTGCTCGCGGGCACGCTGGGCTACGATCCCGACGTGCATTGCGATCACCACGCCCATGGCGAGGGCGAGCATTCCTGCGGTGAGCATGGCTGCGGAAATCATTCCTGCCACGGTTGAGAGATTCGCAAGGGCCAGGGCGCAGCCGCGGATTGGCGGTTATTGACGGGCTGGCCGAGGCACAGAAGCGCCCCGGTTTCGCTTTGGGGAAGCGTTGAATTTTTCTCGCTCCTGTGGTAATATGATTTCATTCAATACAAAGGAAGAGGGATGATCGCATGCGAAGTTTACCGCGGAGCGCACTCGCGCTGATTTTGGCGATTCTGCTCGCTTTGAGCGCCTGCTGTGCGGCAGCGGAGGGCGAGGTTCTCGCCCGAGGCGCGAGCGGCGAGGCGGTCGAAGAGCTGCAGGTGCGGCTGATGGAGCTGGGCTACCTCTCCGGCAAGCTGGACGGCCAATTTGGAACGCTGACCGAGGAGGCGCTGCTTGCCTTCCAGGCGGAGGCGGGGCTGGAGGAGACGGGCATCGCCGACGCGGAGACGCTGGAGGCGCTGATGGCCCCGGACGCACCGGAAGCGCCCGAGGAGCTGCGCGCGGGATCGGGCGAGATGGTCTGGATTCCCCGAACGGGACATCGCTACCACAGCAATAAGGACTGCAGCGGCATGAAGCAGCCGAGCTATGTGACGATCGAAGAGGCGGTGCGCCAGGGATTTACGCCCTGCAAGAAGTGCTATTCCTGATGAAAGAACGGCGCGTCCCATGCGGACGCGCCGTTCTTTCGATCACAGGATGCTTTCGATATCGCCGTTGTCGAGATATACGAAGTATTCCTCCAATAATTCTCCGCTGAACAATGCCTTTGCGTCCTGTTCCTCTCCGTCGATGTGCTTATATATGGAAACATCCAATAGATATGACATCATGCAAGAGATTGCCGTGGTCGTTTCATCGGCATAATTGACAATGCCGTGGATTTCCGAATCTGATTTGAAGTATTTTTTGTAATAGCTCAAAGCGTATTTCTCGATGTCCACATCGGCGGAGATCGTCGAAATCCGCCAGTTCCCGGTCACATCGTTATTTACGTTGGAGACGCTGAACGAAGTTTCGATTGAGTCGATGTCGGCGTCACTGACACCGTACATACCTTGACGGTGTGGCGCCGTGGAATTTTCGGATTCCGCCAATGCGGTCTGCATGTTCACCAAATGTTTGCATCCCATTCCCACGACAGACATCACAACGAGAATCGCGATCAGCCACGCGCTTGCATGGAAAATTGTTTTATTGAAGGGAAAGCGTTTTCTCATATCAGTTCCTCCATTCACAGTTTTATAGTGCAACCAATCACATTATATCATAATGAATTGAAATAGTAATGAGAATTCAAAGTTTTCTGTGTCATTGAGTAGCTTGAGGCGCTTGCTTGAATGAAACGTTCCGCTTATGAGTCGGAATTCTTTATAAAGAACCGGCGCGCCGCGTGTGCGGCGCGCCGTGCGCTTTCCCGGTCCGAATTACTTCAGCTCGGAGAAGTACTTGATGGTGCGAACCATCTGGCTCACATAGGAATTCTCGTTGTCGTACCAGGACACGACCTGCACCTGAGAGGTGCCGTTGTCCAGGTTCTTGACCATGGTCTGGGTGGCATCGAACAGGGAGCCGTAGCGCATGCCGATGACGTCGGAGGACACGATCTCGTCGGTGTTGTAGCCGAAGGACTCGGTGGCCTCAGCCTTCATCTGAGCGTTGATCTGCTCGATGGTGGGAGCGCCCTTGACGACGGCGTTCAGGATGGTGGTGGAGCCGGTCGGGGTGGGCACGCGCTGGGCGGCGCCGATCAGCTTGCCGTTCAGCTCGGGGATGACCAGGCCGATGGCCTTGGCGGCGCCGGTGCTGTTGGGCACGATGTTGCAAGCGGCGGCGCGGGAGCGGCGCAGGTCACCCTTGCGCTGCGGGCCGTCCAGGATCATCTGGTCGCCGGTGTAGGCGTGAATGGTGCACATGATGCCGGACTCGATGGGGCACAGGTCGTTCAGAGCCTTGGCCATCGGGGCGAGGCAGTTGGTGGTGCAGGAAGCCGCGGAAATGATGGTGTCCTCGGGCTTCAAGGTCTTATGGTTGACGTTGTAGACGATGGTGGGCAGGTCGTTGCCGGCCGGAGCGGAGATGACGACCTTGCGGGCGCCGGCGTCGATGTGGGCCTGGGACTTGGCCTTGCTGGTGTAGAAGCCGGTGCACTCGAGCACGACGTCCACGCCCAGCTCGCCCCACGGCAGCTCGGCAGCGTTCGCCTTGGCGTAGATGGTGATCTTCTTGCCGTCGACAACGATGTTGTCCTCGCCGGCCTCAACGGTGTGCGCGTTGGCGTAGTTGCCCTGGGTGGAGTCATACTTGAGCAGGTGCGCAAGCATCTTCGGGGAAGTCAGGTCGTTGATGGCGACGATCTCGTAGCCCTCAGCGTTGAACATCTGACGGAACGCCAGGCGGCCGATGCGGCCGAAACCATTGATAGCAACTTTGACAGCCATGTGAAAAACCTCCTAAACTTTCCGGGCATCTATAATTCCTTATAGTACCTCAAATTACGGTATTATTGTACTCTATCCCCCGGCGAATGACAAGTGTTTTTTTGGTAAAATCGAACCTTTGCGGGGGTTGCGCGCGGTTTCAGTCCTCGTCGAGCGCGATGTTCTTGTAAAACGACGTGCCGTCGAGCTTCTCCCGCACGCCCAGCGCCTCGAGCACGGTGGCGGAGACGTCGGCGAAGGTGGAGCGCTGGCCCAGGTTCACGCCCTCCTGCAGCCCCAGGCCCCAGACCAGCACCGGCACCTTCTCGCGGGTGTGGTCGGTGGTGGGGTAGGCGGGGTCGCAGCCGTGGTCGGCGGTGATGACGAGCATGCCGTCCTCGCCCAGCAGCTTGAGGATCTCCGGCAGACGCTTGTCGAAGTCCTCCAGCGCCTTCGCGAAGCCCTTGACGTCGTTGCGGTGGCCGTAGAGCATGTCCGTGTCCACCAGATTCGCGAACAGCAGGCCCTTCCAGTGGGGCTTCTGCATGTATTCGATGATGGCGTCGGTGCAGGCGGGGTTGCCCGCGGCGTGGTTGGACTGCGTCAGCCCGCGATGGTTGAAGATGTCCTCGATCTTGCCCACGCCCAGCACGTCCATGCCCGCGCCCTTGATGGCGTCGAGCATCGTGCGGCCCACGGGGTCCACGGAGAAGTCGCGCCGGTTGCCCGTGCGCGTGAACGAGCCGGGATTGCCGATGAACGGGCGCGCGATCACGCGGCCCACGTTGTGCTCGCCCTTGAGCAGCCGCCGCGCCGTGCGGCAGATGTGCCACAGCTCCATCGGCGGAATCACGGCCTCGTGCGCCGCGATCTGGAACACGCTGTCGGCGGAGGTGTAGACGATCACCTTGCCCGTGGTGATGTGCTCGGGGCCGAGCTCCTCGATGATGGCCGTGCCCGATGCGGGCTTGTTGCCGATCACGCCCAGGCCGGTCTCCGCCTCAAAGGCGTCGATGACCTCTTTGGGGAAGCCGTTTGGATAGGTGGGGAAGGGCTGCTGAAGCGTCAGGCCCGCGATCTCCCAGTGGCCGGTGGTGGTGTCCTTGCCGGCGGCGGCTTCGAGCATCGTGCCGTAGCAGCCGATGGGCTCGTCCTCGCCCAGCGGATGCATGTCGATGGTCTTGAGCAGCCCCAGCTCCGTGAGGTTGGGAATGTCCGGATGCTCCTGGGCGATCACGTGGCCCAGGGTGTCCGCGCCCTCGTCGCCGTACTTCGCAGCGTCGTGCTGCCAGCCCGCGCCCACGCCGTCCAGCACGATCACGACCACTCTCTTCATCTTCTTCAAGCGTCATCCCTCCGATCGTAGTATATCCGCCAGCCGCGAAATCATTTCCCCGCAGGTGGGCTGACCCCGGGCGGCGTCCACCGTATCCGCAAAGATTCGGTATTGGTTTTCGAATTGATCGCTCCGCCACGCGCCGGCGATGGCGTGGCGAATGGCCCGTTCCGCCTGCGCCGGGCTGAGCTGCGCAAGCTCTCCGGCGGCGGGATAGACCCGCCGGCCCAGCGCGTGCCGCGCGCCCTCGTCCGCGGCGCAGATCAGCGCCGCGTATTTCAGGCATTCCCGGCCCGGGTGGTCCGGAACACCCAGCGCGTCCAACAGCGCCTCCGTCCGGGCGAGCTCCTTCGATGAAAACACGGGCGGCGACTGCCGCAACCGCGCCACCGCGCCGCAGAAGGCGGCGGGCTCGAAGGGCTTGTCCAGAATGACCGCGCCCAGGCGCTTTAATTCCGCGTGCACGGAGATGGCGAACTCCGGCCAGCGCATCAATATCGTCGCGGGCCGCACGGGCAGTTCCAACGAACCGAGCGCGCGCCGCGCGAGCGCCGCACCGTCCATGCGCGGAAGCTCCGCGTCCGTCACCAACAGGTCGGGGCGCAGCGTCATCAGCGATTTCCAGGCGCTCGCGCCGTCCGTGTCCAGTTGAATCAATTCCACATTCGCATCCGCCAGCAGCCCCGGCAGCGTCCGGCACATGCCGGGCGTCGCGGCGGCGGCCACGGCGGTTCGAAGGGCTCTGCTCACGACTTCATCTCCTCGCGTTGCAAAAACCG
The DNA here is from genome assembly GCA_947596085.1 of uncultured Clostridia bacterium. Taxonomy (GTDB): domain Bacteria; phylum Bacillota; class Clostridia; order Christensenellales; family Aristaeellaceae; genus SFTH01. Next base: position 32,049 of record CANQEW010000015.1, on the reverse strand, counting down.
ATCTATTCACTATTCTACGGGGCGGATGAAAAATCCTCCGTACCCAGCCGAGAAAAACGCGGATCGGAGGAGATTTATCTGGATTTTTACGAAGCGCTTTCGCCGTCCAGGCGGCGATGCACGAACTCCCGCAGCAGCGTGTAGAGCACGGAGACCACCGGGATCACGAAGAACATGCCCGCGATGCCCGCGAGCGCGCCGCCGATCATGATCGCCGCGAGCGTCACATAGGCGGGGAGCCCCACGGACTGGCCGACCACCCGCGGATAGATCAGATTGCCCTCCACCTGCTGGGCCACCAGCGATATGATCGCGAATATCAGCGCCTTCATCGGCGACACCGTCACCACCAGCACCACGCCCAGCGCCAGCGAGAGCATCGCGCCGATGTAGGGGATCAGCGCCAGCACCGCCGTCATGCAGGCGATGGTCATGGCGTAGGGGACGCGGAAGATCAGCGCGCAGATCAGCACCAGCGCGCCCAGGATCAGCGCCTCCAGGCACTGGCAGGACAGGAAGGTGCGGAAGGTGGATACGAACATCGAGACGAAGCGCAGCAGCGGGCGCGAGACGCGCTCGGGCAGCAGCGCGCGGAGGGTGCGCGCGGCCCGGCGGCGCAGCGCCGCCTTGTCTGCCAGCAGGTAGATGGCGAGGATCAGCGCCAGCACCACGTCCGCCACGGAGCTGAACACGTCCAGCGCCGTGCTGACCGTAATTCCGGCGATGCGGCCGAGGTTGGCGTTGATCCACGCGCCGAGCTCGTGGAGTTTGGCGGTAATGACCTCCGCGCTGAATCCGGCGCGCGCGATGAATTCGGCGATGGCGGTCTCGTTTTGCTGGACGATGGAGATGGCGTTGGTCACGGCGCTGACGAACTGCGGCACGATGAACCGGATCAGAATAAACAGCACCACCGGCACGCAGATCACCGCCAGCAGCAGAGAAAGCCCCTGCTTCAATCCTGGCTTGATCCCGCCGTTCCGGTCGAGCTTCGCCAGCAGGTTCTGAAAGCCGTGCATCGGCACGTTCAGGATCAGCGCCAGCACCAATCCAAAGAGGATGGGACGGATCAGCGCGAAGAACCAACCGATCAGCCTCGCGATGGGATCCGGGTTCATGGCGGCGGCGTAGAGCAGCACGCCGAAGGCGATCAGCCCCGCCACGCGGCGGGTCGTCCAGTTTCCCTCATTTTTCATCCGAAACAGCCTCCTCGTCGGAAATATTGACATCGCAGTGGGCGCATTCGAGCGCCTCGCGCCAGGGAACCACGTGCCCCGCGCCGTGGGAGCAGAAGATCGAGTCCGGCGAATCCTGCGCCAGCGGGTCGTACCCCGCCGCGGCGATGCGCTCCGCCGCGTCCGCCTCGGACATCGGCGCGTAGTGATCCAGTTGAAGCTGGATGCCGCCGCGCCCGTGGGTCAGCGCGCGGAATTCCTCGGGATAGGCGTAGAAGCGGCGATAGGGGCAGGCGCCCTCCACGCGCATCCAGCCGCCCAGTGCCTCGGGCGGTGCGGTCTCCGCCTGCATGCGGTTTAAATCGCCCGCCACCCTGCCATAATTTTCGGCGGGCAGGCGCAGCGAGAAGCGGCACACCGGCTCCAGCAACTGGGGTTTTCCGTTCATCAGTGCGCAGCGGATGGCGCGGTAGGTCGCCTCCCGAAAGTCGCCGCCCTCGGTGTGCTTGAGGTGCGCGCGCCCCGCGATCAGCTCCACGCGCACGTCGGTCAGCGGCGCGCCGGTCAGCACGCCGGGGTGCGCGCGCTCGAACACGTGCGTCTCGATCAGCCGCTGCCAGTTGAGCGCCAGATCGTCCACGTGGCAGCGGGAGGCGAAGGTCACGCCGCTGCCGCGCGGCCCGGGAGCGAGCCGCAGCCAGACCTCGGCGTAGTGCTTGAGCGGCTCGTAGTGGCCCACGCCCAGCGAAGGCGCGGCTACGCTCTCCATGTACAGGATGCGCGGCGGGCCGAAGCGCACGCCGATGTTGAAGCGCTCGCGCAGAAGCCGCGCCAGGATCTCCGTCTGGATGCCGCCCATCACCCGCAGGGCGATCGCGCCGTCCCGCGCGTCGAGCCCCAGCGCCGGGTCCTCGGCCTCGAGCGCCCGCAGCGCCTCCAGGAGCTTCGCGCGGGGAACCTCCGCGTCCGCCTCCACGGTGACCTCCAGCATCGGCGCAAGCGCGGGGCCGGTGTACGTGCCCGCCAGCGCGCCCAGGCCGTCGCCCGCGCGCGCCCCGGCCAGTCCCGGAACGACGACCAGATCGCCCGCGCGCGCCTCGCCGGCGGCGATGTCCCGGCCGCCGTGGCGCAGCTTGAGCGCGTTGACCTTCACGGGGCCGCCGGCGGTCAGAATCTCGTCCTTCACCCGCAGCCGGCCCTGCAGAAGCTTCAAATACACCTGGCGCGCGCCTCGCTCGTCGTGGCGCAGCTTGTACACGCGCGCGGCGAGGGGGAGATTGAGCTTCGAATCGTAGTCCGTGTTCGTGATCGCGTCCAGCGCGGCGAGGAGGGCGTCGATTCCCGCGCCGGTGAGCGCCGCGCCCGCGAATGCGGGGAAGATGCGCCGCTCCCGCAGCTCCCGGGTCAATCCCTCACGCCAGGCGGCGAAGTCGTAATCGTCGTCCATCAGGCGGTCGAGCAGCGCCTCGTCGCGCTCGGCCACGGCTTCAATGGCAGTTTGATCCATGGACGCGCCGTCGAAGCCGCGCAGATCCGCAACATCCGGCGAGAGCAGCGCGCGGAGCTCGCGCAGGCAGGCGTCAAAGTCCGCGTCGGGGCGATCCATCTTGTTGACGAAGATCAGCGTGGGAATCTCGTAGCGCTCCAACAGCCGCCAGATGGTTTCCGTGTGCCCCTCCACGCCGTCCGGACAGCTCACGATCAGCACGGCGAAGTCCAGCGCGGGCAGCACGCGCTCCATCTCGGCGGCGAAATCCGTGTGGCCGGGGGTATCCAGCCAGTACCAGCGGTCGCCGCCGCGCTCGATGACGGCCTGATCGGCGAACACCGTGATGCCGCGCTCCCGCTCCACCGGGTGCAGATCGAGGAAGCTGTCCCCGTGGTCCACCCGGCCCGCGCTTCGAATCGCGCCCAGGCGGTAGAGCACCTGCTCGGAGAAGGTGGTCTTGCCCGCGTCCACGTGGGCCAATATGCCGATGGTTTTACGCATGTGCCTCCGCGCCCTTCAAGAATCGCCAGTAGTTCCGCCCCGCGATGTTCCGAAGCTGACCGTCCGAATAGCCGCGCCGCCGCAGCAAATCGAGCAGCGCTGGGAAGTCCGCCGGGCTCGCCAGGCCGTCGGGCCAGCTTTCGATGCCGTCGAAGTCGGAACCGAAGCCCACGATCTCCTCGCCGCCCAGCTCGCAGATCGCGTCAATGTGATTCGCCACATCCTCGATCACAGCCTTCCGGCCCTGCGCCAGAAATTCGGTGTAGAAATTCACGCCGATGAAGCCCCGGCGCTCGATCAGCGCGCGCACCTGGGCGCGCGTCAGGTTCCGGGGCACGTCGCAGAGCCAGCGGCAATTGGAGTGTGAGGCCAGAGGCGCGACGGACGCGCGCTCCATCACATCCCAGAACCCCGCCTCGTTCAGATGGGACACATCCGCGGCGATTCCCCGGCGGTCCATCTCCCGCAGCAACTGAAAGCCGAAGGGCTTCAGGCCGTCGCAGGCGTTTTTCGCGGCGGGCGTGCCGATTTCATTTTCGTAGTTCCAGGTCAGCGCGATCAGCCGCAGACCCGGAAATTCGTCCAGCGAGGAGAGCTCCCCGCGCAGGATCTCACCGCCCTCCATGGAGAGTATGGCGCAGGGATCCTCCGGCGGCAGATCGGGCAGCGCGCCGTCGAGCCTCGGCAGCGGCAGCGCGCGATAGGCCGCGAGCATGGCGAGGCCGTCCGCATGGGGATCGGGGCGGCCCAGGCTGGAAAACATGGCGAAGGTCTGCACGCCCATGCCTCCGGAGCGCAGGCGCTCGGGCGCGACCGCGCATTCCGAGGGCGGGCAGCCTTCGATGGCGATTCGATACAGCGCGTCGCAGTGCGCGTCGGCGGTGAACATGGGCGATCCCCTCCTTTGAAACCGTTTCCCATTATACAGGATTGCGTCGCCTTTTTCAACCATTCGCCCGGAAGAGAATCCCACGCAAAAACAACGACAGCACGCAAGCGCTGTCGCTGTTCGGAAGAATCGCCTCAGCCCTCCTCGACGCTCATGTCGAATTCGTCGATGATGATCTCCTCCTCTTCCTCCTCCACGACGGGAGCGGGAATGAATTCGCTCATCCAGGCCTCCTGCGGCAGACCCTCGATCATGCCGATCAGGTTGACGATCGTGCCGTCCTGCCCGTAGGGGACCTTCACCGTGAAGGAGTAGGGCTCCTCGGGGCCGTCCTTTTCGCGGATCACCACGATGTCGAACGAGAGCGTCTGTCCGGTGAAGGTGGCCATGCCGCGATCCTTGGCGGAGAGCTTCGCCACCTGCTCGCCATCCACAAATACGTTGATGCGGCGCACGGTGTCGTAAGTCTGGCCGTCGTATTCCAGCTTTTTGTTGTCGAAGTACAAGGTGTGCCCCCTGCCGATGACGAGCATCGCGCAGGAGATGGCGACCAGCAAAAGCACCGCGCAGGCGCAGAGCAGAATTCTACGCATCTTCATTGCTCTCCCTCCTGCTGTTCCAGTTTGAGCTGCTGGGCCGCGCGCGCCTTGGCGCGGCGCTTCCGGGTTTCATACATGACCAGGGCCACCGTGATGACGCCATAGGATACGAACACGCGGAAGTATTCGCCCACGACCTCGTTGCCGGTGATCTTCGCGCCCGCGGAGGGGGCGAGTATGAACAGTGTGTGGAACAGAATCACGCCCAGGAACACGTTGCCGATGGACGCGCGGTCCACGCTGGCGCCGCCCACCAGCAGCGCGGCGATGCAGAACATGCCGATCTGGCTGTGGGAGGAGTAGGTGGCCATATCGCCCATGTTCTGCAGGTAGATGACCATGCCGATGCCGGCCAGCACGGTGGAGATCACGATGGAGATCAACCGCGTGCGCTCCACGTTGATGCCCGCGTCGCGCGCGACCTCCATGTCCTGTCCGACGGCGCGCATATCCTGGCCCAGCTTGGTGCGGCGGAACCAGACGATGATCAGGCACATCAGCGCGATGATCAGGAGCGTCGCCACCGGGATGCGCACGCCGGCCACGTTGATCGCCAGCAGATTGTCCAGCGTCTTGCGGATGTTCGTCAGGTCCACCGAGCTGCGCACGCCGTAACCGCGGGGCAGCTCGATGCTGCCGTGCAAAATCGGGATCAGCGAGCCCATCATGTACAGCACGATCAGCTGATAGACGCCGTTCATGAAGAAGGAGATGATGTAGCTGGTGATCATCTCGCGACCCTGCGCCGCGTTCAGAATCTTGCCGCAGAGGATGCCCAGAACCACCGAGAGGGGGATGGACAGGATCATCGCCAGCACGATGCCGGGAATGCCCCAGATCTGCCAGTCCGTGACGAAGATCAGCGCGATCTCCGCCGCCATCGCGCCCAGCGTCATGCCGAAGTTCAGGCCCATGCCCGCCATGATCGGAATGAGCAGGCTCAAAATCAGGAAGGCGTTGCGGCTCAGGCGGGTCATGACCTCGTTGAGCAGGAAGGTGGGGGAGAAGCCCGAGATCGGGATGCAGATGGCGATGATGATGATGAACATCAGCGGCACGGCGCTGTTGCTCAGGAAGTTGAGCGCGCGCTTCGATGCGGAGGATTTCTTCGTATTCATCGTGACACCTCCGTCTTGCGGGTCAGCGCGTAGAGGATCATGCCGTTGGAGACGACCATGCGCAGGACCTCGCTGATGTCCAGGTTGATCAGGCCGTTCATCACGGTGGGCGTCATGGTCACGATGCCCTGGAAGAGGATCGTGCCGATGATCACGTTGGTGATGGACGCCTTGTTGGCCGAAGCGCCACCGATCAATATCGCCGACACCGCCGGCAGCGCCATGTTGAACGGCGCGTTGTAGAGCTGCACGAAGCCGAAGCCCTGTTCGTAGACGAGGATGCCCACCGCCGCCAGCCACGTGCTCATCACCACGGAGAGCAGGCGAATGCGATCCACGTTGATGCCCGACGCCCGGGCAAAGTTGGGATTGGAACCCACCGCCGTCATCGCCGTGCCGGTCTTGGTGTGCAAAAACGCCCAGATCAACAGCGCCAGCAGCGCGAAGAACAGCAGCGCCCCGGTGGGGATCACCAACCGGCCGATCTGGATGCGCAGGAAGTTGGAAAGCACTCCTTCATAATACTTATCCAGCGGGAAGGTGGTGCGCAGGCCGGTGCCCTCAAAGCCCCAGGCGATGTCGCCCTTCTTGAAGGGCAGCACCAGCCACATCATGCAGAAGAAGCTCACCACGGAGAAACCCACGTAGGTGGCGATCATCATCTCGCCGCCCTTGATCTTGTTGAGCAGCCAGCCGTAGGCCGCGCCGAACAGCAGCGCGAAGGGCGTGGCGATCAGGATCGCCATCCAGAAGGTCACCGGTCCGGTGAAGCCCCACTCGATGGCGCAGGTCGCACCCAGCAGCCCGGCGATGATGCCCACCGGCAGGCCGAAGTTCAACCCGCAGCCGGAGTGCACCATCGGCACCATGGCCAGCACCAGCACCGCGTTCCAGCTGAAGCGGTTGATCACGTTGGTGATCTGCGCCACGAGGTTCGAACCCGCGAACGGCGTCAACACGAACATCAGCAGCAAAAACAGCGCGATGATCAGCCTCGGCAGGCCGAAGCTCTTGAGCGCCTGGCGCACCCGCGTCCCGACGCTGCGCTCGCTCTCTTTCACATATTCGCTCATACAAACCTCCTCAAACCACGGAGCTGACCATCAGCGCGCCGAATTCCTCGCTGGGCGACGTGGCCGGCAGTATGCCCGCGATGCGCCCGCCGGAGACGATGGCGATGCGGTCGCAGATCTGCCGAAGCTCCTCCAATTCGGAGGAAATCATCACGATGGTAACGCCGCTCTCGCGATTGAACTTCGTCAGCTCCTGCAGCACCAGCGCCTTCGCGCCCACGTCGATGCCGCGCGTCGGCTCGGAGACGAACAGGAATTTCGGCTCCAGCGCGAAGGCCTTGGCCAGGCAGACCTTCTGCTGGTTGCCGCCGGAGAGCTCCTTCACGTTCTGGCGGCCACCCGTACAGCGGATTTGCAAATCTTCGATGTATTTGCGCGTGACCTCCTCGATGGCCTTGTCGTCGCGCCACTTGATCGCACCGCCGAGCCACGACTTCAGGAAGCTCCCGCGAATCTGCATGGCGGGGAAGGCGATGTTCCACTCCATCGACTCGCCCAGCAGCAGGCCCACGCCGCGCCGGTCCTCCGAAACGAAGGCCAGCTGCGCGTCCAGGCAGGCGCGGGGCTGGTTCAGTGGAATGCTCTTTCCATCGAATTCCACGCTTCCGCCGGCGGGGTACAGGCCCATCACGCCGTTGGGAATGCCCAGCTTGCCCTGACCGGCCAAGCCGCCGATGCCCAGGATCTCGCCCTCGCGCACGTCGAGGTTCACGTCGCGCACGAGTTCGCCGGGCATATCCACCCACAGCCTGCGCATGGAGAGGATCGTTCGCGTCTCGGGCGGCTCGCGATGAAGAGTTGCGGAGCTGCCGACACTGCGGCCGACCATCCAGCCGGTGATTTCGGAGACACTCGTCTCGGAGGCGGGCACGTCCTTGACGAGCACGCCGTCGCGCATGACGACCACCTTGTCGCAGACGTCCAGAATCTCCTGCAAGCGGTGTGTGATGAAGATGACCGCGATGCCGCGCGCGGACATGCCGCGGATGGAGTCCAGCAGCGCCTCCGCCTCCTGCTCCGCGAGCACCGCCGTGGGCTCGTCCAGGATCAGCAGCTTGAGCTGCTCCTTGCTCAGCTCGCGGGCGATTTCGGTGAACTGCTTGTGGCCCACGGGCATCTCATTGATGGTCATTTCGCCCTCAATGTGCACGCCCATCTTCTCGATGGCGTCATCCGCGCGCCTCTTCATATCCTTGCGGTCGAGCGTGTTCAGCCGCGAGCCAAAGATCTCGGAGAGGAAGCTCTTGCGCATCGGCTCACGGTTGAGCAGTATATTTTCCGTGGCCGTGAAGCCGGGGATCAGCGAAAATTCCTGGTGCACCATGCCGATGCCCGCCGCCAGCGCGTCGAAGGGCGAGCTGAAGTTCACCTTGCTGCCGTTGAGCAGCACGTCGCCGCCGTAGCCGCCGGTGTCATGGATCTCATTCATGCCGAACAGGATCTTCATCAGCGTGGATTTTCCCGCGCCATTTTCTCCCACCAGGCCCAGCACTTCACCTTCGTTCAGCGTCAGGTTGATGTCCTGCAACACCTGGTTTCCGAAGAAGTCCTTTCGGATATTTTTCAATTCCAATAAGGGGCCTAAATTGCTCATGTTCGTCTCTTTCTCTTTGCCCGCGCCTTCGCGCTCGGGGCTGCCGGATAAAAAGCGAGAGGGGGAGCGCGTCAGCCACCCCCTCAGATCGTTGACAAAGGCAGGCACGCGGCCTGTTCTTCCGGGAGCGGCGGCATGCGCGCCGCTCCCGGCAATTCACGTTGGGATTCAGGATTGAGTTACTTGACGGTGTAGTACTTCTCGGGGATCTCCACCTCGGCGTTGTTCATGTAGTGGCCGGGATCGCCCATGATGTAGGTATCCTGATAGATCATCATGTAGTTCTCAGCCTTCACGCCGGTGTTGACGTCGGTGTAGTAGGAGCCGTTCCAATCGGCGTTGGGGGAGTACACGGCCAGCGCGTCGGTGATGTCGTCCAGCTCGGTGAGCTCGCTCTTGCCCTCGATCACGTTCATGGCGTGCTCGGCCAGGCCGGCGGTCAGCGTGTAGGTGTAGGAGTAGGCCCAGGTGCCGAAGCGGCCCGCGCCGCCCTTCTCCACGATGGCCTTCTCGACGGTGTCGAGCAGGTACTCATAGTTGGTCAGGTCATCATCGCCAAACTCGATGCCCAGCGCGTCCGGATAGCCCATCAGCGGGGAGGGCAGGTCAGCCTCGATGAAGTAGCCGCCGTGCTCCATCAGCATCTTGAGCAACGGCGCGGTGTGCGCGTCGTTGGTGCAGAAGTAGGCGGAGTTCGGGCCGTACTTCTCGATCCATTCGGGCGCGTGCTCGAGGATGTACTGCTGCGCACCGGTGACGCCCACGTCGGAGGTCGGGTCGGCGGCGGTCTCCTCAACGATAGTCACGCCCAGCTCCTTGCCGGCTTCCTTCATGACGGCCAGGCGGCGGGCAAGGCTCTCGATGCCCAGATGGCGCGGGAAGGAGATGTGCACGAAGGTGTCGCAACCCAGGTCCTTGGCGGTCTTGATGATCAGGTAGCCACGGGAGACGAAGTCGTTCATGACGACCACGTCGGCGGCGTCCATGATCAGGCCCGGATCTTCCTGGCTCTCGCCCGCGAGGCAGATGATGTCATCGCGGCGTTCCTTCACCTGGCGGAAAGCCTCGGCGACGCCGGGCACGGCCTGGCAGACGACGATCGCCTTGACGTCGGGATCATCGGCGAACTGCACGATGGACTGGATGGTGGTCTCCTTCTCCTCGACGAAGTTGTCAGGATAGGTGGCGGTCAGCACGACGTCCTCGCCGTACTTGTCCATCAGCATCATGGCGGAAGCGCGCTCGTCGATCGACTGGGACATCGTACCGGTCACGACCGCGATCTTGTAATCCTTGGCTTCGCCTTCCGCCGACGCGACGACGGCCAGCGACAGGACCAGCGCAACTGCGAGCAGAGCACAAAGCAGTTTCTTCATGGGTTTTCCTCCTTTATTTTACCGCGCCTTGATTCTTCCCAGCACGGCTTTCTTATATTTATACCAGAAAATGAATCTCATGTCAAGGATTATTGTAATTTATGGCGTTATTTACGAACATTCTACGGAAAATGTGCATTCCCTGTTCGCTGTTGATGCAGCCGAGGCCCCTTGCCATCGGATCCGGCCGCAACGCGAATGGAGACGCGGACGGGAAAATTTCTTGTGCGAACGGGCGCCGAATTTCTCTTTTAAAAAAATTTATATGCCAAAAACCGAGAAAAGGCTTTACAAACGCCGTCGATTGTGTTATAATCCTATCTGTTCGAAAGCGAACGCATGGGGCATTAGCTCAGTTGGCTAGAGCGCTACACTGGCAGTGTAGAGGTCACGAGTTCGAGTCTCGTATGCTCCACCACACCTTGTCTGAAAACACTAGTTTTCAGACAAGTTTTTTATCAATTCAGCACAAATTTGAGCCTTGAAAGAAGAAAAAGAGGGGATTTTCGCCCCTCATTTTCTGTATTTTTCCCGCTTTCTGCGCCGTAGGAGCATAAGAATGCCCGGAACTTTGTCTCCCGGTCCGGCTTTTGGAGTGGTAAGATTCACTGCTCTCCTCAAATCGTAAGCCAGGTAGCTCAACGCGATCTCGGCGGAGACCTTCTCCTTCCCCCGGCACAGAAAGTAATACGCGCCATCATACCACTTTATTGTGCCGAATGGATGCTCCGCCGTCTCCTTTCGGATCTGTTGTCGTGGAATGTCGCGCTTGATCGTGAGCTTGACCTTGCTGGCTGCGTGGTCTTTTCTGCAAAGGGAGTGGTTATTTGGGCTGATGCGCGCGTCCGGCGGAATCTGCTGGGGCGGATATTTTGAGGAACCGTATACGAGCACGGGGACGACGTTTGTGTCGTAGCCGAAGGATACGGTTTTTGTGTCTGTCGAATCGGTACAGCGGTTGGGACAGGTTCTGCAGGCCTCCCGGCTGCCGTAGATGCTGCCGTTTTTCCGATCCCGCAGCTTGAAGAATTCCCGCCCCATCGGACAGGTGACGGAGCCGTCCGGATGGCGAATGAAGCAGCTGGGTTGAGAGCGGTGCTGAAGTTCAACGGCAATATTCGTACCCGCATAGCAATCTGGCAGAACGCCCGCATGAAGGCAGGCGCGGATGTCCTTCGGCGCACAGGACGCCTTCACTTTGGGCGAAATCTCCCTTTCGATGTAGGGAAGATTGAATACGCGCTCGTCCCGGTCATACTTGAAACCGACATCCGGGATGATGCCGTTCATCAGGCATTGCTCAATATCGGCGCGGCTCTCGTATCCTTTATCTGCAATGAGATGGACACATCCGCGCTTCAGTTCCCTCTGGACGGCCTTCCCCATCTTACACAGCAAACCCTGATCCGTGTTTGCGTTTGTCGTCTCGAAGCTGGTGATAAAATGATTTTGGGTATCGGTGACGGTCTGGATGTTGTAGGCGGGATGCAGGCCATCCTTGGAGTGAAGCGTTCGGCAATCCGGGTCGGTTTCGAGAATCTGCGTCTCTCCCTTGGCAAAGCGATCCTGAAAGTCCCGATACTTCGCGGCGCGTGCCTTTAGTTCTGTCAGTTTCTCTGGGATTTTGGATACGGGAATGTCCAAACATGTGGCGTTATCGCTCGTGTCGTTTTCCGCGACCACGGAGAGATACTCCTCAAACTGGCGGATTTGATTTTCGATGTGTGCGAGTTTCTTTGCGGTGATTTCTGGGGTAAAGGATTTCTTGATGCTGTTGTTGGCGCGAATCTTCGTTCCATCAACGGTGAGCTCGTCGCCGATGAGATTCACGTCGCGCAGAATGGAAATGAATGCTCTGAAGGCGCGGCGAAGCGGACGCGCGTTAAAGGCGCGGAAATCTGCGATGGTGCGAAAGTCGGGAATCAGAGAATTCATGAGCCACATCACCTCAAGGTTTCGCCCGCATTCCCGCTGCAACGCGCGGGACGACCGAATCCGGTTGACGTAGCCGTATAGATAGAGCTTTAATAGATCCGCGGGGTTGTAGGGCCGGCGTCCCGTGTGCGCGGTTATGGATTTGCGAAAGCCGAGCGCGACCAGGTTCAGTCCATCTACAAAGGCATCTATGACGCGAACCATATGATTCTCCGGAATCATTTCATCCAAGCTCGGTGGACACAGCATACTTTGCTCCCGGCTCATCCCTTCGATAAACATTCCCATGTCCTCCGTGATCTCTCATTGAATATGACTTACAATACAATTTCGACATGGGATGCGAATATCCTTTTGGTTTTTTGCATGTCCTCATCATTTTTAGATGTTGACAAACGAAGAAATTCCCCTTATCCTTATAGTATGGGCGGTTAACACAGTAGTGCTCTGGGAGAATCCTTTGTATGCGGTGGTAGTGTCTGTTTTCAGACAGATTGACCAGATCTCGCGGCACGGTCGGTGCCGCGAGTTTTTTGTATGGAAATTTATGGGAGGACGCATGGATCAGTTTGCGAGGGCGCGCCTGCTGCTCGGTGACGCGGCGATCGCGCGGCTGGGCGCGGTGCGGGTGGCCGTGTTCGGAATCGGCGGCGTGGGCGGATACGCGCTGGAGGCGCTGGTGCGCTCCGGCGTGGGTGCGGTGGACGCGTTCGATGGCGACCGCGTGGCGCTGTCGAACATCAATCGCCAGATCATCGCCACGCACGAGACCGTCGGGCGGTATAAGGTGGACGTCGCGGCGGAGCGCATGCGCTCGATCAACCCGGCGGTGAAGTTTGAGGCGCGCCGGCTGCTCTACCTGCCGGAGTGCGCGGATCAGGTGGACCTTTCACTGTACGATTACGTGATCGACGCGGTGGATACGGTGGCGGCGAAGCTGGAGCTGGCCGCGCGCTGCGCCGCGCTGGGCGTGCCGGAGATCTGCGCGCTGGGTGCGGGCAATAAGCTCGATCCCACGCGCTTCCGCGTGGCGGACATCTACGAAACCAGTGTCGATCCGCTGGCCCGGGTGATGCGCCGGGAGCTGCGCAGGCGGGGCGTGGAGCGGTTGAAGGTGGTCTACTCGACCGAGCCGCCGCGAACGCCGCTGGGCGAGGCCGGCGGGGAGTATGCGCGGCGCTCGACGCCCGGCAGCGTGGCTTTCGTGCCGCCGGTGATGGGGCTGATTCTGGCGGGGGAGGCCGTGAAGGACATCGCGGGGGTGAGCGGAGCATGAGCGGCGCGCTGATCGCCATGAGCGGCGGAGTGGACAGCTCTGTCACCGCTTATTTGATGAAGGAGCGCGGCTATGACTGCCGGGGCGCGATCCTGCGGCTGCGCGGCGGGGACGCTAGCGAGGAGAGCTTTCGTCGCGACGTGGAGGACGCGGCGCAGGCGGCCGGCCGGCTGGGCATCCCCTTCGAGGTGATCGACTGCGCCGGGGAGTTTCGGCGGGAGGTCGTTGACAAGTTTGTGCGCGTGTACGAGGCGGGCGGCATCCCGAATCCCTGCATCGACTGCAATCGCCGCCTGAAGTTCGGAGCGCTGCTCCAGGCGGCACTGGAGCGGGGGATGGACTGCGTGGCCACGGGCCACTACGCCCGCGTGGAGCGGGACAAGGTGAGCGGCCGTATGCTGCTGCGCAAGGCGCTGGACGCGAGCAAGGACCAGAGCTATGTGCTCTGCATGCTGACGCAGGAGCAGCTCGCTCGCGCGCGCTTTCCGCTGGGGGAGATGGACAAGGCGCGGACGCGCGCGCTGGCGGCGGAACTGGGCCTGTCCAGCGCGCGCCGGCGCGACAGCCAGGATATTTGCTTTGTGCCCGGCGGCGATTACGCCGCATTTCTGGAGCGCTACACGGGCAAAGCGTATCCGGAGGGCGACTATTTGGATCTGAGCGGCAGGGTTGTCGGCCGCCACCGCGGCGCGGTGCGCTACACGCCGGGCCAGCGCAAGGGGCTGGGCTTGGCGATGGGGGAGCCGGTGTACGTCTGCCGCAAGGACATGGCGAACAACAGCGTCACCGTGGGCCCGGACGCGGCGCTGTATACGAAGCTGTTCTATGTGGAGGATCTGAATTGGATTGCCATCGAGCAGCTGGACGCGCCGCTGCGCTTGAAGGCGAAGACGCGCTACCGGCAGGCGGAGCAGTGGGCAAACGTGCGCCCGGCGGGCGAGGGCCGCGCGCGCGTGGAGTTTGACGAGCCGCAGCGGGCCATCGCGCCGGGGCAGACCTGCGCTTTCTACGAGGGCGACGTCGTGGTCGGCGGCGGCACGATCGTGGACGTGCCCGGCGGCGCGGGCGGCATGGAAGCGTGAAGGGGGGAATGGGCATGGGAAGGACGCTGGAACCCCATCAGCTGATCGAGCGGAGCATCATCCGCAAGTATCGCAAGGAGCTCTGGAACCCCTTCATCGCCGCGGTGAAGCGATATGAATTGATCGCCGAGGGCGACCGGATCGCCGTGTGCGTCTCCGGCGGCAAGGATTCGATGCTGCTGGCGAAGCTCATGCAGGAGCTACAGCGCCACAGCGAGGTTCCCTTCGAACAGCGGTTTCTGGTGATGGATCCGGGTTACAGCCCGGCCAACCGCGCGCGAATCGAGCAAAACGCGGCGTTGCTGCGCGTGCCGGTGGAGTTCTTTGAGACGAATATCTTTGATGTGGCGAACGGCAGCGAGAAGAATCCCTGCTACCTCTGCGCCCGGATGCGCCGGGGACATCTGTACAGCCGCGCCCGGGCGCTGGGCTGCAACAAGATCGCGCTGGGCCACCACTTCAACGACGTGATCGAGACTACGCTGCTGGGCATGTTCTTCGGCTCCCAGCTGCAAGCGATGCCCCCGAAGCTGCACAGCACAAACTTCGAAGGCATGGAGCTGATCCGCCCGCTCTACTGCGTGCACGAGGAGGATATCCTCTCCTGGGTGCGCTACAACGGGCTGGAATTTATACAGTGCGCCTGCCGCTTCACCGAGCAGAACGCCTCGGGCGACGGCACGGGCACGTCCAAGCGGCAGGAGGTCAAGGAGCTGCTCAGACGCTTAAGGCGCGACAATCCGGACATCGAAAAGAGCATCTTCCACAGCATCCACGCCGTATGCCTGGATACCATGGTGGGCTACAAGTACCGGGGGCGGGAGCACTCCTTCCTGGAGAATTACAATTCGGGCGACAGGCCGTCCAGTATATCCTGAAGCGTGACGGAGTCGAGGTAGTTCTCCACCACGCGGTTGAGCCCCTGCCACAGCGGGAGCGTCAGGCAGCCGTCGCAGCGTCCGCAGAGGTTCGGCTGCTGCTCCAGGCACGCCACGGGCGCGAGCGACCCCTCGGCGATGCGCAGCACGTCCAGGGCTGTGTAGCCGGAAGGCTCCTTCGTCAGGCGATAGCCACCCTGATGGCCGCGCACGGCGCGCAGGGCGTTGGTCTGGCTCAGCTGCAGGGCGATCTGCTCGAGGTATTTCTTGGATATGTCCTGGCGCTGCGCCACGTCCTTCAGCGTGACGAAGCCGTCGCCCTGGTTCTGGGCGATGTCCAGCATCATCCGAAGCGCGTAGCGCCCCTTGGTAGATATTTTCATCTCTGTATCCCCCCTGCGACTATAATAACATGGATGTTCCATATTTTCAAGCATTGTGAAGGATTTTGTGCAAAATGCCCGCTGCGCGGGGAAATGTGATTTTAACGGAAAGGAAGGTTTGCCCATGAATGCGCTGCGTCAAAGGTATGAATCGCTGCTGCGGAGCCTGCAGAAGCTGGGAAGCGCCGCCGTCGCTTTTTCCGGCGGCGTGGATTCCACGCTGTTGCTGCGCGCCGCCCGGGACGCGCTGGGGGACGGGGCCATGGCGGTGACGGCGCGCATCGCATCGGTGCCCGCCCGGGAGCTCGCGGAGGCGGAGGAATTCTGCGCCGCCCGGGGCATCGAGCAGGTCGTGGTGGAGATCGATGCGCTGTCCATACCCGCCTTTCGGGAGAACGCGCCGGATCGCTGCTATCACTGCAAGCGCGCCATCTTCGGCGAATTTCAGCGCCTTGCCCGCTCGCGGGGCGTCGCCACCGTCGTCGAGGGCTCCAATCTGGACGACGAGGGCGATTACCGCCCCGGCATGGCCGCGATCCGGGAGCTGGGCGTGCGCAGCCCGCTGCGGGAAGCTGGGCTTCGCAAGGCGGACATTCGCCAGCTCTCCCGGGAGCTGGGTCTGCCCACCTGGGATAAGCCGTCGCTCGCCTGCCTGGCCTCCCGTTTCGCCTACGGGGAGACCATCACGCCGGAGAGACTCGCGCGCGTGGAGCGCGCCGAGGGATATCTTCGTGAGCTTGGCTTCCGGCAGTGCCGCGTGCGCATCCACGGGGAGATTGCCCGCGTGGAGTTGCCGCCGGAGGAGTTCGGCAGGCTGATGGAGCTGCGCGAGGCGCTCTACGCGCGGTTCAAAGCACTGGGCTTTTGCTATGTGACGCTCGATCTGGGCGGCTTCCGCAGCGGCAGCATGAACGAGGCGATCCTGCGCAGGGGAAAAGATGAGTGATATAAGATATAGAAGGGATATAAATAGGAAAGGGGAGCGCCGGCCGGACGCTCCCCGTCAATTTAGTATTTCATTTTATCCGCTTCATTCAGTGGAAAGCTGGGCATGGGGCGAAGCTTAAACAGATTGGCCTCGTGCAGGCGGTCGATGCGCGCCCGGACGGCCGCGTCCTCGCAGACGCCGGTGCGGATGTAGCGGTCCAGCGCGGCGTAGGTGAAGCCGAGCTTTTCCTCGTCGGTCATGCCGCAGAGGCCGTCGATGGGCGGCTTCTCCACGAATTCGTTCGGCAGACCCAGCTCCCGCCCCACGGCCTTGACCTCCTGCACCGTGAGCTGGCTCAACGGGCTGAAGTCGCCCGCGCCGTCGCCGTAGCGAGTGGCATAGCCCACCCAATCCTCGGACAGGTTGCAGGTGTTCGCCACGCGGCCGTTTGCGCTCTGTGCGACCGCGTAGAGCGCGGCCATCCGCAGCCGGGGCGGCAGGTTGATCCGCGTCTGCTCCGTGATGGCGTCCAGCGCGCCGTCCAGCGCGCGCGCCATGCCGTCATATGCGGCGGCGATATTGATCTGCACCCAGGGGATCTGCAAGTGCCGCACCAGGTTGAAGGACACGTGGATGTCCGACTGCTCGCCATTGGGCATCAATACGCCCAGCACGCGCTCCCGGCCCAGCGCCCGCGCGCACAGCGCGGCGACCACCGAGGAGTCCTTTCCGCCGGAGATGCCCACCACCGCCGTGCAATCCGGGCCGTTCTCCGCAAACCAGCCGCGAATCCACGCCACGAGCGCGCCCGTCACTTTTCCCGCGTCAAATTCCATAGTTCGCCTCCGATGCTCTCATCGCCGTCCAGCAACCGCCGCGCGCTCTCCGTCATGCGGATGCCCAGCTTCATGCTGATCCGCTGCAGCGCCTGATGGGCCTGCGCCTCGCTCAGGCCGTGCGCTTCCGCGAGCAGGCGCTTGGCGCGCTCGACCAGCGCGCGCTCGTCCTCGCTGCGGTGGGGCATGCGCATCACGTGCAACTGCAAGAGCATCCGCACGGCGCTGGCCAACTCGCCTCGGGAGGCCGGCAGCGCCAGCTTGAACGCGCGCTTCGTCTCGCATAGCGCGAGCGTCTCGGGCCGGGCCACGATCAGCATCAGCGCCAGCTCGCCCAGATCGCGCGCCAGGTCGTCCGCCGTGCGGTCGGGGAAACGCGCGCCGCAGATCAGCACGCCGTCCTGTAAAACGTTCATCGCCCGAAGCGCCTCCGCGCTGGTGGCGCAGAGCCGCGATACGCGCAGGCCGGACTTCTCCAGAGCGCTCGCCACGCGCTCGCGCTGTTCCTCTTCCGCAAAGGCGACGATAATCTTTGCCATCTTCCGCTCCGATCCGCGGCCGGTCAACTGTCCGCTGAATCATTTATTCCGCATAATTTTGAATTTATATAAAAACAGAGCATACCCGTGCGACCATAGCACCTTTGCTCTGTTGGAATTATCTTAGCAGAAATCGCTCGCGCTGTCAATAGGATTTTGCAACTTGCGAAGGTTGAATTTTCGTTTCAGAGCGAAAAATAGGTCATATCTTATTAGATGACCGCTCAAAATGATGTTAAATGAATTTGAAATTGCAAATTTGGCTATTGACAGGGGCGAAAAAGCGTGCTAATATACAGCCAATTTCACAGGGGACGCGATGAGGGAGAGCAGTAAACCGGTGCGAACGGCACAGAGAGCGGGGGCGGCTGGAAGCCCCGCCCGGGACCCGGTCGAAGGAACGCTCCCGAGCCCAAACCCAAAGCGCGGCGCGCAAGTAGGGGAGGCGGAGCGGCGGCACGTTACAGCCGCCGGGGCTTGACAGAGCCCGCTAAGAAGCAAATCAGGTGGCACCACGGATCGCGGCATTCGTCCTGAAATCAGGAAATATTCGCCGCGAAATCAACGGAGGTGCTTTTATTATGTGTTCGATCTTTGGAATTGAGAGCAAGGCGGTGGATTTGGAGGCCATGCGCGCGGGTTTTGACCGCACGATCTCCCGCGGGCCGGACATGTCGCGCATGATCGAGCTGCCCTGCGGCTGGATGGGCTTTCACCGGCTGTCCATCATGGGGCTGGACGAGCGCGGCATGCAGCCCTTCGAGCTCAACGGCAGCTATGTGGTCTGCAACGGCGAGCTCTACGGCTTTCGCCCGGTGCGGGAGCGCCTGAAGGAAAAGTACAGCTTCCAGGGCGAGTCGGACTGCGAGATTCTCCTGCCGCTCTATGAGCTCTACGGCCTGGAGATGTTCAAGGCGCTGGACGCGGAATTCGCGCTGGTGATCTACGACGCGAAGCGGGAAAGCTTCGTGGCCGCCCGCGATCCCATCGGCATCCGTCCGCTGTACTACGGCCATGTGGCCGACGGCGGCATGGCCTTTGCCAGCGAGCCGAAGAACCTCGTCGGGCTGTGCGAGCGGATTCTGCCCTTCCCGCCGGGCTGCTACTGGGCGGATGGGCAGTTCGTGCGCTACGCGGACCCGTCCCACGTGGATCAGTTCCAGATGGAGAGCGAGGAGGAGGCGTGCGGACAGCTTCACGACCTGCTGATCGCGGGCGTGGAAAAGCGGCTGGACGCCGACGCGCCGGTGGGATTTCTACTCAGCGGCGGCCTGGACAGCTCGCTGGTGTGCGCCATCGCGGCCAAGCGCCTGCCCCACAAGATTCGCACCTTCTCCATCGGCATGGATGTCGACGCCATCGACCTCAAGTATGCCCGCAAGGTGGCGGACTACATTGGCAGCGACCACACGGAGGTCATCATATCCGAACAGGATGTGCTGGATGCATTGGAGCCCGTGGTTGAGCTGCTGGGCACCTACGACATTACCACCATTCGCGCCAGCATCGGCATGTATCTGGTGTGCAAATACATCCACGAACACACGGACGTGCGCGTGCTGCTGACCGGCGAGATTTCCGACGAGCTCTTCGGTTACAAGTACACGGACTTCGCGCCGGACGCGGCGGCGTTCCAGGAGGAGGCCGAGAAGCGCATCCGGGAGCTGCACATGTACGACGTGCTGCGCGCCGACCGCTGCATATCGGTCAACTCGCTGGAGGCGCGGGTGCCGTTCGGCGATCTGGCGTTCGTGCGCTGCGCCATGTCCATCGACCCGGCGCTCAAGATGAACAATCACGACATGGGTAAATACCTGATTCGCAAGGCCTTTGCCGGCGACCACCTGCTCCCCGAGGAGATCCTGTGGCGGCAGAAGGCGGCGTTCAGCGACGCGGTGGGCCACTCGATGGTGGACGATCTGAAGGCGCTGGCGGAGCGCAGCTATACCGACGCGGAATTTGAGCGCGAGCGCCTGCGCTACGATCACGCGCGCCCCTTCACCAAGGAGAGCCTGCTCTACCGTCAGATCTTCGAGAAGTACTATCCGGGCCAGTCCGCGATGGTGGTGGATTTCTGGATGCCAAACAGGAGCTGGCCGGGCTGCGACGTGGACGATCCCTCCGCCCGCGTGCTCAAGAACTACGGCGACAGCGGAAAGTGACGATATGCGTGCCCATGGCGGTCCTCCTCGCGCTTGACAGCCCCGCGTTTTCGCATTATAATAATAGCATTACAAGCATAAGGAGAACGTCATGGGTACGATTTGCATTCTTCTGGGCCTGATCGTGTTGGTTCTGGCCACGTTTGGGGGATTTCTGCTCTCCCACACCATCATTTCGAATGAGATGATCATGACGCTTTTGACGCTGAACGCGTCGAACACGTACATCATCGTGGTGAGCGCCTGCTTCGCTGTGGGGCTGCTGATCTGCCTGGCCCTGGTGATGAACGGATTGATCTACAACAAGGTCAGCAAGAATAACGCGATTCTCGAACATATCGTCCGGGATTGATCCGCGCGGCCTCGCGCCGCCGTGCTGAAATGGCGGAATCGGCAGACGCAGCGGACTTAAAATCCGCTATTCGAAAGAATGTACGGGTTCAAGTCCCGTTTTCAGCATGCGTTCGCCCGCTGGCCGCCTCGGCGGCCGGCGGGCGATTTTTTGCGTTGGAGGCAGAATGCCGCGAAGGCGGCCTGCGCTCGGTGAAAGCCGCATACAATGTCGCGCGGAGACGCATCCGCCCCGCGGTCCCGCGGGGGGAGAAAGCGAGGTTGTTTCTATGGAGTTGCTCGTCACGCTCATCGTCGCGCTCGCGATCAGCGCCGTTGGATTCATCAAGTACGTCTACTTCTTTTCGGTGGGTTACGGCCTGTCCATCGCGGGAATCGGCACGCTGCTGCTGTTTCTGTTCCGCGAAACGCCCAGCGGGATCGCCGCCGTCATGTGCGCGCTGCTGATCCTCTACGGACTGCGCCTGGGCGGCTACCTGCTGTTTCGCGAGCTCAAGAGCGCGCCGTACCGCAAGCTGTTGAAGGGCGAGGTCAAGACCGAGGTGCCCTTCATCGCGAAGTGCTGCATCTGGCTGAGCTGTTCCGTGCTGTATGTCTGCCAGTGTGCGCCGGTGCTGTTTCGGATGCGCGGCGGCGAAGGGCTGGACGCGGCTTCCGCGCTGGGCGCGGCGCTCATGGCGGCCGGCATTCTGCTGGAGGCGATGGCCGACCTGCAGAAATCCCGGGCGAAGAAATCGGCGCCCCACAGCTTCGTGCGAACGGGACTCTACCGCTTCGTGCGCTGCCCCAACTACTTCGGGGAGCTGCTGCTCTGGGCGGGCGTGTTCATCTCTGGACTGAGCGTGTATCGCGGCGCGCTGGAGTGGACGCTGTCGATTCTGGGCTTCGTTGGCATCGCGTACGTGATGTTCAGCGGCGCGCGCCGGCTGGAGCTGCGCCAGGATAAGAACTACGGCGGCGACCCGGCATATCGGGAGTACGTCCAGACCACGCCGATCCTGATTCCCTTCGTGCCGCTCTACAGCGTGAAGAAATACAAGTGGCTGGTGGCCTGACGAACCGCGAAAAGCGCCCATCCTCCCAAAAAGAGAAGCGGGCGCTTTTACATACAAATCAACATTTCCTTTACAAACTTTTGAACCATTTGTGTTATAATAACATTGGTAATTCCAGTAAAACATTGAAAGGTGGGACCATTCATGTTCAAGAAACTGCTGGCCGTGCTGCTGGCCGCTTCCATGCTGCTTGCCGGCATCGCCGCGTTCGCCGAGGAGGCGGCGGAGGTCGAGCACGCTCCCGTGGTCATCCTCTACGCCAACGACATTCACTGCGGCATTGAGGACAACGTGGGCTACGCGGGCGTCGCGGCCTATCGCAAGGCCTACGAGGCGCTGGGCTACGAGACGATGCTCGTGGACAACGGCGACGCCGTTCAGGGCGACACCGTGGGCACGCTGTCCAAGGGCGAGGCGATCATCGACATCATGAACGCCCTCAAGTATGACATCGCCATCCCCGGTAACCACGAGTTCGACTACGGCATGGATCAGTTCATGGCGCTGACCTCCCGCGCGAACTTCCCCTACATCTCCTCGAACTTCAAGAGCACCGGAGGCGAGTTCATCTTCGACACCTACAAGGTGGTGGAGATCGGCGGCTGGAAGCTGGGCTTCGTGGCGGCGACCACGCCCGACACCTTCACTTCCTCCACCCCGACCTACTTCCAGGATGAGAACGGCAACTACATCTACAGCTTCTGCGAGGGCAACGACGGTGCGGATCTGTACGAGGCCGTGCAGAACGCCGTGGACGCCGTGCGCGCCGAGGGCGTGGACAAGGTCATCATGATGAGCCACCTGGGCGTGAACGCGGACGGCCCCGAGCTGCCCTACACCTCCAGCTCCGTGATCACTCACACCACCGGCATCGACGTGGTGCTCGACGGCCACTCTCACACCGTGATGGAGCAGGAGATCGTCAAGAACGCCAACGGCGAGGACGTGATCCTGACCCAGACCGGTACCAAGCTGCAGAACGTGGGCACGCTGTTCATCAACCCGGACGGCACCATCGCCACCCAGCTGCACAACGAGACCATTTTCAAGGACGAAGAGGCGCAGGGCGTGATCGACGAGATCAAGGCCCAGAACGATGAGATTCTGAATGAGGTTGTGGCCTCCACGCAGGTGAAGCTGACCACCACCGATCCGACGGCCGTGGGCGAGGATGGCAAGCCCCTGCGCATCGTGCGCAGCCAGGAGACCAACCTGGGCGACCTGTGCGCCGACGCCTACCGCACGCTGCTCGACGCGGACATCGGCTTTGTCAACGGCGGCGGCATCCGCGCGGACATCGATGCAGGCGACATTACCTACGCCGACATCATCAGCGTGCATCCCTTCGGCAACATGGCCTGCAAGATCGAAGTCACCGGTCAGCAGGTGCTGGACGCGCTGGAGATGGGCGCCTGCGAGCTCCCGGCGGAGAACGGCGGCTTCATCCAGGTTTCCGGCCTGACCTATGAGATCGACATGAGCGTGACGCCCAGCGTCGTGATCGACGACTACGGCAGCTTCGTCGAGGTTACCGGCGACCGCCGCGTGAAAAACGTGATGGTCGGCGGCGAGCCCATCGATCCGGAGAAGACCTACACGCTGGCCTCCCACAACTACTGGCTGAAGTCCGGCGGCGACGGCATGAGCATGTTCCCGGGCAGCCCGGTGGTGCTGGACGACATCCTGATCGACAATCAGGTGCTGATCAACTACATCGTGGACGAGCTCGGCGGCGTGGTTGGCGAGGAGTACGCGGATCCCTACGGCCAGGGCCGCATCGTCATCACGGAATAAGCGCAAAACATAATTCCGAACCAAGCCGGGGGGGCTGCCCGCAAGGGCAGCCCCCCCCGGTCTGTCAAAGAGCCGCCGGATTGACAAGCAAGCGGCTTTCGGATAAATCGCGCCCGCTCCACATGAAGCGGGCGGCTCACACCGCTGAAGCAGTCAAAAACAGCGGTGCGGAAGCAAAGAGGAAAGGGAATTGGGAATTGCGGCTCTCGTATATCGGCCGGATGCTCGCTGCGTCTCACTCGGTTTCCCCGTTCGCGGCCAGAGCGTTCAGGTATTGCAGATACTGTCCGACGGCGGGGAGCCGGGGACTGTTGGCGATCACGCCCAGATACACGGCGTCCGGGAAGCCCGCCTGCTGAAACAGCGGATGACTGGAAAGGTCGATGGCGTTTGCGGCCTCCTCCGTCACCGCCTCGTAGCGCTCGGCCTCGTTGAGCTCGAACTCGACGGCGTTGTCCTCGACGATCACCATGTTTTCCGCCAGCAGCGGTTCCAGCTCCGCGCAGTCGCTTTGCGCGAGCAGCTCCGGCAGCGGGAGCAGATAGCCGTTCTTCGAGAGAATATCGTAGGCCTCCCGGTTCATCAGAACCACGTCCAGCTGCTTGGCGTTGATGGAGGCCAGCAGCTTCAGGCGGGAGGCGTAGGCGTACTCGTGATCCGAATCCGCCGCGTCGTCCGACAGGTAGAGCGCCCGGTACAGGTAGACCTCGGACCTGCGCGGATTGTAGCCGGCGGCGGCGAGGAAATCCTCGTTCAACCGCCCCTCCAGTTCCTCGCCCATGGAGACGTTGATATAGGCGGCGTACAGCGCCGGCTCCTTATGAGAGACCCAGCGGCAGACGCCGCCGATCAGCAGCGCGAGCAGAATCAGCCCCAGCAGAATCGGCAGCCGATAGTAGGTGAAGAGGTAGCTCACCTTGTCCGCCGGATTCATCTTCCGAAATTCCTTCCGCCGCGCCCGGCGCTCCTCGGGGGTGAGGCTCATGCGCCGTCACCGTCCGGATCGTCGTCCGCCCGGTTGGGGTCGTAGGTGCAGGCGCGGATCACGTTTGTGAGCAGGTAGGAGCTCAACAGCGCGCAGAGGCCCTCGCCGAAGATGATCAGCGGCGTGTACACCCGCACCACCAGCACGAGCATCGCCGCGTGGATGGCGAACACGAGTATCGTGCAAAACAGGTAGCGGATGCCGATGAACAGCGCATTCTTCAGCATGGCGAAGGTCGTGTTGGAGACCCGCGCCACCAGCGGAAACACGTAGAGCAGCACGATGACGTAGGCCACCGCCGCGGCGATCAGCAGCGCCAGCAGCAGCGTCCAGAACACCGCGGGCGCGCCGGTGGAGGCCGCGCGCAGATGGTAGACGATGTAGCCGTCGCCGCCCAGCAGGAGGCCGATTGCGAAGAGGATCAGCCAGAGGATCGTGGATTGGCGAAAGTTCTCCTTGAACGAGTGGAAGAACATGGGGGCGATGTGGCCGTAATCATCGTCGGCGATCTTGAGCGCGCAATAGTACAGCGCCGTGGTGGACGCGCCGATGGTCACGATGGGAAGAGAACAGACGAGCCACAGAAGGTTCAAATAGCAGCTGTAGCACAGCTTCAGCAATAGCTGGCTGAATTTGCTCTCGTAGGAAAAGAACTTCATCGCGCTCGCCTCCTGGCGATTAGATTCGAGTCGATTCCCGGCTGATCAATTCCGTCTCCGTGTAGGTCACGCGATAGTCCAGCGCGGGCTCCTGAATGCGGGTCAGCAGCAGATGCACGGCGGAGTAGGCCATGCTCTGGGTGTGAATGTGCACGGTGGTCAGGGGCGGCGTGACGATGCGGGATTCCGGCGCGTCGTCAAAACCGGAGATCAACACGTCGCCGGGCACGGACTTGCCCATCTTGTTGAGCGCCTGCATCACATCCACGGCGATGAAGTCGTTGGCGCAGATGAACAGGTCGGGAAGCTCGGTCAGCGCCCGCAGCGCATCCTCGACCTCCTCCCGGCGGTTTACCCGGAGGCAGAAGCGCTCCTCCACGGGCGCGCCCGCCAGCAGCATGGCGCAGCGGAAGGCGGAGTAGCGCTCGAAGAAGGACTGGCAGTGCTCGTAATCGCCGATGAAGCCGATGCGCCGCCTGCCCTTGCGCAGCATTTCGTTGACCAGCTTGGTGATGCCCAGCGCGTTCTCCATGTAGAGCTGGTCGGCGGGCAGGGAATTGCCGTACCGCTTGTGCGGGCCGTCCACGAACAGCACCGGCAGTCCCAGCGCGCACACCATCTCGTCGTAGGCCCAGTCGAACATCTCGATGCAGAGGATGCCGCTGCACTTCTCGCGGTCGAAGGTGGCGGGCAGCGTGCGCCGGGCCAGGTTGTCGCGATCCACCAGGTGGATGCTCAAAATGTAGCCCAGCTGGGACAGCTCCCGCTGAAAGCGATCCATCATCGAAGCCGCGAAGTGGTTGGACTGGTTGAAGATGCTGGTGGTGAACAGCGCGATTTCTCCGCCGGGCGCGGGGCTTTCCTCCACGGCGGGAGGAGGCGTTGCGGTATTTCCCGCGAGCGCCGCGACGTAGGAGAACTGCTTATAGCCCATCTCGACGGCCTTCTGCAAAATCTTCTCCCGCGTGGCGTCCGCCAGGCCGTCGGAGTTGTTGATGGCCTTGGAAACGGTATTGCGCGAGACGCCCAGCGCGTCGGCGATGTCCTGTATGGTGACTCTCTTCATTTATAAATGAATCCCTCTCTCAAACTCCGTTCAGTTTAGCATAAAATTGTGCAAATGTCAACATACAAAGTGCAAATAATCTGCATAAGCCCTCAAAGAGTCCCCAAATGGGAGGATCATCGCCGAAGATGCGGAATTTGTTTTTGCAAATGACGAAAAATTAAATGTGTAAATGCACAAAAATAGAGTTGACATGCGCGCGAATCAGTGCTAGAATTGTAAACAGCAAGACCTCCCTGATGGGTGCATATGCAATTATAAAAAAGTGCAAATGCACAATCACGGAGAGAAAAAGAGGAGGGGTACATATGAGCAAGCCATCCACCAGTGTCCCTGCCGGTGCGCCTTACAAGGCATCCAAGCTCCACAATACTTGGGTGTACATGAAGCATCACTGGCAACTGTATCTACTTTTCATCATGCCGGCCTTCCTGTTGACGGTGATCTTCCGCTACATCCCCATGGGCGGCGTGGCCATCGGCTTCATGGAGTACAACCCCATCCGCGGCATTCTCGGCAGCGAGTGGGTGGGACTGGCCCACTTCAAGCGCTTCCTGTCGTCGCCGGACTTCTTGAGCTACCTGATGAATACGCTGAAGCTGAGCGTATTCGGCCTGCTCTGGGGCTTCCCGATCCCGATCCTGCTGGCCTTCCTGCTCAACCGCATCATGAGCAAGAAGATCAAGCAGAAGGTGCAGCTGGTGCTCTACATGCCGAACTTCATCTCGGTCATCGTGCTCTGCGGTATCGTGCGCATCCTGCTCTCTCCCACGGGCATGGTCAACATGCTGCTGGGAACGAACTACAACTTCATGACCATGCCCCAGGCGTTCCGCACGATCTACATTGCGTCGGGCATCTGGCAGGGCGCCGGCTGGTCGTCCATCATCTACACCGCTGCGCTCTCCAACGCCAGCAAGGATCTGAAGGAGGCCGCGATCATCGACGGCGCGAACCTGCTGCAGCAGATCAAGACCGTCGAGTGGCCGGCCATCAAGGACACGGTGCTGATTCAGTTCATCATGAGCGTGGGCAACATCATGAGCATCGGCTTTGAGAAGGCCTACGCGCTGCAGACCGACCTGAACATGGGCGCTTCGGAAATCATTTCCACCTACGTGTACAAGCGCGGTCTGATCGACGGCAACTACGGCTTCTCCACCGCCGTCGGCCTGTTCAACACGGTCATCAACGTGATTCTCCTGATCTCCATGAATGCCATCGTCAAGAAGATGAACGAAGGCAAGGGAATCTAAGGAAAGGAGAGAAGAGACATGCAGGTTCAGAAGAAGAAAAAGAGCCAGTTCGCCCGCCAGGGCACGCAGGACAAGATCATCCTCATCACGGGTTACGTGCTGTTGGGCCTGTTCCTGGTGGCGATCATCGTCCCGGTGATCTACATCATCCTGGCATCCTTCATCGATCCCATCACGCTGCAGAACAAGGGCCTGACCTTCGATTTCTCGAAGTGGACGCTCACCGCCTACCAGCGCGTGCTCTCCAACGGCCAGATCTGGGTCGGCTTCCGCAACGCGCTGATCTACTCCATCGCGTTCACCGCCCTCTCCGTCATCGTGACCCTGCTGGCGGCCTACCCGATGTCCCGCTCGGACTTCAAGGGCCGGGGATTCTTCAACGTGATCTTCGTCATCACCATGTTCTTCGGCGGCGGCCTGATCCCGACCTACTTGCTCATCAGCAACATCGGCTGGCTGGACAACCCGCTGGCGATCCTGGTGCCCGGCGCGTTCAGCGTCTGGAACATGATCATCGCCCGCACCTACTACCAGGGCGTGCCCCGTGATCTGCACGAGGCGGCGGACATCGACGGCGCCAGCGAAATGGAGTACTTCTTCCAGATTCTGCTGCCGGTCTGCACGCCGATCATCGCCACCATCGCCATGTGGCAATTCGTGGGCATGTGGAACAGCTACTTTGACGCGATGATCTACCTGAACAGCGCGTCCAAGCAGCCGCTGCAGCTGGTGCTGCGCGCCATCCTGATTCAGAGCCAGCCTGAGCCCGGCATGGTCAGCGACATGCAGAGCACCGCCGAGCGCGCGCAGCTGGCCGAGCTTCTGAAGTACGCCACGATCATCATCTCCTCCCTGCCGCTGATGATCATGTACCCCTTCTTCCAGAAGTACTTCGACAACGGCATCATGGCCGGCGCGGTCAAGGGTTAAACGATTCTGTGGTTTTGCGGGCGCGACGCCCGCTGGAACGATAACCAATCATCAAAGGAGAGACGATTCATGAAGAAGTTCCGCAACATCTCCGTCAAGAGCCTGGCGCTCGCGCTGGTGCTGATTCTGACCATGGCGATGCTCACCGCCTGCGGCGGCGGCTCCGGCAGCTCCGGAAGCGGCGACAGCCAGGGCACCGAGGTCGATCCCGCTGAGGTGGCGATGCCCCTGAAGGAGAAGGCCACCATCACCGGCCTGACCAACTTCCCGGCCGCGACCGAGTCCGAGCCCAACAACCGCACGATCTTCAAGCGCCTGGAGGAGGCCACGAACGTGCATGTCGACTGGCGCACGATCCAGCAGGATCAGTGGGGCGACAAGATCACCCTGGAGATGTCCAACATCAAGACCCTGCCGGACTTCATCTTCAACGCCAACTTCAGCGACCCGGATCTGCTGCGCTACGCCAAGCAGGGCGTGATCATCCCGCTGGAGGACTACATCGACAAGTACATGCCGAATCTGACCAAGGTGTTCGAGCAGGCGCCCGAGTACAAGACCATGTGCACCGACACCGAGGGCCACATCTGGGCGCTGCCGTGGATCGAGCAGCTGGGCTACGAGAAGACCGCCATCCAGACCGTCGGCTACATGCCATTCATCAACACCGCATGGCTGGACGACCTGGGCCTGTCTATGCCCACCACCACGGACGAGTTTGAGCAGGTGCTGCTCGCCTTCCGCGACAACGCCGATAAGCTCAAGGCCGACTTCAACATCGACGGCGACATCATCCCGCTGGCCTGCATCATGAACGACGGCGACCAGGATCCCTGCATCCTGATCAACGGCTTCGGCGAGGGCTACGGCGATCCCGACCGCGGTCGCCACATCGCCGTGACCGATGACAAGAAGGTCATCAGCATCGCCACCACCGAGGGCTTCAAGAAGGGCATCGAGTGGCTGCACAAGCTCTACAGTGAGAACCTGATCGACCCCGAGGCCTTCACGCAGGAGTGGAGCACCTATGTGGCGAAGGGCAAGTCCGGCCGCTACGGCGTGTGCTTCTCCTGGGACATCGCCAACATCGCGCCCTCCCTCGAGGGCTGGGAGCCCCTGCCGGCGCTGACCGCCGACGTGCGCAACATCACCCCCGCGAACGGCTCCTACACCTCCGGCTTCGCCCGCGGCCGCTGCGTGGTGACCGCCACCGCCAAGAACCCCGCGCTGGTTTGCTCCTGGCTGGATCAGATGTACGATCCCTTCCAGTCCCCGCAGAACAACTGGGGCACCTACGGCGAGGACGACGACTTCGACATCTTCGAGCTGGGCGAGAACGACGAGGGCGAGCAGATGCTCAAGCACGCGCCGCTCGGCGACGCCTCCCCGGTGGAGGTGCGCGAGGCTGAGAGCGTCAACGGCCCGCTGGCGGTTCTCGACAGCTACTACGGCAAGTACGTCACCCTGCCGGACGACGCGGCCTACCGCCTCGACTGGATCAAGGAGATCTACACCCCCGACATGAACACCAAGTACGTCTATCCCAACGTGTTCATGAGCAGCGAGGACACCACCCGCATTTCCGAACTGGAGCCCGACCTGACCAAGCGCGTCAACACCGCCAAGTCCGACTGGGTCATGAACGGCTTCACCGACGCCGATTGGGATCAGCTGCAGTCCGACCTGCAGGCGTACAAGCTGGACGAGTATCTGAGCATCCTGCAGAAGTATCTGGATTCCTACTACGCGGACGACGCCGGCAGCGCGGACAGCGCCGAGGCGGACGAAGCCGCGGAGGCTGCATAAGAAATCATCCCATCCCCTTTCCACCGGGGCTGCTGCGGAGAGCGGCAGCCCCAATTTTAAGCGATGCATGCTGCAAATTACGGAGGTTCGCGTGATCAGTAACAGCTTGAGAGAGGCGCGCCGGTACGAGGAGATCGCCGCGCAGTTGATTCCGGATACGGCCCGTCCATCCTTCCATCTCTCTACCCGGGTGGGGTGGATGAACGATCCCAACGGCTTCTGCTTCTATCAGGGAAAGTACCACCTCTTCTATCAATACTATCCCTACGAATCCAAGTGGGGCCCCATGCACTGGGGACACGCGGTCAGCTCCGATCTGCTTCACTGGGAATACCTGCCCGCCGCCCTCGCGCCGGATACCCCCGCCGACCGGGACGGCTGCTTCTCCGGCAGCGCGGTGGTGCTTCCCGACGGGCGGCAGCTCTTGATGTATACCGGCGTCTGCAGCGGCGAGCGGCATTTTGACGGCAGCGCCCGCGACACGCAGACGCAGTGCCTCGCCATCGGCGACGGCGTGGACTATGAGAAGTATTCCGGCAATCCCGTGCTGACGGGAGCGGATCTCCCCGAGGGCGGCAGCGTCTGCGACTTCCGCGACCCGAAGATGTGGCGCGAGCCGGATGGCAGCTACCGCTGCGTGGTGGGCAACCGCCCGGCGGACGGCAGCGGACAGATTCTCTACTACGAGAGCGCCGACGGCTTCCATTGGAAGTTCGTCAGCGTGCTCGCCGAGAACCGCAAGCGCTTCGGCCGGATGTGGGAGTGCCCGGATTTCTTCGAACTGGACGGCAGACACGTGCTGCTGACGAGTCCCCAGGACATGCTGCCCAGCGGCTTCGAGTACCACAACGGCAACGGCACGCTCTGCCTGATCGGCGATTTCGATCCGGAGACGGGCAAGTTCCGGGAGGAGCACGACCAGTCCATCGACTACGGCATCGACTTCTACGCCACGCAGACGATATTGACGCCCGACGGCCGGCGCGTGATGATCGCCTGGATGCAGAACTGGGACACGCTGGCCATTGCCTCGCTGCGCGCGCCCTGGTTTGGGCAGATGACCGTGCCGCGGGAGCTGTCCATCCGCAACGGCAGGCTCTACCAGTGGCCCATTCGTGAACTGGAAGCGCTGCGAAGCGGCCGTGTCGCCTATCAAGACGTAGCGGTTCGGGACGGCATGACGCTGGAGGGCATCCGCGGCAGGAGGGTGGACATCACCATCACGTTGCGGCCCGGCGACCCGGAGCATGTCTACAGCAAATTCGCCGTCTGGTTCGGCCAGGACGAGACCTACCACACGGCGCTCAGCTTCCGGCCCGAGGAGTCGATCCTCAAGATTGACCGCAAGTTCTCCGGCTCCCGCCGCGCCATCATCCACCAGCGCAGGTGCGAGGTGCCGCAGACAAATGGCGCGATCACCTTCCGCATGATTCTGGACCGCTTCAGCGCGGAGATCTTTGTAAACGAGGGCAGTCAGACGCTGACGGCCACCATGTACACGCACCAGTCAGCGGACGGCTTCCAGTTCTTCGCCACCGGCGACGTGCGCATGGACATCGAGAAGTACGACCTGGACGCGGACCGGGCATGAACAGATCAACGATTCTTTTGACCTTCATTGCATGATTCCTTCCGCGCCGCGGCCGATCAACCAATGGGCTGGCCATTCAATCCGAGATTGGCTGCCCAGGAGAGAATTTCCTCCTCAGAGGCCCCGCTGGAGATGCGGTGGCCTTCGAGGAGGGTGCGCCTGATCTCCGCGTCGCCACATCGTCCAGCTGTGCTGCTCGCTTGCGGCGTTGCCGAAGCCCATGCAGACGCGCGGCGCGTTCAAGTCCAATTTCCCCGGCTTTGTGTACTTCATGCTTTGCTCCTTTCTAATGTTTTTCGCGACAGACGGGTGTTCCATTCGAACCCAACATCCTCTTCACACAGTTATACATGGTTTCATAGATCATCATCTACGCATGATTGGTGCCCGCTTCCTCTATCGCCGTTCTCGGCTTTTCGATGACGTAACAGATGCAATCCTGCTGCTCCGCACGGTCATCTGGGGGAAATACTTTTCCAAACCAGAAGCGATGAGTTGCAGCGGTTCTCCGCAGTGCGGATTGAATGCCGACAGACGCTCCGCACGGCTGTCCGTATCTGTTGAGCGCGGCATCTACTTCCCAAATGTAAATGCCGCTCCAATATGAATTGAAGGCCTGCAAAGCCGCGCAATGCCGGACCGGCGCATGTTTTGATACAATAGATAGGTAACAGAAGGAGGAAGAAAAACAGAGAGCCAAGTGATAGAATGTAGCTGCAAAAC
>CANQEW010000014.1 GCA_947596085.1 uncultured Clostridia bacterium | reverse complement strand
CCCTACGCCTTCGCCAACGCCACGGACAATTCGGACATCGTGGACGAGATGAGCGGCGTCTGGGCGAGCTTCGCCCGGACGGGCGAGCCGAGCGCCGAGGGTGTTCCCACCTGGGAACCCTACACCCGCGAGGGCGGCGCGACGATGATCCTCGGCGCGCAGCCGGAGCTGGTGCACAATCACGACCTCGAACTGCTGAACCTGCTGCAACCGGGCTTCGAGTATTGACGGAACGGAGGAATCACGGATGAATCAGGCTTGCGTGGGGCTGAACAACGGCGTGTGTATGCCGCTGATCGGGCTCGGGACGTTTCAACTCTCCCCGGACGAGGCCGAGGCCTCCTGCCTCGCCGCGCTGCAGTGCGGCTACCGGCTGCTCGACACGGCGAACGCCTACCTCAACGAGCGTGCCGTCGGACGCGCGATGAAGCGCTCCGGCGTGCCGCGGGAGCAGATCTTCCTCGAAACCAAGCTCTGGCCGAGCTTCTATACCCAGGAGGACGCGGTGGAGCGGACGCTGGAGCGGCTGGGCACGGAAACCATCGACCTGCTGCTGCTCCACCAGCCTTCGGGAAAGTACGTGGACGGATACCGAATGATGGAGCGGGCGTACAAGGCGGGCAAGGTGCGCGCCATTGGGCTCTCCAACTTCAATGAGAAGCAGCTTCGGGAGATCCTCGACATCTGCGAGGTGAAGCCCGCGATTTTGCAGACCGAGGCGCACCCCTATTCCCAGGAGCGGGCGCTCAAGGCGCTGCTGGCGAAGGAGCGAATCTTTTTGCAGGCGTGGTACCCGCTGGGGCACGGCGACCGGAAGCTCATGGAGGAGCCGCTGTTCGCGGAGCTCGCGGGCAAGTACGGGAAATCCCCCGCGCAGATCATACTGCGCTGGCACACGCAGTCGGGCAACATCGTGATCCCCGGCTCGAAGAATCCCGAGCACATCCGCGCGAACTTCGACATTTTTGACTTCGCACTGACGAACGAGGAGATGAAGCAAATCTCCCAGCTCAACCGCGACAAGCGCTACTACCACGCCAACGCGCTGACGCTCAAGGGCTACGCCCTGTTCCGCCCGCCGGTCGATCAACAGAAGTGAGGTACTTTTTATGAAAACAGCCTTGATTTGCGCAATCGTCGCGGCGCTGCTCTGCGCGAGTGCGTGTCACGCGGAATCGCCGATTCTGCGCTTCGACGAGCTGCGCGAGGGCACATCCGAGGATACCGTTGCCACGCCCGACGACTTCCCCGAGGAGTATGCCTACGGAAGCGGCACCATCCGCGACTGGAGCCGGGAGTATATGAACAAGCGGATGCCGCTGCCCCAGGGCGACGAGACGGTGCGCAACACGCCCGCCGACCCTACGAAATTCCAGGCGCTCTACCTCTGGGAGCAGGGCAACGTCCCGGCGGTCACGGAGTTCACCCCGGACATGACCGGCTACTTCGACCCCTGGGACTTCCGGCCCTACGTGACCGCGATCCCGCTGCGCGAGGGCGTGCAGCCCAAGGGCGCGGTCGTGCTGATGGCGGGCGGAGCCTACCAGTTCCGGGGCAACTTCACCGATGCGCTGACAACCGCCGCCGCGCTGCGGGAGTACGGCTTCCGCACCTTCGTGGTGGACTACCGCCTCTACCCCTACAACCAGGAGGAGGGCGCGCTGGATGTGGCGCGGGCGGTGCGCTTCATCCGCAAGAACGCGGAGAGCTACGGCATCGACCCCGACGACATCGCCGTGATGGGCTTCTCCGCGGGCGGCATCCAGGCGGGCGAGTTTCTGATGCACTACGACGAGGACGTGAACGGCACAGCGCTCGACCCCGAGTACGTGCCGGACGAGCTGGACGCGATCCCGGCCCACGCTTCGGCGGACGGCATGATCTATTCCTTCTACGGCAGGCTCAGCGTGGGCAACATGGATGCGGAATGGCTGGCCGAGGGAAATCTCCCACCTACATTCTATGTATACGGCACGGAGGATTCATTCTATCGGCAGTTTGAGCAGCAGTACGGAGTGATCCGGGACATGGGCATTCCCACAAGCCGCATCGTGCTGAACGGCTGGCCCCACGGCTTCGGCTCGGACGGCGGCTGGGTAAAGAACTACGCCGACTGGCTAGTAAGCGTATTCGCAATGAACGATTGAGGTGTCGGGAATATGAAGCAACTCCTATCCTTCCTTCTCGCCCTGCTCTTCCTCGCCACCCCGACCTTCGCAGAATCCCCTGCGGAATCCTATCGGGGCTTTCAGATGGACGAAGTGCTCCGTTCCGAGGAGGGCGACATCCACTACCACATCCACGTGCCAGAGAGCTACGACGCCAGCACCCCCTTCGCACTCTTTGTCACGCTGCCCGGCTACGAGGGCCTGTACTTCCAGGGCGTCGGCACAAACCTGCACGCGGAGGAGTTCGGCTTCGAGGCGCAAAAGTACGCCCCGAACATGATCGTCGCTGCTCCTCAGCTCGACGATTGGGGCATGACCTCCGCGCGGCAGACCGTGGCGCTGACCGAGCACCTCACGGAAGCGTACAACATCGACCCGAGCCGCGTCTACATCGAGGGCTATTCCGGCGGCGGCGAGACGCTCTCCCTCGCGCTGGAATTGCGACCGGAGCTGTTCGCGGGTGCGCTGCACGTCAGCTCCCAGTGGGACGGCGACCTGGCCCCCGTCGCGCAGAGCCGCACGCCGCTGTACTTTGCCATCGGCGAGGACGACGAATACTACGGCTCCGCGCCCGCGAAGGAAGCCTATGCGGAGCTTCGATCTCTCTACGTGCAACAGGGACTGACCGAAGCCGAGATCGCCGACCTCCTCATTCTGGACGTCAAACCCGCCAGCTACTTTGCCGAGCGTGGCATGACCAACCAGCACGGCGGCGGAGGGCTGTTCGCGCAGGACGAAGAAATCATGGGCTGGCTGTTCCGCCAGCGCCGAAGTGACATTGAGGAATAAGCACATTGCTTTTCCGATATAGAAACAATCCACAACACGAACGAACCACAAGGAGGTTTCCCCATGAAAAAGGCAGTTTCGATTCTCTTGGTCATGATTTTCGCATTCACCCTCGTCTCCGCGAGCGCGGAGGGCACGGGCAAGACACTGGTGGTCTACTACTCCGCCACGGGCAACACCGAGGCCGTCGCCGGCTACATCGCCGCCGCGACGGGCGCGGATACCTTCGTGCTGGAACCCGTGCAGACCTACACCGACGAGGATCTGGATTGGACGAACCGCGACAGCCGCGTGTCGGTGGAGCATGACAACCCCGACCAGCGCGCCGTGGAGCTGGTCGCCAGCACCGTGGAGAACTGGGCGGACTACGACACCGTGTTCATCGGCTATCCCATCTGGTGGGACATCGCGGCGTGGCCGGTGGACGGCTTCATCGCGGCCAACGACTTCACGGGCAAGACGGTGATCCCCTTCTGCACGTCGTCCTCGTCCGGCCTGGGCGAGAGCGGCAAACTGCTGGCGGAGGCCGCGGGCACCGGCGAATGGCTCGAGGGCGCGCGCTTCCAATCCTACGTGGACGAAGCGGACGTCACCGCCTGGGTCGAGGGGCTGGGGCTGTAATGCCCCAAATCCTCGATACTGAGGATAGCATCCTATGAAGCCGAAGCAGATCGCAAGGATCGTCACGGACGTGCTGATGACCGCCGCGCTGCTGCTCCTGATGGCGTATAGCCTCGTGGGAGAAGCGGCGCACGAGTGGATCGGCGTGGTCATGTTCGCGCTGTTTGTGCTGCACCATGCGTTCAACATCCGCTGGAGCCGAAATTTGCGCAAGGGAAGATACGCGCCGTTCCGCGTCGCGCAGACCGCGCAGGCCGCGCTGATCTTCGCCTGCATGACCGGCTCGATGCTGAGCGGTGTCTTGGAATCGCGCCACATATTCGCGCCGCTCTCGCTCCCGTTCGCGGTGTGGGCGCAGAATGTCCACATGCTCTGCGCCTATTGGGGCTTCGCGCTGATGTCGATACATCTCGGATTTCACTGGAACATGATGATGGGCATGGCGCGCCGCGCGTTCCGCAAGCCGTCCGTCGCCCGCGCGAGGTTCATTCGCGCGCTGGGATTCCTGATCGCCTGCTTCGGCGCACGCGCCTTCGCGCGGCGGCAGATCGGAGAATATATGCTGCTGCGCATCCACTTCGCGTTCTTCGATTTCAGCGAACCGCTCTGGCGCTTCCTGCTGGACTATCTGGCGGCGATGGGGCTGCTCGTCTGGATCGGCCACTACCTCGCGCTGGTTTTACAGCGCCTCGGCAAACGACGCAAAAAAGCATAAGGAGGAATCATCTATGGAATTCGCAACGCTGAACAATGGTCTCAAGATGCCGGTGGAGGGCATCGGCACGTTCATGATGCAGCCGCACGAGGCCGAGGACGCGGTGTACAACGCGCTCAAGGCGAACTACCGGCTGATCGACACCGCCAACGCCTACATGAACGAGCGCGGCGTGGGACGGGGCATCCGCAGAAGCGGCGTGCCGCGCGAGGAGATCTTTCTGGTGACGAAGCTCTGGCCCACCGAGTACGAGGACGGCGAGAAGGCCATCGACGACACGCTCGCGCGCCTGGGCGTCGATTACGTGGATCAGCTGATCCTGCATCAGCCCGTGGGCAACTATCTCGCCGGATACCGGGCGATGGAGCAGGCGTACAAGGCGGGCAAGGTGCGCTCGCTGGGCCTGTCCAACTTCCCGGAGGATCGGCTGCAGAATGTGATCGACCACTGCGAGATCATGCCGCAGATGGTGCAGGTGGAGGCGCACCCCTACTACCCGCAGGAGGAGCTTAAGAAGTTCCTCGCCGAGCGCGGCATGGTGCTGATGGCCTGGTATCCGCTGGGGCACGGCGACAAGGCGCTCGTGAACGAGAAGATCTTCGCCCACTGCGCCGAGAAGTACGGCAAGACGAACGCCCAGATCGTGCTGCGCTGGCACGTCCAGATGGGCAACATCATCATCCCCGGCTCGAAGAATCCGGCGCACATCCGCGACAATCTGGACATCTTCGACTTCGCGCTGACCGACGGCGAGATGGCCGAGATCGCCAAGCTCGATCGCGGCACCCGCTACTACAACATGCCCATCGACCAGGCGGAGCAGGCGTACATGTCCGTGAATCCCGACTTCAACGCGCAGCCGTAATCTCACCAGGAGGGAAAATCCATGAAGAAGCTGTTTGCGATTTTGCTTGTGCTGTGTCTGGCGATCCTGCCCGCCGCGCTCGCGGAGGCGGCGCAGGAAGCCGCGCCCGCCGAGCCCGCAGAGGGCAGCGAGGCGCTGCCGCTGCCCATCGGCGACTACAACCCTGCGTCGGACTTCATGTTCACCGGCAAATCCTACATTCTCCCGCTGGTGGAACGGGACGAGATCTGGAACGCCCCGAGCATGATAAACGTGTCCTTCGAGCCCTGCTCCCGCACAGACTGGCACAGTCACGCGGGCGGGCAGATCCTGATCGCCGTCGGCGGCGTGGGCATCCATCAGGTGGAGGGCCAGGAGCCAGAGCTGCTGCTGCCCGGAACCGTGGCGCGGGTCGAGCCGGGCGTGATGCACTGGCACGGCGCGGCGGACGAGGGCTGGTTCTGCCATATTGCCATCGAAACCAACCCGGACACCCCCGGCTT
Organism: uncultured Clostridia bacterium; assembly: GCA_947596085.1. GTDB lineage: Bacteria > Bacillota > Clostridia > Christensenellales > Aristaeellaceae > SFTH01. The sequence goes on along the minus strand of CANQEW010000014.1, from coordinate 46,690 downwards.
TGAGATGGGCGACAAGATCACCGACGAGATTTATGAAGCCGCTCTCGCACAGGCACGGGCGCTCCATGAAGAAGAATGAGGAGGAAAGACAAAATGAAGAAGATTCTGAGCATCCTGCTGGCCACGCTGATGATCGCTTCGCTGGCCTTCGCGGAGGAGGCAAATGCGCCGCTGAGCATCGCCGAACAGGGCATGTTCTCGGCGGGCGGAACCGTGACCGAGCCGGTGGAGGGCGAATACGACCCCACCACAAACTGGATGGACGCGAACCGCCCCGGAAACACGGCGCACGTCGATCACGCGAACGTCTTGTATCAAATTCCCGCCGACGACAACGGCAACCCGATTGTCTATCTCCACGGCTACGGCCAGTCGCGCATGGGCTGGATGACCACCCCGGACGGGCGCGATGGCTGGGCGACGATGTTCCTGCGCAACGGCCACGCCGCCTTCCTGGTGGATCAACCCGGTCGCGGCGAGGCGGGCGCGCAGGTCAGCATGACCGCCGACGGCTTTCTCGATGCCTGGGCGGAGGATTCCAAGGACTATAAGCCCGGCGATCAGGCGTGGTACACCCACTTCCGCATCGGCCGCGTGGCCCCGGAGCGCTACGAGGGTTCCCAGTTCCCCGAAGGAGAAGAAGCCCAGAACCAGTTCTTCCGCCAGATGACGCCCAACACCGGCAACTTCGATCAGGCGAAGTGCGCCGCCGCGCTGGGCGAAGTGATGGCTGAAGTGAAGGAGCGCACGGGCAACAAGGCGATCTTCATCACCCACTCCCAGGGCGGCGCGGTCGGCTGGGACGTGCCGGTGGAGAACATCTCCGCCATCGTCGCCATCGAGCCGGGCGGAACGCCGCAGCCGGGCTCCGAGCAGTACAACCGGCTGCTGGAGGCGAAGATTCCGATCATCGTCTACTTCGGCGACTACATCGACAACGGCCCCGAGGACATCATGTCCACCGGCTTCTGGAAGGGCGTGCGCGACGGGGCGCTGGCATTCGCCGAGCAGTACAACGCCGACGGCGGCGACGCGACGGTGATCGACCTCCCCAAGATCGGCATCACCGGCAACAGCCACTTCATGTTCCAGGAGCTGAACAACCAGGAAATCGCCGACCACATCGAAGCCTGGCTGGGCGAGCACGGACTGAACTAAACATCCCTGAGCAAAACAAAATGCCGCGCCGGTTCCCCATATTGGAGAACCGGCGCGTTTGCTTGTGCGTTGTTGTCTTATTTCAGCCCTTCGTAAACCTCGCCTTCCACGGCCTCGCACCACTCCGTCCCGGTTCCTTCACCGGGAACCTCAATTGCGAGATGCTGGAACCAGCAGTCCTTTGCCGCGCCGTGCCAGTGCTTGACGCCCTCGGGGATGTTGACCACGTCGCCGGGATGGAGCTCCCGCGCTTCCTTTCCCCATTCCTGATACCATCCGCGACCGGCGACGCAGATCAGCATCTGTCCGCCGCCGCTTTTCGCATGGTGGATGTGCCAGTTGTTGCGGCACCCCGGTTCAAAGGTCACGTTGAACACCGGCACCTGCGCCGTGGAAAGGGGCGCAAGGTAGCTCTGACCGATGAAATACTGGGCAAACGCATCATTCTTGCTGCCCACGGGGAAGACGGAAAGATCCTTCGCCGGAGCGCCCTCCTCCTCGCCGTAGACCTCCGCGATCAGCGGGAAGGTACTCCACGCCTTCGGCCAGCCGCAGTAGAAGGCCAGTTGGGTGACGATCTCCACTGCCTCCGTCCGGGTGACGCCGTGTTCCTTGCCCAAAACCAGGTGGCTCTTGAGCTGCGGGTAGAGGCCCGCCGAGAACAGCGCCGCGATGGTGACCATGCTCCTGTCCCTGGGCGAGAGCTTATCCTCCCGCGACCACACCTCGCCGAACAGCACATCGTCGTTCAACTCTGCGAATTTGGGTGCAAGCGTGCCGAGCCTGTCCCGTCCCGCCGTCTGTTTCTTTGCCATGTCGCTTCCTCCTCTTCCTGTCACTTGCACTCGTTCAGCACCGCGAGCAGCTCCTCGTGGGAGAACTTCTTGCAGCAGCCGCCGGTGAGGACGGTGCTGTCCGCGATGGCCTTGTAATCCGTTTCCTCTGGGATGCCCATCTCGGAGAAGCTCGTCGGCAGACCCACCTCCCGGATGAACGCCGAGAGCGCGTCGATGAAGGCGTTGGCCAGTTCGTCCTGCGTCTTGCCGTCCGGAGAGACGCCCCAGACGTTCACGGCGAGGCGGGCGAACTGCGGGGCGGCCTCGGGCAGCATGTGGCGGTAGAGCGCGGGGTGGATCACCGCCAGGCCCTGGCCGTGGTTGCAATCGGTGTACGCGCCGAGCTGGTGCTCCAACATGTGCGCCTGAAAGTCCGTGGCCTTGCCGATCTTGAGGATGCCGTTCTCGCCCATCGCCGCCGCCCAGACCAGCTCGCTTCGAGCCGCTATGTCCTGCGGGTTCTTCAGCGTCGCGCGCAGGTTGCGGATGATGTTGCGCTGGCAGGCTTCGTTGATCTCGTCGGAGAGGTTCGCCTCCCGGGGCGCGCCCATGTAGGTCTCCATGCAGTGGGACAGCGCGTCGAACGCGCCGGAGATGACCTGGCGCATCGGCATGGTCATGGTGTAGGCGGGGTCGAGTATGGCGAAATCATAGAACGCGCCCCACAGCGGCCCCTTGATCTTCTCCGCCTCGTTGGTGATGACCGCGCCGTTGTTCATCTCCGCGCCGGTGCCGAAGGCCGTCACCACCGCGCCCATTGGAATGAACGCAGCAGGCCCGCCGTGTTCGACGTTCTCCAGCCGCCAGATGTCCTCCTCCAGCCCGGCCTGCGCGGAGACGATCTTGCAGCAGTCGATGACGCTGCCGCCGCCCACGGCGAGTATGAAGTCGATCCGCTTCTCCCGCGCCAGCTTCGCGCCCTCCTGCACCTTGGCGTAGGTGGGATTGGACATGATGCCGGAAAACTCCGTGACATTCTTCCCCGCGGCGGTGAGCAGCGCCGTCAGCTCCTCGTAGACACCGTTCCGCTTGATCGACCCACCGCCGTAGGCCAGCAGCACGTTCCGGCCAACCTTCTCCAATTCCGCCGGTAGATTCTTCGCAGCCGCTCCCTCGCCGAAGTACACCGTGACGGGATATTTGTACGTGAATGTGTTCATAATTGCCTCCTTATTATTTTCTTCCGTGCAGCGCGCGGACAAAGTTCGGGTCGAAGTGGTTGACGATCTCGCTGTGGCCGATGTCGAGTGGGGCGATGGCCGCCATTTCCTCCTCGGACAGCGCGAAATCCCAGATGTCGAAGTTCTGCTCCATGCGGTTGCGGTGCACCGACTTCGGAATCACCACCACGCCGCGCTGCACGTTCCAGCGCAGCGCCACCTGCGCGGCGCTCTTTCCGTGCCGCTCGCCGATCTGCGTGAGGACGGGATTCTGGAAGATGCCGCGCCTGCCCTCGGCGAAGGGAGCCCATGCCTCGGGAAGCACGCCGTACTCGTGCATCAGATTGAGCGCGTCCGGCTGCTGGAAGAAGGGATGCAGCTCCACCTGGTTGACCGCCGGGATGACGTCCACCGTCTCGCAGATGTCCGCGAGCACGTGGGGATAGCAGTTGCACACGCCGATGGCGCGCACCCGGCCAGCATGATACAACTCCTCCATCGCCCGATATGCGCCGATGTAGTCGCCCATCGGCTGGTGGATGAGGTACAGGTCGATGTAGTCCAGGCCCAGTTTGCGCAGCGAATCCTCGAAGCCGCGCTTCGCGCCCTCGTAGCTGGCATCCGAAACCCAGAGCTTCGTCGCAATGAACAGCTCCTCGCGCGGCACTCCACATTGCCGGATGGCCGCGCCGACGGCCTCCTCGTTGCGATAGGAGGCCGCCGTGTCGATCAGCCGGTAGCCCGTGTCGATGGCATCCAGCACCGCCTGCTCACACTGCTTCGGGTCGGGCACTTGAAACACGCCAAACCCCTCCATTGGCATTTTGACCCCGTTGTTTAAGCTCGCAAATTCCATACTAAATCTCCCTCCTGTTTCTTGTCTCTTACGATGCGCTTTTCACGCTCGAACCGCCGAAGACGGCGGACATTTCCATGTGATTGAGTTCGTAATCCAACTGCGCCAGCTCCTCCGGGGAAAGGTCGATCTCCGCAGCGCCGAGGTTTTCCTCCAGGCGTTCCGCTTTGCGCGTGCCGGGGATCGGCACCAGATTCGGCATCTTGTGGAGCATCCATGCCAGCGAGATCTGCGCGGGCGTGGCGCGCTTCTCCGCCGCGAAGCGACTGAGCAGAGCCAGCAATTCCCTGTTTTGGTCGATGCCCTCGGCGGTAAATTGCGGCATCACGCTTCGGTAATCGGTGCCCGCCTCGAACTTCTCGTTCTTCCCGTAGCGAGCCGACAGGAAGCCGTTGGCCAGCGGCGAGAAGGCCACGAAGCCGATGCGCAATTCTTCGAGCAGCGGAAACAGCGATTCGTACCAGCGCGCCATCATGGAGTAGCGGTTCTGGATCGCCGCGATGGGACACACCGCGTGCGCGCGGCGAATCGTCTCCTCCGTGGCCTCGGAAAGCCCCCAATGCAGGATCTTCCCCTCGCGCTTGAGCTCCGCCATGACCTGCGCGACTTCCTCCACCGGAACGGCGGGGTCGGCGCGGTGCTGATAGTAGAGGTCGATGTGATCGGTGCGCAGCCGCCGCAGCGACGCCTCCACGCTGGCGCGTATCGTTTCCGGGCGGGAGTCGGGCACCAGCGGCTTATTGACCGACGGGCTGCTCATGTCGAAGCGGATGCCGAACTTCGTGGCCAGCACCACCTTGTCGCGGTAGGGCCGCAGCGCATCACCCACGAGCTCCTCATTGACGTGGGGCGCGTCGGGCGTGCCGTAGACCTCCGCCGTGTCGAAGAAAGTGCAGCCGAGATCGACGGCCTTCGCCAGCAGGCGTTTCATCTCCTCCTGGTCGGCGGACGCGCCGTAGGCGTGGCTCATACCCATGCAACCCAGACCGACGGCGGATACCAGCAACCCCTCTCCCAAGATTCTGTAACGCATGATATTCCCCCTCATTCCTTTCTTGCATACCGCAGCCAGAGCGCGTCCCCATCGAGCCGTTCGACCGCTTGCAACGAAAACGCCGCCGGTTTGTGTGGGGGCAAATCATCCATCCGGTCGAACAGCGTCGCGGCATGGGTGCCACCGTCTGCCAAGGGCGCGATGACGACGCTCAATTCATCAATTAAACCCTCCCGCGCGAACGACCAGTTCGTCTGCCCGCCGCCCGCGATCATCAGCCGCGCAATGCCGAAGCGCTCCTGGAGCTTGCGCAGCAGCAGCGGGAAATCGATGCGATCCTCCCCGGCGAACAGGTAGGATACCTTCTGCCTGCGCAGGCAGGCGAGGTAACCATCGGAAACCCGCTCCGTGAGCGCTTCGATTCCATGCGCCTTCGGCCGCCCCCTGCGCTCGATGAAGCTGCCGTTGAATCTCAACGTCCCCTCGGGATCGAGGGAGACGATATAGTTCTCCGCCTCGACCTGCGCGCGCCAGTCCTCCCTGGGAAATCGCTCCCTGCCCTCCGGCAGCGCTCCCACCAACCCATCGGCAAAGCCGCCGAGCATGGTGGTGCGGCCATACAGCGTGGCGGAACAGTCGAAGCGTGCGCGCAGTTCGCCATAGGCTCGGACGGCGGGCAAGCACTCCGGCGCGGAGAAAAATCCCCCGTCAATCCTCCCATCCAGGGAGGTCAGCATGTGACAGACGACATAGGGTCGATCCATTCGATCCATCTCCTTTGTGAATATTATAAATGTAGAAGGAGTTCTGCGAGAAGTCTCGATTAGTTGGTGGGATATAACCTTTTGTTATAACTTCTGGTTTGCACCTGATGACAAATCGAGACTTCTCTTGAACATCATTTTCTTGTGTTGTAATCCTACAGAAGAATATCTCGAAAAGACTTTTTCTATTTGAAATTATGCGTCTGACGTGGTATAATCTACGCAAATCATATCAGGCGCTTTTCTGCATCGGAAGGAGGATTTATCTTGGGAGAAAAGCGCAAGGACAACAAAGGCAGAATCCTGAGAACAGAGGAATCGCAGCGTGCCAACGGAACCTACATGTACCGCTACACATCACCATCCGGTGAAAAGCGATGGTGTTACGCTCCGACGTTACAAACGCTGCGAGAGAAAGAAGAGGACATTCAGAATGATCTGCACGACGAAATCGACACGAGTTCCAGTGAAATGCGGGTCATCAACCTTGTGGAAAGGTATGTTTCGCTGAAAAGGAACGCGCGGAGGACTACGCAGGTTGGATACGCATTCGCGATCAAGGTGCTGAAGAAGCAAAAATTTTCTGAGAAACGAGTACAGGATGTCAGGCCGTTAGATGCTAGACTATTATTCGTTGGCTTAAACGAGAAGGTTGGGTATTCATATGCGACCATCATGGCAATTCGCGGCGTGCTTAAACCCGCATTTGAAATGGCTATCGAGGATGATATCATTAGGCGGAATCCGTTCGCTTTTAATGTATCAGAAATCGTGAAAAAGGATGCGGTGAGCAAGGTTGCATTAGCCCAAGAACAAAGAGAAGCGTATTTAGCTTTTATACTTGAGGATACTTGCAGGGCTAAATACTATGATGAAGTTGTCATACTTCTCGAAACGAGGCTGCGAGTATCAGAATTGTATGGCCTCACAATACCAGATGTCGATTTGGTAAACAGGCGAATATATGTCAAACGCCAATTGAGGATGAATGACGCAGATGGCAAGTATTATGTCGATGAGCCAAAGACGAAAAATGGTATTAGGGTCGTACCATTGAGCAGCGCGGCTTGCGTTGCTTTCAAAAGCGCATTAGAAAACCGACCACATCCAGATGTTGAGGTTGCTATAGATGGGTGCGAAAAATTCTTGTTTTTGAACAGGACTGGTAAACCCAGAGCGTCAGACAATTTGCAACATGGGTTGAAGGACATTATAAAGAAATATAACAAGCCCCATGAGGTGCAATTGCCGAACATTACCCCGCACACATTTCGGCATACCTTCATAACGGATATGTACAACGGTGGTCTTGATATCAAGACCATACAGAGTATAGTAGGGCACAGCAACGTCCAAACTACATTGGACATATACACGCACACGAATCCCGAGCGCACATGCAACGAGTATTTCAAAGCAATCGGAGAGTTGACTGAATCGGCGGCAGAGTAGCTTACTCACTTTCTTACTCACTTTGGACGCATATTTACATGAAGATATGTAGACTTATGTGAGCGGCCTCAAAATCAGCCATGCCCAAGAATGCCTGAAATGCAGGGTTTTGTAGGGATATATAGAGATTTAACGTATGTATAAAGCTACTGCAAAACCGATGCTGTTTTAGTGTGATAATATAAGTAAAAATCAGAATCGAACGGGGAGATGAATCCTTTTGGAACAGACCAAGAGGCGGCGCGGCGACCGCTTTGACGCGACGTGGGTGCGCGATGTCGATCCGCTGCATGGTATCACGCCCTACTTATTTCCGAATCGCTGCGATAACGAGGCGTTTTTGCAGGAGAGCATCGATCTGACCGCGCTGAACGCCTTTTTGGAAGAGAAGAACGCGGGCCTGGACAAGGCGCACCGCTATACGATCTTCCACTGCGTGGCCTGCGCGATGGTCAAGGTGCTGACGCTACGGCCGAAGATGAATTACTTCATTCAGGGCAGCCGCCTGTACAGCCGCAACCACATCTCCGTGGCCTTCGTCGTGAAAAAGTATTTCAGCGACGCCGCCGAGGAGGCGCTGGCGTTCAAGAAGTTCGGCCCGGACACCACCATCGACTCCTTCCACGAAGCGATCATGGAGGAGATATTCAACCTGCGCAAGGCGGGAGTGGCGGACAATTCCACCGACGTGATGGCCACGTTCCTCAAGCTCCCGCGCTTCATACTGCGGCCGGTGCTGTGGTTCATGCGCAAGCTGGACTACTATGGCAAGGTACCCTACGATTTCATCAAGGACGACCCGAACTACGCGTCCATCTTCATCTCCAACCTGGGTTCAATCAAGCTCAACACGGCCTATCACCACCTGAACAATTGGGGCACGAATTCGCTGTTCGTAGTGATCGGTGAAAAGAAGAAGCAGCCGGTGTTCCGCGAGGACGGCAGCTTTGAGATGAAGGAGATGCTTCCGCTGAGCGTGACGCTGGACGAGCGCATCGCCGACGGCTACTATTATTCCCAGTCCATCAAGATATTCAAGCACATCATGGAGCATCCCGAGGAGCTGGATCGACCCGCGAGCGAGGAGGTAACGCTGTGAGGTTTCCCCGCCCGGAGAACGTGAAGACTCCCTGGGAGCCGTTCATGGGGCACATTCCGATGCACTTGGACTATCCCGAGTGCACCATGGTCGAGAGCGTGGAGAAGGTTTCTCGGGAGCACCCGGACGCCGCCGCCTACGACTTCATGGGCAGCCGCACCACCTACGCGCAGGCGGTGGACGCCATCCACGCCTGTGCCCGCGCGCTGCGCGCCATCGGCATCCGAGAGAATGATCGCGTGACCATCGCCATGCCCAACTGCCCGCAGGCGGTGAGCATGTTCTACGCGGTGAACATGGTGGGTGCGGTGGCGAACATGATCCACCCGCTCTCCGCCGAGGGGGAGATTGAGTTCTATCTGAACGACTCGAAATCCGTGGCGGCATTGACGTTGGATCAGTTTTACGACAAGTTCGCGGCCGTCCGTGCGCGCACGCCGTCGCTCAAGACGCTCGTCATCGCGGACATCAAGGACGCGCTCAAGCCGCTTTTGAAGCTGGGCTACGCGCTGACCGAGGGCCGCAAGATGCCGAAGCTCCCGGCGGACGGGGACTACATCACCTGGAAAAAGTTTTTGGCGGGTGGAAAGAATTTCACGGGCGATCCGCGGGTGAAGCGCGCCGCGCTGGACCCGGCGGCGATCCTGTACAGCGGCGGCACCACGGGTGTGACGAAGGGCATTCTGCTGTCGAATCTGAACTTCAACGCGCTGGGCGCGCAGGTGTTCTCCACGCAGGAGGGGCTGAAGATCGGCGATTCGATGCTGTCCATCATGCCCATGTTCCACGGCTTCGGCCTGGGTGTGAGCATCCATACGATCCTGATGTTTGGCGGACGCTGCATACTGGTGCCGCGCTTCACGCCCAAGACCTACGCGGATCTCCTGCGCAAGCATCATCCGAACCTGATCGCCGGCGTGCCCACGCTCTACGAGGCGCTTCTGCGCATCGAGGGACTGGACGATCTCGACCTGTCCTGCCTCAAGGGCATGTTCTCCGGAGGCGATACGTTGCCCGTGGAGCTGAAGCGCCGCATCGACGACTTCCTGGTCAAGCACAACGCCAGCATCGAGGTGCTGGAGGGCTACGGCACGACGGAGTGCGTGACGGCGAGCTGCCTCACGCCCAAGGGCAAAGCGCGGGAGGGGTCCATCGGCATCCCGTTCCCGGATACCTATTATAAAATCGTCAAGCCCGGCACCCAGCAGGAGGTGCCCTACGGCGTCGAGGGCGAGATCGTGCTGGCGGGCCCGACGGTGATGCTGGAGTACGTCAACCACCCCAGGGAGACGGCCAACGCGCTGCAGCGCCACGCCGACGGCGTCGACTGGGTGCACACGGGCGATCTGGGCGTGATGGACGAGGACGGCTTCGTCTACTTCCGCCAGCGCATCAAGCGCATGATCGTGACGTCGGGCTACAACGTATACCCGTCGCAGATCGAGAACATCCTCGACCGCGAGGAACACGTGCACATGAGCTGCGTCATCGGGGTCAAGGATCCCTATAAGATGCAGAAGGTGAAGGCGTTCATCGTGCTCAAGCCGGGCGTGCCGCCCACGGAGCAGGTGAAGGGGGAGATTCTGGCCTACTGCCGGAAGAACATCGCCAAATACGCGATGCCCTACGACATCGAATTCCGCGAAGATCTTCCCAAGACGCTGGTGGGCAAGGTGGCCTACCGCATGCTGGAGGAGGAAGAGTCGAAGAAATCGGCGTAAGGGAATGTGGAACGCGGGAACGGGCGCGGCTATGCTGCGTCCGTAGCGTGTCGAAAAAGTACTTTCGATACTTGCACGGGAAATCCTCAGATTTCCCGTGCGGAGGTTGGAAACCCTTTGGGTTTCTAAGTCTGCCCTGAAGGGCAGACCGCCTTGGTCAAATCAAAGATTTTATTCATAATTCCGTGCGATATTCCCCAGAACTGCTGTGGCACAGCGGTTCTGGGGAATTTAGTATTATCAGGTTTTGGTGGGATTTGCAACTATTTTGCAACTCTTTATTTCAAACATGTCATCGACCTCCTTCTGAGTCTTTTCGAACTGCTCGTCGCGCAGGTGGGTGTAGATGTTCATGGTGGTTGAGATATTCGTGTGACCGGCGAGACGCATTGTTGTATAAGTATCTAGGTCGGATTCGTAGCACATGGTCACGTAGTTGTGGCGCAAGGCGTGCGGCGTGATATTCGGACAGATGACGGTCGTCTCTTTTCCTTTTTTCGTGCGCGTCTCCTCGTGTACCAGACCAGCCGCGATCATCAGTTCGCGCCACCAGGCATCGGCGATGTTGCGCTTCACCGGCAGATTCTTTTCGCCGTGAAACAAGTACATCTCCGGCACCTGGCGGGTGGAAGTCAGGATTGCGTGCAGCGGCTTGGGAATTGGCAGTAGTCGATCTGACTTGGCCGTCTTGGGTGCTCCGACGGAGGCGCCGTCGTGGTAGTCGAGTTTGCGCTGGATATGCACGATGCGCGCGTCCAGATCGAAATCGCTCCATTTCAGAGCCGTAGCTTCTCCAATGCGCAGGCCCAGGTAATAGAGCACGGCCAGGAAATCCCCATGTGGTTCGGTCACGCAGACACGCTCCAGCACGGCACGGTCTTCATCTGACAACGTGGGTTTTTCCGTCGCACGTTTCGATTCGGGATTCACGAGGAACAGGGCGGGGTTATCCTTTAGAATGTGATCCTGGCAGGCCGACAGAAAGATGCCGCTCAGGATCAGGCGCGCTGTGACGATGTGCGAACGGCTGCTGTTGGCAAACTCCTGGAGAAACGCCTGCAACTCGATGGAGCGGATCGAGCGCAGCTTGCGGTCGCCGAAGGCCGGTAGGATGTGCTTGTTGAGCATGGAGCGATAGGTCGCCTTCGAGCGGTATACCAACCGCGACGCGCTGATGGACGAACTTGGCAAGCTGCCCGATGAAGAGTTCCTGCGGGTTATCGGGCGGAACAATCTGGACGATATGGTGGTTCGCGCATCCTGCGCCGAATGCAAAGCGGCGAATGACGGCAAGTGCATCCACCAGGGTGACAACGAGTATTGCGGCGAGTATGACCCGACGGCATGGCTCAACCGCGCCTGGACCCGCACCCGCATCATTACGGAAGGGGCGTCGGTCGATGCCTGAGTACAACCCTGTCAAGGCGATCAAGGCCCAGGAGCGCTACTGCGACGAGAACTGGCGACCCTGCTTCGCTCCGTCAAACGGCATCTGCCCCCGCTGAGGCATCTACCTGCCGATCAACCGGCTGCCGCCGCTGTTTTGCGCGCCAGAGCGGTGCGACGGTATCAATGCCATTTTTATGCGATCTTTATGCGGATTTGCATTCGCTTATGCCCTTTTAAACTCCCACGGGTTAAAATAATCCCATCAAGAAGCGGGAAGGGAGGGCGCGATATGCCGGAAGCGCTGCGAAAAAAGAAGCGCATGACCTCCTTTCAGGGAGTCATTCTGGGGTTCGCCGCGATCATCCTGCTGGGTGCGTGCTTGCTGATGCTGCCGCTTTCGTCGCGGATGGGAACCCCAGCGTCCTTCAGCGACGCGCTGTTCACCTCCACCTCCGCGGTCTGCGTGACGGGCCTGGTCGTCCGCGATACGGCCTCGTACTGGTCAGCGTTTGGACAGGCGGTCATCCTGATCCTCATCCAGATCGGCGGGCTGGGCGTGGTGACGGTCGCCGCGTCGCTCGCGTTGCTGTCTGGCAGAAAGATTTCTCTTTTGCAGCGCAGCGCCATGCAGGAGGCCGTCGCCGCGCCGAAGGTGGGCGGCATCGTCCGGCTCACGGGTTTCATTCTCCGCGCGACGTTCGCGATGGAACTGCTCGGCGCGCTCGCGATGCTGCCGGTATTCTGGTCGGAGTTCGGCCCTGGCGGAATCTGGCGGGCGGTATTCCACTCCGTGTCCGCCTTCTGCAACGCCGGATTCGATCTGATGGGCTCGGCGGGCCGCGAGTTCGTTTCGCTGACCGGCCGCGCGGGCGATCCGCTCGTCAACGTCGTCGTCATGCTGCTGATCATCGTCGGCGGCATCGGCTTTCTCACGTGGGATGACGTCCGCTCGAACGGCCTGCGCCTCAAGCGCTATCGAATGCAGAGCAAGGTTATACTCGCGATGACCGGCATCCTGATCGCCGTCCCGGCGCTGTACTTCTATTTCTTTGAGTTCGCGGAGCTGCCGCGGGGCGAGCGGATGCTGAGCGCGCTCTTTCAGGCGGTCACGCCGAGGACGGCAGGGTTCAATACCCAGGATTTGACCGCCGTTTCGAGCCGGGGGCAGGGCGTATTGATCGCGCTCATGCTCATCGGCGGCTCGCCTGGCTCCACGGCGGGCGGCATGAAGACGACCACGGTCGCGGTATTGGTGGCGAACGTGCTGGCGGTGTTTCAGCGCCGGGAAGACGCGCGCCTCTTCGACCGGAGGATCGAGGACAGGGCCGTGCGCACCGCCGCGACGGTGCTCGTGATGTATCTCGCGCTGTTCTACTTCGGAGCGCTGGCGATCAGCGCCGTCGAGAATCTGCCCATGGGGGCGTGCCTGTTCGAAACCGCGTCGGCGGTGGGGACCGTCGGCCTCACGCTCGGAATCACCCCGGGGCTGGGACTGTCTTCCCGCTGCGTGCTGATCGCGCTGATGTTTCTCGGCCGGGCCGGCGGTCTCACGCTCATTTACGCGGCGCTCTCGGAGGGGAACCGCAGCGCGTCGAGATACCCGCAGGAGCGGATCACCATCGGATGAGGAGGGAAGCGCATGAAATCCATTCTGTTGATCGGGCTTGGCAGGTTTGGCAAACAGATCGCCCGGCAGTTGAACGAGCTGGGGCACGAGGTCATGGCGGTAGATTCCAGCGAAGCGCATGTGAACGACGTTCTGCGCTGCGTCACCAACGCCCAAATCGGGGACAGCACCAACGTGGACTTCCTCGCCTCGCTGGGCATCCGCAACTTCGACGTCTGCATCGTCGCCATTGGAAACGACTTTCAGAGCTCGCTGGAGACGACGGCCAACCTCAAGGAGCTGGGCGCGAAGTTCGTGGTCTCCCAGGCCTCGCGGGAGGTGCAGGCGAAGTTCCTGCTCGCCAACGGCGCGGATGAAATTCTGTATCCGGAGAAGCAGCTCGCCCGCTGGGCGGCGATCCGCTACGGTTCGAATCACATTCTCGACTTTGTCGAGATGGACAGCGAGCACGGCATCTTCGAGGTCACCGTCCCGAAAGCGTGGATCGGCAGGAGCATCGGGCAGATCGACATCCGCCGACGCTACAACATCAACATTCTGGCCGTGAAGCAAAACGGCAAGATGGATCTGGGCATAACGGCGGACACGGTGCTGACCGAGGATAAGACGGTGATGGTGCTCGGAGAATACCGGGCGCTGCAGAAGTGCTTCCATATTTGAGCCGTTTCTGCACTGTGGGCGAAGGTTTTGCGAAAGGAAGTGAGCGGTATGAAGGATGTTTTGCTGCTGATTTGCGTGCTCGCCGCGTTCTATCTCGGCCATTTTCCGATTCGATGCCTGGACCGATTCCTGGCGAAGAACGCGGAGAACATCGAGAAGAAGTCCATGCCGGACGAAATGCCGCTCGACGAGCGGAGCGGCCCCGCCCAGGCGGCGAGGCCGGCGGGATGGATCGAAGAATTAACACATCTGTGGTATATTAAGGCATCCAAGGCGAAGGGAAGGTGAGCGAATGACGGCGGCAGAGAGCGCCGGCGGCGCGCGTGAGCACATCCTGGTCTGCCTGTCCACATCCCCCTCCAATTCGAGGATCATCAACACGGCGGCGCGGATGGCCGGCGCGTTTGGAGGAACCTTCACGGCGCTGTATGTGCAGACCAGCGGCGCGGACCGGCTGTCCGAGGCGGATCGCAGGCGGCTGCGCTACAACATGGACCTCGCTGAAAAGCTGGGCGCGGCGATCGTCACGGTGCAGGGGGACGACGTGTCCTATCAGATCGTGGAGTTCGCGCGCCTTTCGGGCGTGACCCGAATCGTGATCGGCCGCAGCTACGCCGCGCGCAGGCACTTTTGGAGCAAGCCGACGCTGACGGAGCGGCTCATCGCCATCGCGTCGGATCTCGATATCCACATCATTCCCGACTCGGCCGCCGAGAACAAGTACCGCGAGAAAAAGAAGTCCTTCGCGCGGACCGTCGCGCCGTCGGCGAAGGACCTGCTCGTGACGGCATTGATCCTGGCCGCCGCCACCGCCATCGGCAGCGTGTTTCGCGGGCTGGGCTTTACCGAGGCGAACATCATCACCGTCTACCTGCTCGGCGTGCTGCTGACCTCGCTGTTCACGAAGAGCCAGGCGTGCAGCGTGGCGGCGTCCCTCGCCAGCGTGCTGGTGTTCAACTTCTTCTTCACCGAGCCGCGGCTGACGCTGCACGCCTATGAGGCCGGATACGCCGTCACCTTCGCGATCATGCTGTTCGCCTCGCTGCTCACCGGGTCGCTGGCGAACCGGCTGAAGAACAGTGCCAAGCAGTCCGCGCAGTCCGCCTTTCGCTCGCGGGTGCTGTTCGACACCAACCAGATGCTGCAAAAGGCGAAGGACGACGCGGACATCCTCCGCGTCACGGCGACCCAGTTGACGAAGCTGTTCGACCGCGACGTGGTGGTCTATCCGGAGGAGAGCGGAGCGCTGGGCGAGGAAAAGCGCTTCAGCGCGACGCCCGGTGCCGCAGAGGAGGCGTTCTTCTCTGAAGGAGAGCGCGAGGTCGCGGAGTGGGCGTTCGAAAACAAGAAGCGCGCGGGCAGGGGAACGGATGTTTTCAAGAAGGCGAATGGGCTGTACCTCTCCATTCGCATCAACGAAAAGGTATACGGCGTGGTGGGCGTGCACATCGGCGCCGAGCCGCTGGATTCCTTTGAAAACAGCATGTTCGTCTCGATGCTGGGCGAGTGCGCCATGGCGATCGACAACTACCGGAACGCCCGGGAGCGGGAGCAGGCGGCGCTGCTCGCCCGGAATGAACAGATTCGGGCCAACCTCCTGCGGACGATTTCGCACGACCTGCGCACGCCGCTCACCTCCATATCCGGCAACGCGGGGTATCTGCTCTCCAACTATAAAGATTTGGACGACGAGACGCGGACGCGGATGTTCACCGACATCTACGACGACTCCATGTGGCTGATCTCCCTGGTGGAAAACCTGCTCTCGGTCACGCGCATCGAGGACGGGAGGATGAACATCTGCATGACCACGGAGCTCGTGGACGAGGTGATCGAGGAGGCGCTCCGGCACGTCAATCCCAAGTGCGCGGAACACAAGCTGTCCGTGGATATCCGGGACGAGATGCTGCTGGTGCGCGTCGACGCGCGGCTGATCGTGCAGGTGCTGATCAACCTCGTCAACAATGCGGTCAAGTATACGCCGCCGGGATCGTCCATTGCCGTCACCGCCGAGCGCGCGGAGGGCGGGGTGGCTGTCAGCGTCGCGGACGACGGCCCCGGCATTCCGGACGCGTGGAAGGAGAAGGTATTTGAAATGTTTTTTACGGGCGAAAACCGGATCGCGGACGGCCGCCGCAGCCTGGGGCTCGGCCTGCCGCTGTGCAAGTCGATTCTGAGCGTCCACGGCAGCGAGATTTCCCTTGCGGACAACGCGCCGCACGGCTGCGTGTTTCGATTCTTATTGCCGGTGGGCGGGGTGAAGATCGATGAATAAGACGTTGATTCTGGTGGTGGAGGACGACGCGCCGGTGCGCAACCTCATCACCACGGCGCTGCGGATGCACGACTACAGGTACATCGTGGCCCCGAACGGGGAGAGCGCGATCCTGGAGGCCTCCTCCCACAATCCGGACATCGTGCTGTTGGACCTGGGTCTGCCGGACATCGACGGCGTCGACGTCATCCGCCGCATTCGCATGTGGTCGAACATGCCCATCATCGTCATCAGCGCGCGCAGCGAGGACGGCGACAAGATCGGCGCGCTCGACGCCGGCGCGGACGACTATCTGACGAAGCCCTTCTCCGTGGAGGAACTGCTGGCGCGGCTGCGCGTCACGCAGCGCAGGTTGAGCATCATGCAGGCCGACGGCGCGGCGTCCGTATTTGTGAACGGCAGGCTGCGGGTGGACTTCGCCGCCGGCTGCGCCTATCTGGGTGAAGCGGAACTGCACCTCACGCCAATCGAGTACAAGCTCCTCTGCCTGCTGGCGAGAAACGTCGGCAAGGTGTTGACGCACACATTCATCACACAGAACATCTGGGGAAGGAGCTGGGACAGCGACATCGCCTCCCTGCGCGTATTCATGGCGTCCCTTCGCAAAAAGCTGGAGTCCGAACCGGATTCCCCGCAGTACATTCAGACGCACATCGGCGTCGGTTACCGAATGATGAAGCTGGATTGACGGCCACACGATCAAAGCGCCCCTCCGCCGCGAGGCGAAGGGGCGCTTTTGCGCTACTTGTCGTCTACCGGTTTGGCGATGGGCGCGTTTTCCGGGGTGAGGGGCTGCGGCGTCACGCGGTGGCCGCAGTGGGGACACACGTACATGCTGTCCTCCGGATCGTCCAGCCCGACGAAGAAGGGCTGCTGGCAGTCGGGACAGACCATGCCGGCGATGGTCTCCGCTTCCTCCGCTTCGCTCTCCCCGCCGCCGATCAGGTGCAGGCGATCCGCGCCGTTGTCCATGTCGTCCATGAAGTCCTCGTCCTCGAACTCGTCGTCGTCCAATATGTTGAAGTCCTCGTCGCGGTCGCCCTCCAGTTCGGCGAGATCGTCGTCGATGCTCTCCACGTAATCGTTGAGGTCGTCCATCAGGTCGTCGATGGCCTCCACGCGGTCGCAGAGCTCGCCCATGAGCTCCACCGCCGCCTGCGCAAGCTTGGCCTGAGCGGGATCGGCAAACGTCATGCCCTCCATCAGACCCTTGAGGTAACCGGCTTTCTTTGCAAGACTGCTCATACTTCAACCTCCATTATCCAGGACTCATGCAATACAAACAAGGCGGAACGAACGCGCTCCGCCTCGGCGCGGGAATTGTCCCTTACGCGCGGCCCAGGTAGGAGCCGCCGTCGCGGGTGTCGATCTTCAGCTTGTCGCCCACGTTGATGAACAGCGGAACCTGCAGCACGAAGCCAGTCTCCAGCGTGGCGGGCTTGAAGGTATTGGTGGCGGTGTCGCCCTTGAAGCCGGGCTCGGTGTCGGTGACCTCGAGCTCCACGAAGTTCGGCGCCTGCACGGAGAAGGCGCTGCCCTTGAAGAAGCGCACGGTCACAGTGGTGTTCTCCTTGACGAAGGGGATGGCGTCCTCCACCTGATCGTGGGTCAGCGGGAGCTGCTCAAAGGTCTCCTGATCCATGAAGTAGTAGAACTCGCCGTCGTTGTAGAGATATTCCATCTCCTTGGTCTCGATGTACGCGCGCGTGAACTTCTCCGTGGGGTTGAAGGTGCGCTCGATCACCGCGCCGGTCACGATGTTCTTCAGCTTCGTGCGCACAAACGCCGCGCCCTTGCCGGGCTTGACGTGCAGGAAGGAAACGACCGTCCAGATGCCGTTGTCCCACTCAAAGGTGACGCCGTTTCTGAAATCACTTGCGTTGATCATGGGGAATGTGCCTCCTCAAATAGTATGGATCGTTTACAGCTCGATGAACTGCTTTGGCGCGGTCACCGGATCGAGGCAGCCGTCCGCCGTCAGTATCGCTGTGTCCTCGATCCGGCAGCCGCCGAGACCGGGGATATACACGCCGGGTTCGATGGTGATCACGTGGCCGGGCCGTAGCACCGTGCGCGATCCCGAACTGACCCGGGGCTGTTCATGAATGTAGAGCCCGACGCCGTGTCCGAGGCTGTGCCCGAACGCGCCGGGATAGTGCGCGTCGATCATGTCGCGCGCGATCTTGTCCAGATCGCCGCACACCGCGCCCGGCTTCACCGCCGCGAGCGCCGCCATGTGCGCGTCGTAGACCAAATCGTAGACGTCGCGCAGATCCTTCGAAACCTTGCCGAAGGCCACCGTGCGCGTCAGATCCGAGCAGTAGCCCCCGAACTTCGCGCCGAAGTCCAGCGTGAGCAGATCGCCCGGCTGGATCACATAGCCGGAGGGAATCGCGTGGGGCAGGGAGCCGTTCGCGCCCGCTGCGGCGATGGTGTCGAAGGCGTTCGCCTCGCTGCCGAGGGAGAGCATCTCGTAATCCAGCAGGATCTGCACCTGCTTTTCGGTCATGTCGGGATGGATGCGCTCCAGGATGTTTTCAAACGCGCGGCTGGCGATATCCGCCGCCTTGCAAATGCAGGCGATCTCGCCCTCGTCCTTGATCTCGCGCAGCTCCTCGGGGATGCCGCCCAGGCTCGCGAGCTCCACGAAGGGCAGCCGCTTGCGCAGCGACTCATAGTCGTCGTGGCTCAAAAAGTCAGTCTCCACCGCGAGCTTGCGCACGCCGTGCGCGTCGCTCAACTCGCGCGCCCAGTCTTCGCCGCGCTTCTTTCCCGTCCATTCGACCACGCGCAGCCCCGGGGCCTGCCGGCCCGCCTGCTCCACGTAGCGGAAGTCGGTGACGATGACCGCCTCGTCCGGGCAGAGAAACACGAATCCCTCCCCGGTGTAGCCGCCGGTGAGGTAGCGGACGTTTTCCGGGCGATGGATCAGCGCCGCGTCCAATTCCTTTTCGCGAAGAATCTCCAGAAAGCGCTCCAGCCGCGTCATAGCTCCGCCTCCTCACAATAAGACATCTTATTATAGCACAGAATTCGGGAAATTTCCAGCCCCGCACAGCCTTTTTTGGCCGGAAGGGGAAATTTTATATTCAGATTGTGGAAAATTTGAATGATTTCGCGCTGGAACGGAGGGTGGACGCGCGGCAATCCTTCGAAAGATGAGCATCCATTCCGCCGCGAAAAAAATCTGCGAGTTCAAATCAGGCGTTCCCCGCGGCGCGCGCCAACACTCCGCTTATTGCTGCTGCCTTCCGGCCCTGACAAGATTCACAGCATGGCGCCGCACGGGACCCGATCATCATCACCCGCAGACAAATCAACTATACCACATTTCGCTCTCCTTGGCAAGCACTTTTTTGTGCAAAAGTCGCCGAGGCGGGGACGAAACGCCAAATTTGCGTAAGAAAGCGCGGCTGTGATTTCGGCAATTGTCTCCGTTTTGTGAATAAGGTTAACTTTCGAACCGCCGCTTTACCGCCCTGTCATAATTCAAAACGGGAACGGTGGGATGATGCAAATTCACCGTAAAAAGACGGCGAATGTGCTTGACTTCGCGAAAGAGACCGCATATAATGCAACTGCTCCGCGGGGCGGGGCCGCAAGGCCGCTTCGGAAGCGCGGGCCGGGCGCAACCGGTCCGGCCGAACTCGTTGAATGGAGTTCACTCGGAAAGGAAGGTAAGTATGCTGAAAATTATGAAAATTTCCAACATGGACAGCTTTATGGAGAAGGTTCGCGCCTGCCAGGGCGAGGTCAATCTGCACCTGCCGGATGGCAGCGTCTGCGACCTGAAGCGCGACCACACCGCCGCGCAGATTCTGACGATGCTCCATTCCGTCGATCAGGAGCTGGAAATCAGCCTGACGGATCCCCGCGACTGCGTGCCGATCATGCGGTATATGATGAGCGCCGCCGCGTAAGCGCGGCCCCCTCAATCGACGCGCGGGGCAAGAGCCCCGCGGCAAAAAGTAAATCGCTTCAGAGTGCTTTCAACGAGTGCGGCGGCAATCAAACGGGACGCGGGCAACCGCGAAACATAAAAAGGCGCGGCGAGGGAATTTATCCCCCGCCGCGCCGCTGTTTTGGCGGTACGCGCAATCCCGCGCGCCGCCAGAGCATTCGCGGTTGACAGCGCGCGCGCATTTTGATTATAATATTATTGCAGGAAAGTGGGAAGTCACCAGCGACCGCCGGCACAGAGGGTGATGGGATGATACGAATCGCGATCGCCGAGGACAGGGAGTCGGAGCGCGCGAAGCTTGCGCAGTATCTGGAGCGCTATCAGCGCGAACGGAATTGCCGCTTTGAGATCGAAGCGTATGAAAACGGCGCGGACGTGGTCTCCGCGTACCGGCCGGGGATCGACGTGCTGCTGCTGGACATCGAGATGCCCGTGCTGGACGGCATGCGCACGGCGCGGATCCTGCGCGAGCGCGACAGGAGCGTCGTGATCGTGTTTGTCACCAATCTGGCCCAGTACGCCATTCAGGGCTACGAGGTGGAGGCGCTGGACTTCATCGTCAAGCCGCTGGACTGGAACGTGTTTTCCTTCCGCATGGACCGCATCCTGAGCCGGGTTCGGCGGATGAAGCGCGAGGCCGCGGCGGGCGTCACCGTGCGCGCGGAGGGTGGCGCGCTGGTGCGCATCGAGGTGCCCGATCTGCTCTACGTGGAGGTGAGCCGCCACCTGCTGACCTACCACACCTTCGGCGGCAGCGTCTCCACCCGCAGCACGATGCGCGACGCGGAGAAGCTGCTCGCGGACCACGGCTTCTGCCGCTGCAACCAGTGCTACCTGGTGAATCTGCGCTACGTGAAGGCGGTGGACGACGAGATGGTGACGGTGGGGGACGAGCGCCTGCGCATCAGCCGATCGAAGAAGAAGGAGCTCGTCAAGGCGCTGTCGGAATTCATGGCGGCATCCTGATGCGAATTGTTGGACGAACGTCCGCCCCGAAACCGGGCGGGCGCTTCTTTTTTTACCAATTGGGTCGCAAAATCGACGGACTGGGTCAAGAATATTGCGCTTTCTTTGGCGCGCATGTACAATACAATTATGAAGGAAGCATCCCGCGCGGCATGGAAGGGTGCAAGTAAGCATGCGCGCAATGGCGAGAACGGCCGCGCGCCGGAAGTGCAGCGGATGGGCCGAAGGATTCAGGCTTTGCCGGGATGGTGCGGCGGCGCGCACGAAGCGCCGCCGATGAGGCGGAAAGGAGGAGCGGCATGCGGGAAATGCTGGAGCAGATTCAGAGGCTGGGAACGGGCGCGGCTCCCTACTGCTTCTGGCTGTTTTGCGCCGCCTTTCTCTTCTTCTATCCGCTGGAGAAGCGCGCGCACTGGCAGCTTCGGGCGGCCGGCTGCGCGGCGGTCTTTACGCTGGCGGGCTGGCTGCTGCCTTCTCGGCTGCTGGGGAACAACTTCCCGCTGGTGATGCTGTGGTACGCGGTGGCGTGGCTGCTGATCTGCCTGCAGTGCGCGTTCATCTGCCGCATCTCGCCGGAGGAGGCGCTCTTCTGCGGCATCAACGCGGTGCTTGCGGAGCATATCGGTTCGTCGGCGCAGATTCTGCTGACCGTCGAGCTGTTCCAGGGCCACATGGAGGGCTTGAATTCCTGCAGCATGCTCACGTACGTGCTGGCCTACGCGCTGATCTGGCTGCTGGTTGGGCGCAAGCTGGTGCAGGGCTGCGCGCACTTGAAATTGAATCGGCTGAGCGTCGCCACGGTGACGGTGGCGGGGCTGACGGTGACGGTGGTGCTGAGCATGCTGCTCAAGAGCAACCTCGATCCCGAGATGTCGCTGGTGCTGGCCAATCCCCACGCCATCGCGCTGGTGGAGACGGGCCAGCTCTACGCCATCTTCTTCTGCGTCACCATGCTGGCGCTGCAGTACGCACAGCAGCGGGAGTGGATCGCCAACGAGAAGCTGGCGGCCAGCCACGAGATGTGGTCGGTGCGGCAGAAACAGTACGAGATGAGCCGCGAAACCATCGACATGATCAACCGCAAGTGCCACGACATGAAGCACCAGGTGGCCGCGCTGATGGCCGGGGGCGGTGAGGAGAGGGCGCGCTACGGCCGGGAGATCGAGCGCCTGATTGAGATCTACGACCTGCGCGTGAACACGAAGAACGAGGCGCTCAACACGCTGCTGATGGACCGGGGACTGTACTGCAGCATGCGGGGCATCCGCTGGAGCTGCGCCGTGGACGGCGAGGGCTTGGACTTCATCGACCGCATGGATCTGTACGTGCTGCTGGGCAACGCGCTGGACAATGCCGTCGAGGCGGTGCAGCGCGTGCGCGACGAGGACAACCGCATCATACAGCTGCGCATCTGCCGGAAGGATTCCTTCGTGCACATCCGGCTGGAGAACAGCTACGAGGGGGAGCTGCGGTGGCAGGGCGATCTGCCCGTCACCACCAAGGAGGACGCGGCCAGCCACGGCATCGGCTTCGGGAGCATCCGCTCCATCGCCCGAAAGTACGGTGGCTACGCCTCCGCGACGACCGAGGGTCAGGCGTTCATACTGACCGTTTTGATTCCGATTCCCGCGTCGGGGAACGACGAGGACGATAAAGGAGAATGAAAGATGGAAGCGAAGGCAAAGAAGAGGATGAGCAACAGGAAGTTCGCGGGCATATGGGGCGCCGTGCTGGCGATCCTGCTGATCGCGGTGATCGTGGCGAACTACTTCGGCATGAAGTACAGCGCCATTGTCACCCGCTCGCTGGGCCACTCCACCAGCAAGGTGGTCGTCACCGGCGAGACCGGCGACAGCGAGTACTTCAAGAGCGACTACGCCTCGCACGACGAGCTGGTCGCGCATCAGGCCGAGATCAGCCGCCAGATGGTGGCCGAGGGCGCGGTGCTGATGATGAACGAGGGCGGCCTGCCGCTGGCCGAGGGCGCGAAGGTCACGCTGCTCGGCACGGGCACGACCCAGTTCCAATACGGCGGCGGCGGCTCCGGCGCCATCGACACCACCAAGACGATCAGCCTGAAGGACGCCTTCGAGGCCGAGGGCTTCTCGGTGAACCCCACCGTCTGGGACGCCTACGGCAAAGCCGAGCTGACCGTCGGCAAGAACGACATCAATCCGGCCGACTATTCCGCGGACGTGCAGTCCTCGCTCGCGGAGTACGGCGACGCGGCCGTCGTGGTCATCGCCCGCACCGGTCATGAAGCCAACGACATCGACGAGAAGTATCAGGTGCTCAACGACGACGAGGCCGCCATGATCGAGAGCGCCAACGCGAACTTCTCCAACGTCGTGGTGCTGCTCAACACGCCCAACCCCATCGAGATGGGCTGGCTTGAACAGTACGAGAACGTCAAGAGCTGCCTGTGGGTGGGCTACGCCGGCCAGGAGGGCATCCCGTCGGTGCCGCAGCTGGTCAAGGGCGCGCTGAATCCCTCGGGCCGCCTGGTGGACACCTACGCCTACGACACGCTGAGCTCCCCGGCCGCGCAGATCTACGGCTCCGGCGAGATCACCAACGCCACCAACGACACCGGCGCGAAGAAGTACTACACCATCTACGGCGAGAACATCTACGTCGGCTACCGCTACTATGAGACCCGCTACGAGGACGTGGTGCTCAAGCAGGGCAACGCGGACTCCGCCGCCGGCGTCACCGAGGGCGACACCTACGATTATGCCAAGGTCGTGCAATTCCCCTTCGGCCACGGGCTGAGCTACACCGACTTTACATACAGCGACTTCGCGCTGGTCGAGAACGAGGATTCCTTCACCGCCACCGTGACCGTCAACAACACCGGCGACGCGGCCGGCAAGCACGTGGCGCAGATCTACTTCCAGTCCCCCTACACGGACTACGACCGGGAGAACCTGGTGGAGAAGTCCTCCATCGAGCTGTGCGGCTTCGCCAAGACCGGCGAGATCGCTCCCGGCGCGAGCGAGACCGTGAGCATTGAGATTCCGAAGGAGACCCTGCGCGCCTACGACGCGCAGAACGCCAGAACCTACATCGTGGACGCGGGCACCTACTACTTCTCCATCGGCAGCGATGCGCACGCGGCGCTCAACAACATCCTGGCCGCGAAGGGCTTCACCACCGCGGACGGCATGGACGCGGACGGCGACGCCGCGCTGGTCGGCACCTATGAGCAGGCCGAGTTGGACAACACCACCTACGCGGTGGATTCCAAGACCGGCACGGCCATCACCAACCAGTTCGACAACGGCTCCATGACCTACTACGATCCCAGCTACGTCTACCTGAGCCGCAGCGATTGGGAGGCCACCTGGCCGAAGTTCTACGGCACCGAGGGCAAGCGCGGCAGGTACTCCATGGAGGCCAGCGCGGAGCTCATCCACGACAGTCAGGACGACCTGTACGTGGAGGATCCCGACGCCGAGATGCCCGTGACCGGCTCCGGCGAGAACATCAACCTGATCACCATGCGCGGCAAGGCCTACGACGACGAGGGCTGGGACGCGATTCTCGACTGCCTCACGCCCGACGAGATCTACGAGATGGTGCGCCTGGGCGGCTGGCAGACGGCTCCCATCGCCAGCATCTCCAAGCCGATGTCCAGCGACCAGGACGGCCCGGCGGGCATCTCCGGCGAGCTGATCATGAGCGACGTGGACTGCATGGGCTATCCGAACCAGGTCGTGCTGGCGTCCACCTGGAACACCGGCCTGTCCGAGGAATTCGGCAAGTGCATCGGCGAGGACGGCCTGCAGGTGGGCGTGCAGGGCTGGTATGCTCCGGGCTCCGGCACGCACCGCAGCCCCTACGGCGGCCGCAACTTTGAATACTACTCCGAGGACGGCTACCTGGGCGGCGCGATGTGCGCCAGCGAGGTCGCCGGCTGCCAGAGCAAGGGCATGTACACCTACCTGAAGCACATGGTGCTCAACGACCAGGAGGACCGCCGCTACGGCATCAACACCTTTGCCACTGAGCAGGCGATTCGCGAGCTGTATCTGACCCCGTTCGAGATGGCGGTCAAGGACGCGGACTGCCGCGGCATCATGGCGGCGTTCAACGGCATCGGCGGCGTCTGGTGCGGTGCGAACGAGGGCCTGCTGACCGAGGTGCTGCGCGGCGAGTGGGGCTTCCACGGCATCGTGGTCACCGACTATGCCACCGCGAACGAGGGCTACATGTATCCGGACATGGGCCTGCAGGCGGGCACGAACCTGTGGCTGAACACCGACGCGGAAAAGTTCGTCAATAAGGGCTACGGCTCCAGCGCGACGATGGCGAACATCCTGCGCGAGCGCGCCCACGAGATCCTCTACACCGTGGTCAACAGCTCCGCGATGAACGGCATCGACGAGAACATGAAGGTCGTGAAGGTGCTTCCGCTGTGGCAGAAGTGGCTGATCGCCGCGGACGTCGCCATCGGCGCGCTCATCCTGGCCGGCGTGGCGCTGATCATCCGCCGCTGCAGGAAGAACAGGACGTGACGCCCGTTCGCAGCCCCTTCCGCTGATCGTTTCGCATTCCGGCGGCGCGGCAATTCGCGCCGCCGGAAAATTTTTTACATAAAAATCGAAGGAAATTCGGCGAATCTATGGTATAATCAAAACTGCGACGCTGTCCTGCGAAATTCGAAGGCGGCGATCGCGCCGTCGGCATCCCCTCGGGGAGCCGAACGAAGGGAACCCGGAACCCCAAACGCATCAGGTATCCGCTGTGAACTTGAATGGAGGAATGAAAAATGAATCACAATCAGACGCTGCACCTCGTACTGACCGCGCTCTTCATCGCCCTGGTACTGTTGCTGGGGCTCACGCCCATCGGATTGATCCCGCTCGGCTTCATCAATGTCACCATACTCTGCGTGCCCGTGATTGCGGGGACGCTGCTGCTGGGATTGAAGACCGGCCTTCTGCTGGGCCTCTGCTTCGGCGGGGTGAGCGCGCTGAGCGCCTTCGGCATCTACGGCACGCCCTCGGCGCTGGCGGGCGCGCTGGTGGCGGCGAGCCCGGCGCTGGCGGCGGTCATGTGCTTCCTGCCGAGATTGATGGTGCCGGTGACGGCGCATCTGGTATACCGGCTGGCTTCGAAGGGCGAGGCGGAGCGCGTGCGCGCGGTGCCCTTCGCGGCGGTGGCCGGGTCGCTGACGAACACGATTCTGTACTTGGGGCTGATGCTCCTGTTCTACGTGATCATGGGCATCAATTCCGAGAAGGTGCTGGCGCTGATCACCGGCACGGGCCTGATCGCGGGCAGCGCGGAGGCCGTGATGGCGGCGGTGATCTGCACGCCGGTGCTGGCGGCGCTCTGGCGGGTGCGAAGAAAGAAGTAACCGAAGGGGAGAGTCCACATGATCCTCACGATGGACATCGGAAACACCAACATCAAGACCGCGCTGTTCGAGGGCATGGAGACGGTGGAATACTGGCGCGTATCCACCAACCGCAGCATGTCCTCGGATGAGTACGGCATCCTGCTGCTGAACCTGTTCGCGCACAAGGGCATCCGCGCGGAGCAGGTGGAGGGCATCATGATCTCGTCGGTGGTGCCGCAGATCAACTTCACCATCGAGCACATGTGCCGAACCTACTTCAACATGGAGCCGCGCATCATCGGGCCGGGCGTCAAGACGGGCATCAACATCAAGTACGAGAACCCGCGCGAGCTGGGCTCGGACCGCATCGCCAACGCCGTGGCGGCCTATGAGCTCTACGGCGGCCCCTGCATCACCATCGACTTCGGCACGGCCACGAGCTTCGGCGCGATTTCCGCCAGGGGCGAATTCCTGGGCGGCGCGATCTGTCCGGGCCTCAAGCTGGCGGCCGAGGCGCTGACCGAGCGCGCGGCGAAGCTGCCGCGCTTCGAGCTGGCCAAGCCGGAGAGCGTGATCGGAAAGAACACCGTGACCAACATGCAGGCGGGCATCGTGTACGGCTACATCGGCCAGATCAACTATCTGGTGGAGCGCATGAAGCGGGAGCTGGGCGCGCCGAACGCGAAGGTGATCGCGACCGGCGGCCTCGCGGTGCTCGTGGCGGAGGAATCCAGCGCCATCGACGTGATGGACGGCCTGCTGACGCTCAAGGGCCTGTGCCTGATCCACCGGAAGAACGCGATGTGAAGCAAAGATTATGACCGCGGCGCGAAGAGCCGCGGTCATAAAATTATCGCCAAATTGATTTGTCGGGGAGGCGCCGTGTGCGGCGCCTCCCATCGTCTCATTTCAGCTTTTCGAAGTCCTCCGCGCCGTGCTTGCACAGCGGGCAGACGAAGTCCGCCGGGAGATTCTCGCCCTCGTACACGTAGCCGCAGATCTTGCAGACCCAGCCGACCTGGTTCTCCTCCTTGGGCTGTGGCTTCGGCTTCACATGCTCGAAGTAGTAGGCGTAGGTCATGCTCGGCTCTTTGGAGAGCGTCTGCGCCTCGGTCACGTCCGCCACGAACAGCGTGTGCGTGCCGTAATCCAGCGCGTCGACCACCTTGCCGGAGAGGAAGGCGTTGGCGTACTGGTTCAGATACACCAGCCCGTTTTCGCTCACGCGGATCTCGTACTTGCCGTCGAACTTCTCCACGTCCCGGCCGCTCTGGAAGCCGAACTGCTGGAAGAGCGCGAACGGCGCGGAGGTGGACAGGATCGACACGTTGAACTGCCTCGTCTTCATGATCATGTCGTGGGTGAAGTTGGCCTTGTTGACGGCGATGGTGATGCGCTTGGGCGTGTCGGTGAGCTGCACGGCGGTGTTGATGATGCAGCCGTTGTGCTTGTCGCCGTCCCGCGCGCTCAGCACGAACAGGCCGTAGCTCAGCTTGAACATCGCCGTGTTGTCGATGTGGGCCGCCGGTGCCGGCGCGGCGGGGGCGGGCTGCTCCGCGCCCACGCTGTCCGCGATGGCCTGCGCGAGCGCTTCCAGCTCCTCCAGATGCGCGTCCTTCACGGCGCTCTTGATGGTCACGGTGTTCTCGATGAACTCCGCGCCCTTCAGGGCGGAGAGCTCCTTGCGCATCAGCCCCGCGGCGGTGGGCGCCCAGCTGCCGTTCTCGATCAGCGCAAAGGTGCGGTTCTGCAGGTTGTGGTTCACGATGTCGTGCACCAGGTTCTCCATGCTGATGAAGATGCCGGCGTTGTAGGTGGTGGTAGCCAGCACGATGTGGCTGAAGCGGAACGCCTCGGCCACCAGGTAGGAGGAGTGGGTCACGGACGCGTCGTACATCCGAACCTTCACGCCCTTCTCCACCAGCTTGGAGGCCAGAATGTGGGCGGCGTTCTCGGTGTCGCCGTAGACGGAGGTGTAGACGATCAGCGCGCCCTGCTCCTCGGGCGTGTAGTGTGCCCAGAGGCTGTACTTTTCGATGAAGTCGCCCATGTTCCTGCGCCAGACGAAGCCGTGCAGCGGGCAGATCATATCGATCTCGATGGAGGACGCCTTCTTGAGCGCCGCCTTCACCTGCGTGCCGTACTTGCCCACGATGTTGGTGTAGTAGCGCCGGGCCTCGTCCATGTAGTCGCGCTCGAAGTCCACCTGATCGGCGAAGGTGCAGCCGTTGAGCGCGCCGAAGGTGCCGAAGGCGTCCGCCGAGAAGAGGACCTTGTTCGTGATTTCGTAGGTCATCATGACCTCCGGCCAATGCACCATCGGCGCCATCACGAAGGTGAACTGCATTTCGCCCGTGGAGAGCGTGTCGCCCTCCTTGACGATCCGCACGCGGCCGTTGCCGGTGTTGAAGTCGAAGTACTGACGCAGCATGACCTCGATCTTGGCGTTGCAGACGACGGTGACTTCGGGATAGCGGCGAACCACGTCGCCCACGGTGGCGGCGTGGTCGGGCTCCATGTGATTGACGACCAGGTAGTCGAGCTTCCGGCCACCCAGCACGTGGGCCAGATTTTCGAAGAACTGCCCGCTCACGGAGCGATCCACCGCGTCCATGACCAGCGTCTTTTCATCGTCGATGAAGTAGCTGTTGTAGGAGACGCCGTTGGGGATGGGATAGGCGCTCTCAAACAGCGCCAGGCGACGGTCCTCGCCGCCGATCCAGGTGATCCTGTCGGTGACCTTTCTTACGCAATACATGGTTTCTTTCCTTTCTTTCGATGATGTTTCCGATGATATTTCGGGATTATCGCTTCATCCAGGTCGCGGGGGAGAGCGTCAGCAGCAGCGGGAAGATCTCCAGCCGCCCCAGCAGCATCGCCAGCGACAGCACCACCTTGCTCAGCGGATTGTAGGCGAAGTAGTTCGCCGTGGGGCCCACCGCGGCCAGGCCGGGGCCAATGTTGTTGAAGCAGGCGAAGGTGGCGCTCAGGTTCGTCTCCAGATCGAAGCCGTCCAGCGTCAACAGCATGTACACGGTCACGGTGCAGACCATGTAGATGGCAAAGTAGCTCGACACGCCCTTGAGCGTCGCGCCGTCCACGGGCTTGCCCTCGAAGCGCACGGCGTTGACCGAGCGCGGATGCAGCAGATGGCGGATCTCCCGGCCGATGGTCTTCATCAGCATTACCGCGCGGGAGACCTTGAGGCCGCCGCCGGTGGAGCCCGCGCAGGCGCCGATCATCATCAGCAGCAACAGTATGCCCTTGGAAAACTCCGGCCAGAGGTTGAAGTCCGTGGTGGCGTAGCCGGTGGTGGTCATGATGGAGGACACCTGGAAGGCCGAGAGCCGCACGGCGTCGGCGAGATTCTTGCACAGGGGCAGGATATTGGCCGAGATCAGCGCCACGCTCACCAGCACGATGCCCAGATAGTACCAGAACTCGCTGCTCTGCAGCGCCGCCTTGAAGCGCCGGGCCAGCAGCAGGTAGTACAGGTTGAAGTTCACGCCGAATAGGAACATGAACACCGTGATGACCCACTGCAGGTAGGGGCTGTAGCTCGCGATGGAGTCCGCCTTCACGCCGAAGCCGCCGGTACCGGCGGTGCCGAAGGCGTGCACGACGCTCTCGAACAGCGGCATGCCGCCCGCCAGCAGCAGGGCGATCTCCAGGAGCGTCATGCCCACGTAGATTTTGTAGAGGATGCTGGCGGTGTCCCGGGCGCGGGGCAGCAGCTTGCCCACCACGGGGCCGGGCATCTCCGCGCGCAGGATGTGCATGGAGCGGTCGTTCGCGCCGGGCACCAGCGCAATCACAAACACCAGTATGCCCATGCCGCCCACCCAGTGGGTGAAGCTGCGCCAGAACTGCAGCCCGCGGCTCATGGCCTCGACGTCGGTCAGGATCGAAGCGCCCGTGGTGGTGAAGCCGCTGACCGTCTCGAAGAACGCGTCCACGTAGGAGGGAATCTCCCGGCTGAGGAAGAAGGGCAGCGCGCCCACGGCCGAGAGCGCCAGCCAGGTCAGCGCCACGGTGACGAAGCCCTCCCTGGCGTAGATCAAATCGCTCGTCGGCTTACAGAAGCGCCACAGCGCCCAGCCGGCGGCCAGCGCGATGAGCGCCGAGGCCAGCAGGTAGACGACGCAGCCCTCCCGATAGATCAGCGCCACAGCGGTGGGCAGCAGCAGAAGCGCCGCCTCGGCCATGAGCATCGTGCCGACCGTCTTAAAAACCATTCTCCGATTCATGAGTTTACCGCATCCTCATTGCAGGATATCCGAAAGTTTGTCGATGCGCGTGCCCGCGGCCAGCACGACCACCCGGTCGCCGGCCTGAATCACGTCGTTGCCGCTGGGAATCAGCGCGTGGCGGCCCCGGGAGATGCCGCTGACGAGGATGCCCCGCTTGAGCTTCATTTCCTTGAGCGGCACGCCCAGCGCGGGGAAGTCCGCCTCCACGCGGAACTCCAGCGCCTCGGCCTTGCCGTCCATCAGGCGGTAGAGCGTCTCCACGTTGCTGCCCATGGAGTTTTGCAGTGCGCGGGCGTAGCGCGTGAGCACGTTGGAGCTGACCGTCCGCGACGAGATCAGCGTGTCCAGCCCGAGCTTGTCCGCGATGCCGGTCAGCTTGGTCTGGTTGACCTTGGTGATGACCTTCGGTACGCCCTGGGACGAGGCGTAGAAGGAGATCAGTATGTTC
Organism: uncultured Clostridia bacterium; assembly: GCA_947596085.1. Taxonomy (GTDB): domain Bacteria; phylum Bacillota; class Clostridia; order Christensenellales; family Aristaeellaceae; genus SFTH01. The sequence goes on along the minus strand of CANQEW010000014.1, from coordinate 15,730 downwards.
TGTTCGTCGATGCCCGTGAGCGCGCAGAAAGCATCCATGGAGCGCATGCCCTCCTCGAGCAGCAGCTCCTGATGCGTGCCGTCGCCGCAGATGACCACCGCGCCGGGCAGCAGCTCGCTCATCTGCTGGCAGCGCTCGTGGTCGATGTCGATGAGCTTGACCTCGGTGCCGGAGGCCAGCAGCATCCGGGCGAGGTAGTAGCCGATGCGGCTCGCGCCCAGGATCATCACGCTGCGGGCCTGCTTCTGCAGTATGCCCATGGCGCGCATGAGCTTTTGAATCTCGCTGCGCGCGGCGGTCACCTCGATGTGGTCGTCGGCCTGAAGCTGGAAGTCGCCGCCCGGGATGGTGACCTCCCCGCCCCGCTGCACGGCGCAGATCAGGAACTTCGCCGGATACTTCCGCCGAAGATCGCTCAGGCGCACGCCGCAGAAGGGCGAATCCTCGCGCACGCGCAGCTCGATCATCTCAAAGCTGCGGCGCGAGAAGTATTCGATCTTGTCCGCGCTGGGGAGCTTGAGCACGTTGAACAGCTCCTGCGCGGCGATCAGATCCGGATTGAAGGAGGTGGAGAGCGCCAGATGCTGGCGCAGGAAGCTGAGGCTCTGGGCGTTGTATTCGGGGTTGCGGATGCGCGCGATGGTGTGCTGCGCGCCCATCTTGCCCGCGATGAAGCAGCTGAGCATGTTCAACTCGTCCGACTTGGTGCAGGTCACGACCAGATCGGCCTTCTCCGCCCCGGCCTCGGCCAGCGTGTCGTAGTCCGTGCCGCTGCCGCAGACGCACATGCTGTCGTAGATGTTGGAGATTTCGGAGATGACATCGGGATCGGTGTCCACCGCGACGATGTCGTGGCCCTCCGCGAGCAAGCTGGCGAGGATCGTCTTGCCGATCTTTCCGCAGCCGACGATGACGATTTTCATACTGGAAGCGTTCCCACCCTCGATAGATTTGGCGGCGCAAAACCACCCATACTGCCATTATATTACAAACGGGAAAAAATATCTACTCCTATTTGGCTTCAATTCACGGGAATTGACGAAAATTCACGCGAATTGAACCGAGGACAGCGCCTCCCGGGCGGATTCCGGCAGCGCACCGGCCGCCAGATCGAACAGCTCGCGCAGGCGCGCGCGCGTGCGCGCCTCGGCGCGCAACGTGACCTGCTCGGCGGTCACGGACTTGCGCATCAGCAGCCAGCCGTCCGAAAAGTCCGCGCGCACGCCGTCCAGATGGGACAGGCGCGCGCCCTCGGCCCGGGCCGCCGCCTCGACGCGCGCGAGCCAGTTCTCCTGCTCGGCGTAGGGGCACTCGAGCCGGATGTCGGGCGTGATGGGCGGGCAGACGATCTCCCCGGCCAGCGCGCTCAGCTTCTCGCCGCGCTCCGCCAGCAGTTCCGCCATGGTCAGCGCGGCGAACAGCCCGTCGTCATAACCCAGCTCGCCGAAGAAGAAGTGGCCGCTGACCTCGCCCGCCAGCGCCGCGCCGTTCTCCAGAAAGCGCTTCTTGATGAAGGCATGGCCGCTGCGCTCGGGCACGGGCGCGCCGCCCATTTCGAGGATCGCGTCGCGCACCACGGAGGACGACTTTTGATCGTACACCACCGGCGTGGGGTGATTTCGCAGCAGCTTGCGGATGAACAGCACCAGCGCCTTCTCGTTCTGGACAGGGATGCCCGCCTCGTCCAGAAATACCGCGCGGTCGCCGTCGCCGTCGAAGGCCACGCCGAAGTCTGCGCCGCAGCGGCGCACGGCCTCGCCCGTCGCGCCCAGGCAGGAGTAGTCCGCCGGGTTCGGGGAGCGGTCGGGAAAGCGTCCGTCGGGGACGCAGCTCAACTCCGTCACGCGGTAGCCCGCGCGGCGGAACGCCTCGGGCGCCACCGGGCCCATCGCGCCGCAGCCCGCGTCCACCAGCACGTGCAGCGGCCGGGGCGCGCGGAAGCGCGCGGCGAGGAAGTCCAGATAATCGCGCGCCGCGTCCCAGCGGGTCAGCGTCCCCGGCCCCGGGGCGAACGCGCCGCGCTCGACGGTCGTCCGCAATTCGTCCATCCGGGCGCGGGTGACGGGGGTGTCGCCGATCATGAACTTCACGCCGTTGTGTTCGGGCGGGTTATGGGAGGCCGTGACCGTCGCGCCCGCGCGCGCCGCGCCATGCTTCAGCGCGAAATAGAGCACGGGCGTGGGAATCATGCCCAGATCGCGCACCCGCGCGCCGGAGTCGAGCAGGCCCCGCACCAGCGCCGCCTTCAATTCGGGCGTGGAAACGCGCGCGTCGCCGCCCGCCAGAAATTCGCCCGGGGCCATCGTCGCCAGTGCGCGCCCGATGCGGTATACCTCGTCCGCGCACAGCTCGCGGCCGTAGATTCCGCGCACATCGCAATCCTTGTAGATGCTCATGTCAGACCTCCGCGCCGCAGAGCGTGCGCACGTCGTCCCGGAAGTGGGCGTATATCTCGTCGTAGCGGCGCGCGAGCCCGGGGTCGGGCTCGACGGCGGCCCTGTAGCGGATCATCGCGTCCGCGGCGAGTTCCAGGGAACCGAAGCGCTCCGAGGCCGCCAGCAGCGCGGAGCCCATCGCCGCGTCTACCACCTCGGGCACGCGCAGCTCCCGGTTCAGAATCGACGCGCGAATCTTGAGCCAGAGTGCGCTCCTGCACGCGCCGCCGGCGGTGTAGACGGTATCGCCCACCGCGCAGCCGAGCTTCTCCATGTGATCGAAGGCCAGGCGCTCGGCGAAGCCGATGCCCTCCATGATGGCCGGGTAGAGACGGCCGCCGGTCACGTCGCCGATGTAGAAGGGTTCGCAGTCGGGATTTACGAAGGGGAAGCGCTCGCCGCGCCCGGTCAGCGGGTAGCAGCGCACGCCGGTGGGGATCAGCGCCTCGGAGGCGGCGTTCATCTCGTCGAACGATTTGTCGTTCCGGGCGTAGTTCAGTACCCGGCCGCCCAGGTTTGCCGCGCCGCCCAGCAGCCATGCGCCGCCCGGCAGCTTGTGGGAGTAGCTGGAGCCGTTGGGGTCGATCACCAGGCGCTCGGTCGCGCCCTTCAGCACGAAGGTGGTGCCCAGTATGGAGGCCCAGCGCCCCGGTGCGACCGCGCCCGCGGCCAGCGCGGAGGCGTAGCCGTCGGTGGAGCCGCCCACGACCCAGGCAGTGGCGGGCAGGCCCAGCCGTGCCGCCGCCGCGGCGCTGACCCGGCCGATGGGCGCGCCCGGGCGCTCGACGCCCGGGAACTTCGCCAGGTCGAGGCCGAGCTCGCTCGCGTACGCCTCGGGCCAGCGGCCGTCGATCAGGTCGTATCCGGTCTTGAGGGCGTTGGAGTAGTCGGAGACCGCGTACTCGCCGCAGAGCATCCCGGCGATGTAGTCCGCCTGATGGGCGAACACGCGGGTGCGCTCATAGACGTCGGGCCGCTCGTCGCGAATCCACAGAATGCGCGGCAGCGAGAACGACGCGCCGAAGCGGTAGCCCAGCTTCGCCTCGATTTCGCCCATGCGCGCGTGCGCCTGCGCGGCCTGCGCGGCGGCGCGGGGGTCGTTGTACATGATGCCGTTCGTGAGTGGGCGCATGTCCGCGTCCAGCGGGACGATGGTGCCACTGGTGCCGTCCACGGACACGGCGGCGATGTCTTCCGGGCTGCCAAGCTGGGAGGTGCACACCTGTATGGCGCGCTCGGCGGCCTCCACCCATGCCGCGGGGGATTGCTCGTACCAGCCCTCGCGCGCCGCCACGTTGAGCCGCGCGAAGGGAACGGAGTGCGCCGCCGCGATGGAGCCGTCCTCGCCGGCCACCACGCAGCGCACGCCCTGGGTGCCCACGTCGATTCCCATGAAGAGCATCGCTCTCGCCTCTCTTTCTACGCACAATTATACCGAAGCGGCGGGGGCGGTTCAAGAGATTTTCGGGGAAGTTTATTCAGTATTCACATTCATGTGCTAAAATATGGACGAAAAATTTGAAGAAGGAACGTGCGGCGAATGAAGGGATGGCGGCCCGGACGGGAGGCCCTGCTGCTGTTGTACTTTCCGCTGTACCTGCTGCTGTTCGTGCTGGCGGAGCGCTTCGTGACAGCGGATTACTGGGTTTCCCACTGCGCGCTGGACGACGCGATTCCCTTCGTGGGGGCGTTCGTCTATGCCTACGTGCTTTGGTTTCCCTATATGGCCGGCATCACGCTGTGGCTGCTGGTGAAGGACGGCCGCGCCTTCGTTCGCTACGGCTGGACGCTCATCATCAGCACGCTGATCGGCTTCGCGATGTTCTTCCTCGTTCCCAGCGGCCAGGAGCTGCGCCCGGCGGCGGTGGAGGGGAGTGGCCTGACGGCGTGGATTCTGCGCTTCATCTACTCGGTGGACACGAACACGAACGTGTTCCCCAGCCTGCACGTGGTGGGCACGCTGGTGGCTATAGCGGGCGCGCTGGATACGGATACCCTCTCCCGGCCGTGGAAGTGGGCCGTCGTGATCCTGGGCGTGCTGATCAACCTGTCCACCATGTTCATCAAGCAGCACTCGGCGCTGGACGTGGGAAGCGCGATTGTCGTGTTCGCGGTGGTCTGGCCGCTGGTGTACGTGCTGCCGGGCCGGTTGAGGAGGAGAGCGCGATGAACATTCGTTGGGACGCGGAGAAGTATACCTCCAACTTTTCATTCGTGCATCGGTACGGTTCCGGCGTGCTCGACCTGCTCGACGCGGGCGCGGGCGGCGCGGTTCTGGATCTGGGCTGCGGCAACGGCGCGCTGACGAAGGCGCTGCAGGATCGCGGCTTCGCGGCGGTGGGCCTGGACGCGTCGGAGGAGCTTCTGCGCGTCGCGCGGGCGAGCTATCCCGGCATGGAATTCGTGCGGGGTGACGCGACGGATTTCGCGCTCCCCGCGCCGGTGGACGCGGTGTTCTCCAACGCCGTATTCCATTGGATCGACGCGGAGCGCCAGCGGGACATGCTCCGCTGCGTCCACCGCGCGCTGAAGCCGGGCGGGCAGTTTGTGTTTGAATTCGGCGGAAGCGGAAACAACCGGCGCATCCACGCCGCGCTGGCGGCCGCCTTCGAGCGGCGCGGCCGTTGCTATCGGATGCCCTTCTACTTTCCGACGGTCGGCGAGTACGCCGCGCTGCTGGAGGAGGCGGGCTTCGAGGTGCGGTTCGCCGTCCTCTTCGACCGTCCCACGGAACTCACGGGCCCCGACGGCCTGAAGGATTGGATCGACATGTTCGTAAAGGCTCCCTTCGCCGGGATCGGCGCGGAGGAGCGGGCGGAGATCGTGGACGAGGCCGTGGAGGCGCTGCGGAGCGAATTGCGCGTAGACGGCAAGTGGTATGCGGATTACGTGCGGCTGCGGATGAAGGCGGCGCGGCCGAAGGAGGCATCTTCCCCCTGCGAATGAATCGGCGGCGGGAATCCATGCGCGCCCGGCGGATGTTCGGGCGGGCGAAACGGAGAAATTCCGGAAAATTCGGCCGCGCAACCCGGAGTTGACGGATTTCAAGCCGCCGCTTGGTGGCGCGCAACCGCGAAATCCAGTATGCTTCGAGGTGCGGACGGCCCCTTGCCGCCGACATTTTCAAATGGAGGAAGCGTGGAATGATTCTCGCGGACAAAATTATTCAGCAGCGGAAGAAGGCCGGCTGGTCCCAGGAGGAGCTGGCGGAAAAGATGCAGGTGTCCCGGCAGGCGGTTTCCAAATGGGAGGGCGCGCAGTCTGTGCCGGATCTCGAAAGGATACTGATGCTCAGCCGCCTGTTCGGCGTGACGACCGACTATCTGCTCAAGGATGAAATCGAGGGCGAGGCGTATGCGGAAGCGGCGGACGACGCGCCGGTGAGGCGCATCGCGCTCGCGCAGGCGAACGAATTTCTGGAATTTCGGAAGGTGGCGTCCGTTCGAATCGCCGCGGGCGTATTTCTCTGCATACTCGCCGTCATTCCACTGCTGATTTTGGGCGCGGCGTCGGAGGTTCCGACCTGGCGCCTGTCCGAGGATCTGGCGTGCGGCGTCGGGTTGGCGGCGCTGTTGTTGCTGGTGGTGCCCGCTGTGGCGCTGTTTCTCTCCTGCGGCATGAAAAACGCGCCCTACGACTTCCTGGATGGGGAGCCATTTTCGGTGGAATACGGCGTGACCGGCATGGTGCGGGAGCGGCAGAGGGAATACCGCGGCGTATACATCCGGAGCAACATCATTGGCGCGTGCCTCTGCGTGCTGTCTCCCGTTCCGCTGTTTCTCGGCGCGTCGACGCAGAACGAGTTCTACACCGTCGTCACGCTGGCGGCGACGCTGCTCCTCGCCGGGATCGGGTCGGTTTTCTTCATAATCGCCGGCGTGCGGTGGGCGAGCATGCAAAAGCTTTTGCAGGAGGGGGAGTATACCCCGCGGGAGAAGAGAAAGAGCCGCGTTCTGAGAACGGTCAGCGCGATCTACTGGCTGGTCGTGACCGCCGCGTATCTCGGTTGGAGCTTCTGGAAGGGCGACTGGGAGGAGACTTGGATTGTATGGCCGGTCGCGGGCGTCCTGTTTGCCGCGGCCAGATGCGTGTGCAATTTGATCATGGATCGGGAAGACGAGCAGAGCGATCCTCCGGCCCAACGATAAATCAAATCTCGAAAAAAACGGCGCAAAAATCCGGCTCTCGAATTCGAAGAGCCGGATTTTCGTGTCCTCTGTCGGGCTTGCGCTCGAAGCGGGTGGGGCTATCCCAGCTTCGCGACGGCCTCAGCGATCGCGGCCTCGTCCGGGCGCATGGCGAGGATGGTCTGCTCCAGGAGCCGGTCCAGATCCCAGCCAAGCAGCTCCGCGCCCTGGCGGATGACGTCCCGGGAGCAGCCCGCGGCGAACTTCTTGTCCTTGAACTTCTTCTTGAGCGAGGAAAGCTCCATGTCGCTCACGCTCTTCGATGGGCGCATCCGCGCCGCCGCGCCGATCAGGCCGGTGAGCTCGTCCGCGGCGAAGAGCACCTTCTCCATCTCCAATTCCGGCTTTACGTCCGAGCAGATGCCCCAGCCGTGGCTGACGATGGCGCGAATCATCTCCTCCGACACGCCGCCCGCGCGCAGCAGCTCCGGCGCCTTCTGGCAGTGCTGCTCGGGGTAGAGCTCGAAGTCGATGTCGTGCAGCAGGCCCACGATGGCCCAGAAGCCGGCCTCGTCGCCGTGCCCAAGCTCGTTGGCGTACCAGCGCATCACGCCCTCGACGGTGAGCGCGTGCTGAATGTGGAAGGGTTCGTGATTGTACTGGGTCAGAAGTTCGTAGGCCTGATCCCGGGTGATGCTGCTCTGAAGCATGTTTCCTCTCTCCTTTATTGGTAGTCCATGACGATGGCCGCCGGGAGCTTTGCGACGCTCTCGGGGGTGACTTCGATGATGTGGGGCATCCGAACCGCGCCCGTGTCCCGCGCGAATTGCTCGACGGTGCTGATGCGGTTGGGATCGCCGGCGTGCACCTTGAAGTGCATCGCCACGGCGCAGCGCGGCTGGAGCAGGGCGATGACCTGTTCCGCCTGCGGGGTGTCGATGGTGTAGTACCCGCCCACGGGGATCAGCAGCAGGTCGAGCCCCTTGAGCGCGGCGATCTGCTCCGCGTCCGGCAGGTGGCCCAGATCGCCCAGATGCGCGATGGACAGGCCCTCCGCGTCGATGCGGTAGATCAGGTTCCTGCCGCGCTTCGCGCCGCGCGCGTCGTCGTGGAAGCTGGGGATCGCCGCGATCTTCGCGCGGCCCACCTCGTGCGCGCCCGCCTCGCGGATGACGCGGAAGTCGCCGGTCAGCGACTGGGTGTGATTGTGATCGAAGTGGTCGTGCGTCAGCAGTGCGGCGTCGCAGGCGGCGGTGCACACGGGGTAGGGGATGGTCTCGTCGAAGGGGTCGATCACCAGCGTCGTTCCGTCCGCGCAGCGCAGCGCGAAGCAGGAGTGACCGTAGTATTGCAGCTTCATGTTTCAGCCTTCCTTTCCTTATCGTTGAGCATGGACAGCAGGATCGCGCAGGCGTACAGCCCGCCGCCGCAGCAGCTGCCGCGCAGCGCAAGCGCGGCGCGCTGGCGCACAGCGCGGTCGCAGGCGGCGAGTTCCTCGGGGCTTGCGTGGCCGTCCAGCAGCTTCGCGCCCCGGGCGAACAGCGCGAGGTTTTCCCGGTCGGGCGGCGCGTCCCGGAAGCGCGCGAGGCTTGCGCAGAGGGCGTCCGGCGGCTGCCGAAACCGCCGCTCCCAGCGCCGCACCCAGCTTCCCTCGGGCAGGAGGTACATCAGCTCTCCCCGCCGTTCGGCTTCGAAGCCGGGGACCGCGCGAAGCTCCGGTGCAAAGGCGGGGGCGTTGGTGACGAACAGCGCGTCGCTCCGGTCGCGCTTGAGGAACGCCTTGGGCGGCAGCGCCGCGCGAGCTATCGCGCGCAGTTGGCGGAGAGGGCCGGCCTCGGTCCACATGATTTGCGAAGCGCCTCCCTTCCGAATGGATTTTGCGCGAGCGCTTTGGCGCGCGGTGGGTGGGGTTGTCACGTGATTGTTGTACACGTGATGTTAAAATAGAGAGTTTGTGGCGGCTGCTTTGGCCTGGAAAGCGTTCGCTTTCCAAGCCAAAGGAACGCCGCGGCGGCCCGCCTTTTGGGTGGGCGCAGGTTGGGCGGCGGGCCGCCTGGGGACGGGGTTGCGCTGGGCGCTGCCCAGACCCGCTCAAGGGTCATTGACCCTTGAGAATCCCGGTTGCTGGCGCGCTGGGGGCGAAGGTATGCTGGATGGATGGCGCGGCGTCAGTTTGTGCACCGCCGGAACGCCTCCGGCAGGAATTCGATCAGGTCGGCGGAGTTCATGGCGCGCGGGCCGTACTTCGCCTGGGCCAGTTCGCCGGCCAGGCCGTGCAGCTCGCAGGCGGCCGCGGCGGACTGGGCGGGGGTGCGCCCGGATTGTTCCGCCAGCAGCGCGCCGAGGATGCCCGCGTACACGTCGCCTGAGCCGCCCCGCGCCATGCCCGGCGCGCCGGAGGCGCTGACGTAGGTTTCCCTCGCGTCCGCGATCACGCGGCTCGCGCCCTTGAGCACCGCCGTCGCGCCGAGATTCGCCAGCGCCCTTGCGTCCGCGATGGGATCGGCGCAGGGGCGGCCCAGCAGCCGCGTGGCCTCGCCGGGGTGGGGCGTGAGCACGTGATGGGGTCGAAGCAGCGGCCGCAGTGCGGGCGTTTCGGAGATCAGGTTCAGCGCGTCCGCGTCGATGACGGCGGGGAGACCGCTCTCCAGCACCGCCGCCACGGCCTCCGCCGGAGCGCGCCGGGTGAGGCCGGAGCCGATCACTGCGGCGCTCTTGCCCGCGAGCGCCGCGCGCAGCAGATCGACCGCCTCCGGGGCGATTGCGCCGTCCTGCTCCGGCAGGGGCAGGCACATGGCGCAGGGGGCGAGCGCTTGCAGGATGGGCACGATGCTTGCGGGGCACGCGACCGTCGCGAGGCCGACCCCGCTTCGCAGCGCGGCGCGGGTGCACAGCGCCGCCGCGCCTGCCATGCCCACGGAGCCCGCGACGATCAGCAGGTGGCCGCAGCTTCCCTTGTGGATGTTGCGCCGCCGGGGCGCGAACAGGCTTTGCAGGTCGCCCGGCTCGATCTGCCGGGGCAGGTCGTCCGGGAACGCGGATTCGGGGAAGCCCACGTCCGCGACGATCCGTTCGCCGCAGGCGTCCAGGCCGTCGCCGAGCAGGTGGCCGCACTTGGCGTACTGGAAGGCCACGGTGCAATCGGCCTCCGCGCAGGGTGCGAAGCGCGCGCCCGTCCTTCCATCCAGGCCCGAGGGGATGTCGGCGGCGACGACGCGCGTGCCCGCCGCGCGGTCGCGGTTCATGCGCTCGATCAGCTCCGCCGCCGCGCCCGAGGGCGCGCGGGACAGGCCTGTGCCATAGATGCAGTCGATCCAGAGGTCGGGAACCTCGCCGCGCTCGCCGATTTCACCGAAGGGAACGCCGCGCTCCCGGGCGCGCGCGGCGTTGGCGATCGCGTCCGGAGACTTCGCGGGGGCGGCGGGATAGACGCGCGCGTCCATCCCGGCGTCGCGCAGCAGCCGGGCGCAGGCGTAGCCGTCCCCGCCGTTGCCGCCGGGGCCGCAGGCGACGAACGCGCGCCGCGCCCCGGGGAAGCGCTCGAGAACCGCGTCCGCCAGGGCCCGCGCCGCGCGCTCCATGATCTTAATGGAGGGCACGCCGGAGGCGCGGAAGTATGCGGCCTCCGAATTTCGCATGATTTCGGGATCGATCAATTTGCGCACGCGCGGCGCCTCCTTTTTCGCGTCGTCAGCCTTTCGAAGGGGCCTTTCTTTGCAGCCACTGTTCCCGGGTCAAGCGGCTGACGTGGCCGATGCGGATTTCGTTCATCTGCGGCACCGGCACCTCGTCGCAGCGGTGATGATAGACGAAGCCCAGCTTCTCCTGCACCCGCCGGGATTTGTCGTTTCCCTCGTAGTAGCCGCACCAGATCGCGGCCATGCCCAAGTCCTCGAATCCGTGGCGAATGAGCTCCGCGGCCGCCTCGGGCATGTAGCCCCTGCCCCAGAAGGGCTTGCCGAGCCAGTAGCCGAGCTCGCACTCGTCGCCGCGCTCGGTCAGGTCGGTATGCTCGCCGCTCCGAAGTTCCGCCGCGCCGATCGCCCGGCCGCTGTCCCGCTCGCAAATCGCGTAGCATTCGGGCCCCGAGAGGACGCTTCGAATGATGTTCAGGCTCTCCTCGACGCTTTTGTGGGGAGGCCACCCCGCAATTGGGCCGACTTCGGGATCGCGCGCGTATTCGAACAGGCTTTGCGCGTCCGCCTCCGCCCACGGGCGGAGGATCAATCGGGCCGTTGTCAGTATCATGGTTCCGCTCCGTTCAATTTAGACTTTCCGATGAATATTATAGCACAAATGCGCCGCCTTGTGGGGATTTTCTTGTAATTCGACGGAAAAAACGCTATACTAAAATTGGTGCAATTTGCGGGAGGATTTTCCTGCGCATGGAACAAATGCCCCGCCGTTGCGCGTCAAATGTAGGGAATATGCCAAAGGAGATACGATTCTATGCAGGTTACGCAGCGGTTCGCGCAGTTGCTGAAGCAGAATGTGGGAAAGGTGATCGTGGGCAAGGAGGGCGCGGTGGAGCTGATGACCATCGCGCTGCTCTGCCGCGGCCACGTGCTGATCGAGGACGTGCCGGGCGTGGGCAAGACCACGCTGGCCAGCGCGCTGGCGCGCTCGCTGGACTGCTCCTTCAAGCGCATTCAGTTCACGCCGGACGTGACGCCCTCCGACATCACCGGCTTCTCCATGGCCAACTTCAAGACCGGCGAACTGGAGTACCGTCCGGGCATGATCATGAGCCAGGTGGTGCTGGCCGATGAGATCAACCGCACCTCGCCCAAGACGCAGAGCTCGCTGCTGGAGGTCATGGAGGAGGGGCAGGTGAGCGTGGACGGCGCGACCTACCCGGTGCCGCAGCCCTTCATCGTGCTGGCGACGCAGAATCCGGTGGACTTCGTGGGCACCTATCCGCTGCCGGAGGCCCAGCTGGACCGCTTCTTCATGCGCGTGTCCATCGGCTATCCCTCCGCCGAGGAGGAAATAGATATTCTGGAGCGCTACACCACGGGCGCGCGGCCCATCGAGGAGCTCAAGCCCATCTGCACCAGCTCCGATATCCTGCGCCTGCAGCAGGAGGTGGAGCGCGTGCATTCGTCGCGGGAGGTGCGCGCTTACGTATCGAACCTCGCGGCCGCGTCCCGGCGCAACGGCGCGCTGCAGCTGGGCGTGTCCACCCGCGCGGCGATTTCGCTGTTGCGCGCGGCGCAGGCGTGCGCGCTGCTGGAGGGCAGGGATTACGTGATTCCCGAGGATGTGCAGCGCATGGCCGCGCCGGTGCTCACGCACCGCCTGGTGCTCTCGCCCGAGGCGCGCATGCGCAGCATGACGCCGGAGCGCGTGCTGCAGGGCCTGCTCGGGAGCGTGCAGGTGCCGGTGAAGGTCAAGTGAGCGGACGCTTCGCGGGCGTGCTCGCCGCGATGATGGCGCTGCTCTCGGCGGGCCTCGCCACCGGTACGCGGGTGTACTACGCGCTGTGCATCCTGCTGGCGCTGATGGTGGTCTACGCGCTCGCATCGGTTCTGTGGATGCTCGCGAGCGCGCGCGTGACCATGCGCGGCGTGCGGCCCCGCGTGGTGCGGGGCGAGCGGCTGATCACGATATTGACGGTGGAGCACCGCTCGCCGCTGCCGGTGGGCAGCCTGACGCTCTGCCTGGACGTGCCCGGCGGCTCGATGGGCCGGCAGGAGATCCGCGTGAGCGCGCCGCCGTTCGCCAGGCGCAGCTTCCGCAATGTGATCCGCTGCCCCCACCGGGGCGGCTACGAGGTGGGCGTGACGCGCCTGCGCGCGTCCGATCCCTTCGGGCTGTTCGAGTTTTCCCGCAGGTCGGGCGCGAAGCTTCTGCGGGTGGAGGTCAGCCCCCGGCCGATGGAGCTCGCGCCGATGATTTTGAAGGCCTCAGACGTGGGGCCGGAGTTCCGCTCCCGCGCCACCGAAGACGCGGCCTCGCCCTCGGACGTGCGCGCCTGGCGCGAGGGTGACGAGCTCAAGAAGGTGCACTGGAAGCTCTCGCTGCGCAAGCGAGAGATGATGGTGCGCACCTTCGAGGAGAGCGCCCGTCCGGACACGCTGGTGATTCCCGATCTGGGCGAGGTCACGGCATTGCAGGATCAGAAGCTCACCCTGGAGGACGCCATCTGCGAGGCGGCGCTGGGCGCGGTGAAGGCCCAGCTGGAGGCGGGATTCCCGGTGCGCATGGCGCTGCAATCCAGGCGGCCCCGGGAGCTGGCCGGGCGGAGCGCGGCGGACCTGCCGGGCTTCGCGGATGCGCTGATGCGCGCGGAATTTGACTGCCCGAATCCCTACGAGCAGGTGCTGATGCTGGTATTCCAGCGCATGCAGCGCACCGGCGGCGCGGTGCTCGCCACCGCGCGGCTGACCACGCGCACGGTGGACATCGCCATTCGCATGCAGCAGCGCGGCGTGCAGGTGAAGCTGATCTGGGCCACCGACGCGCCCCGGGACGAGGCGCTGGAGATGCTGGAGCGCTTGAAGATGGCGGGGGCGAGCGTCGAGCGCGTCGATCCCTGGGCCGTCGAGGCGCCCCCGCCGCCGCGCCCCGCGAGCGACGAAGGCGTGGACGACGTATTTGAAGTTTGAGGATGGAAATGGATCGAACGAACCGACTGCTCCGGGCCGCTTGTACGGCCCTGACCGCCGCGCTGATGACCGGATGCTCCGCGACGATGATCGCGCGCGCCATGGGTTTCGCGGCCCCGCAGGTGGGCGTGTATCTGATCGCGCTGGCCGCGGCGGCGTGCGTGCAGCTGTTCAAGCGTGGCGCGCTACAGAGCGCCGGCGCGATCGTTGCGCTGGCGCTGCTCTTCGGCGCGCTGCTGACGACGTGCGTTCCGCGCATCGCGGCGCTCGCGCGGGCGCTGGCGGGGGCGGAGGGCGTCGATCTGGACGCGCTGCTCTCCGGCGCGGGCGGGAGCGTCGCCTTCCTCTGCGCGCTTCTGCTGGGGCTGCTGATCGCCGGACTGCTGCGCGCGCCGTCGGGCGCGCCGTTCGCGCTGATGGTGCTGCTCGCGTCTGTGATCTGCGCGCTGGCGCGGCGGGAGGAGATTTCGCTGTGGACGGCGCTGCCGGGCCTGATCGCGGGCGTGGCGGCCTTCGGCCTGCCCTCGGACGCGCGGCGCGACGGCGTGGCACCGGCGCTGCTGCTGACCGCGGCGGCGCTGGCGGCGCTGGCGCTGGCGCTCACGCCGGGCGAGCGCGTCACCTGGGAGCCGCTGGAGCGGCTGGCCGAGCGCGTGCGCGCGGTGGTGGAGGACTACGTGCGCTTCACCGAGGAGCGCATGGCCTTCTCCATCGGCGAGAAGGGCTACGACCGCGCGGGCATGATCGGGGACGACGTGGTGTCCATGCTGGGTGGCCCGGCGAACCCCACGGACGACGCGGTGATGCGCGTGGAGACGGACGCGGATCTGCTGCTGCGCGGCACCATCAAGCGCAGCTATACGGGCTACTCCTGGGTCGACGACCAGACCAAGGCCCGCTACCTCTACTACGACTTCACCCACCGGGGCGTGCGCGCGCGGGTGTTCGACGCGGACGCGTGCGCCGGCAGCGACGCCTTCGTCGAGCGCGAGGCATCCGTGGAGATGCTGGAGGGCGGCACGAGCACGCTGTTCGTGCCCGCCCAGCTCGCCGAGTTCGACATGGGCCTGCAGGACGCGGTGTACTACAACTCCGCGGGCGAGATCTTCCTGACCCGCGACGTGCGCGCGGGCGATCGCTACGCGCTGCGCGCGCGCGTTCCCGCGAGCGACGCGGCGCTGATCGCGGAGGCAGCGGCGCGCGCGGACGCCGCGGACGAGGGCTTCGACGAGGCGCGCGAGAGCTACACCGCCCTGCCGCCGAACATCGACACGCGCGTGTACGCGCTGGCGGTGGAGTTGACGCGGGACAGCGTCAACGCGGCGGAGAAGGCGTTTGCCATTCAGGATTATCTGGCGCGAAACTATCGCTACACGCTCGATGCGGGCTATCCCGAGGGGAACGCGGACTTCGTTTCATGGTTCTTGCTGGATTCGAAGGAGGGCTACTGCAGCTACTTCGCCACGGCCATGGCGGTGATGTGCCGCATCGCGGGGCTGCCCGCCCGCTACGTGGAGGGTTACGCGGTGGAGGCCAATCCCTCCGGGGAGACCATCGTCACCGGCGAGAACGCCCACGCCTGGGTGGAGGTGTACCTGAACGGCATGGGCTGGGTGGCCTTCGATCCCACGGCGCGCGCCCGCTCGATGCAGGGCGACGGCGGCGCGGGCGGAGGCATGGACGAGGACAACACTTCCGACGGCGGCGCGGGCGATGCGGGCGAATCCGACGGCGAGTCCATACCCCCCGACCCCGACGGCGGGCAGACGCCCGAACCGGACGAGCCGTCGCCCAGCCTATCACCGGAGTTGGGCACAACCGCCACGCCGGAGCCCGGCGCGCCGAGCCCCACGCCCGAGAATGGCGAGACGCCGCCCGAGGACGATTCGGGTGACTCCGACGATTCCTTCCCGCCCGAGGGCGAGGACGCGGATTCACCGGAGGAGCCGGAGAGGGATTCCCACCGCGCGTGGCTTTGGATACTGCTGATCCTGCTGGTGCTGGCGGCGCTGGGATGGCTGATCGTGCGGTGGACGCGGCGGAGGCTGCGGGAGACCGACCCGATTGCGCTGACCGCGAGGCCGGAGGACATGGACGCGGCGGCGCTGCTGCTGTACCGGGTGACGCTGACGCTGTTGAATCAGCTGGGCTTTGCGCCGCAGAGCGGGGAGACGCCGGTGGCGTTTTCGGAGCGCGTGGCGGAGGCGCTGGACAATGCGGACTATCTGCGGTTTGCGAAGGGCGTGGCGCGGTGCCGCTACGCGGGGGAGAAGGCGAATGCTGCGCTGGTGCGCGACGGCCGTAGGGCCTATGCGCTGCTGTTGCGTAGACTGAGCCGCACGGAGCGCCTGCGCTTCCACACGAGGAGAATGATTCGAGGGTTGGGTGACACGGAGGCGATACCGTAGAGTCCCAAAAGAAGGGAGATTCCAAAGGACCTGAGGTCATTAAGAATCTCCCTTCTTTTGGCCTCTTTCCCAAAGATTGTTTTGATACAATAGATAGGTAACAGAAGGAGGAAGAAAAACAGAGAGCCAAGTGATAGAATGTAGCTGCAAAA
>CANQEW010000013.1 GCA_947596085.1 uncultured Clostridia bacterium | reverse complement strand
CCAGTTGTTGACTCTACCCCTTCCCCCGAAAGGGGGATTTTTTTCTTTCACCCCCTTGACTTTTTATTTGCAGGCTCCTGTCATATGCGGAATTACTTCGCACACAACCTTCCATACTGCCAATGCGACCTATAATGAAATCAAAAAGCATGCGCTTTCGGTTTGCCTTCACCAAGCGCCCTGATTGTTCATTGTCTTCATTCATTCTCGGGTCACAAGACGTCATTCCACGGAAGTCAATCCTTGTACTTTTTCTCGTTGTACATCTTCATCTGCCGATAAAGGCGCAGTTTTTTCCTGCCCGACATTACTTCATCCAGCAATTCTTGCAACTCTGCTTCCAAGTCGCTGCGCTGCAAGCGCAGTATATCAAGCCTGTTTTTGCAATCGGCACGGAAGTTATCGTCAACGTCATCCCGGTCGTATTGCTCGGTCATATGGTAGATTTTTAACTCATTGATGCTCAGCTTATCAATCAAACTTCCCACAGTCTCCATCTTCAAGCCTCCTTCACGATTTGCTTACGCGATCCAGAACAATTTCGTCGATCTCTTCAATCAAATCGTTCCGGTGTTGATTCAATGGATTGATATTTCGGATTGCCTTGAGTACGACGGCATCATTCGCACTGCGCACTTTGTCCTCCTCGTGCCACATCTCTGTATTGGTCACCACCAATTCCCGCACAACCGTTTTCAGATTATCCCGGTGTTCGTTGAACGGACGAATCCTGCGAATGGCATCCGTTACAATCTCGTACTCTGGCGAGCGGTTCTGATTCTCTGCGTGCCAAGCCGCAATGCTTTTTTGAATCAGTTCTGAGATATCTTTTGCCTTAAACAGTTCCATGTCTTCTGCCTTCCTTTCCTTGTCATTCGCGTGTTTTTCGATTCCTTATTTCATTCATTAGACTGTAGATTGCTTCATTCCTTACAAGGATTTCAATCACGGCATAAGTAACAACGGACAGCGCTACTGTCACAAGGACATATACGGTGTTATCCAGAAAAACCCGCCGCGTAACTG
Source organism: uncultured Clostridia bacterium (assembly GCA_947596085.1). Lineage (GTDB taxonomy): Bacteria > Bacillota > Clostridia > Christensenellales > Aristaeellaceae > SFTH01. Next base: position 52,403 of record CANQEW010000013.1, on the reverse strand, counting down.
CGTTGATGATCACAATGCTGACGCAGCCAGCCGCCACTTTCAGGTACGTTTTCCACTCGCCTGAAATACCGCTCATCTTTTTCCCACGGATTATGCTCCACAGCAACGTGGTTCCCTCTGCAAGCAGTGTAGTTAATGCGGCCGCATTCTCCTGCCATTTGGGAATCAAGATCAGGTTCAGCGTCAAGTTCAGCGCTGCGCTGATAAGCGTAACCTTAAATACCTCATCTTCCCTCTTCATCGGAACAAGAATGCATTGCCCCCAGAACCAGGCGGCCATACACATGAACAGCGCAACGCCCAAAATCGCCAGCGATGACCACGCTTCCTCATATTCCGGACCGGAAATCAGCAAAACAATGGGTTTGGCGAGCAAGATGATTCCCGTGATGGCCGGGAGCATGGCGGTAATCAATGTGTTGTAAATATCCTTGGCCGTTTCCCGGAATTCCGAAAGCCTTCCTGTGCCGAACTGCGCCGACAGCCGAGGAATCGAAACAACAAGAATAGTTGACAGCAGGTTTTTCACAATGGCATAGATTTTGGTGGATACCGAATAAAGGCCGACCGCTTTATCCCCGCACAGAATTCCCAAAACTGTTACGTCAGAATTCACATATATCGTCACCGTCAATGACATTGCAAACAGGACCATGATAGGCCTCATGTGCTGCTTCCAATGAATGGTTCTGGAAAAACCAATGTTGACATACTTCCGGGCGTGAATATAGTTGAAAAGGCTGGAGCCCGCGTTGGCCAGAACCGTAATCAGCGCATATAGGTTCAGATCCTCGGCCGTATGAACAAAACAGAACAGAAGCACCAGGGAAAAAACCTGTAAAGCGATTCCGCGAATTGTGATATACAGATAATCTTCGTAGATCGAATAGATCCAGTCCACGCTTATCGTCTTCAGAATAATCTGAAAAGACAAAATAAAGAGCAGCACCCAGTATGCTTTCAAGCCGGAAAAGGCAAGGGCCGCCGCAATCAATAGCACATAAGAAATAGCCGTGGAGAACATATTAATTGTGAACATTTCATTGGCAAACCGATTCAATTCCGCCTTGTCATCCCGAAACGCCGAGCCGTCGCGGATCGCATAGCCGCCAATACCCAGCCCGGACAATAAGAGAAAATAACCGATGATCGAATTGGCATAGTTATATTTCCCGATATTTTCAACGCCAAGAATCCTGGAAACATAGGGAAATGTAATCAGCGGAAACAGAACGGATAAAATACCGCGAATGGCATTTAATGCCATGTTCAGTTTCAGCGATTTTTGCTTTTCGACGGACATTCCTTTTCTCCTTTGCTCAGCATTGGGACATCATCGGGGGATATTCCATTGCTGTTCAATTTCATTTTGACATAGTCCTTGTATTGATACGTTTCCCCGCGCTCACGTTTGAACACTTCGGCCGCGAAGCTGACATAGGATAAGCCGGCAATAATACCGTAGCATTTGGATATGGTAAGCATATCTTTCAGCACTTCGTACCCAAGCCTGAAACCCTTATGCTCGTCCGCAATGCTGTCGTCAAAAATCGCCAGCACCTTACTCCCGCTTTGCGCACGAATCACATCGCCATAGCATACCACCATGTCTCCGTATTTCATTTTGAAAAAGGTCACTGTGTCGTCGCTGTCGGTAGCCAGAAAAATCTGTTCGTAGCCGTATTCGGATATCGCTTTGTCGATTCTTGCCGTATACTCTTCCAGCGACGCGGGGATCGGATGGTACTTGACGTTTCCCCATTCCACGCCGCGGACATGAACGGCCAGCGTTTTCTTTGCGCCCAGCAATGCGCCTGTCTCGCTTTCCAGCTGTACGCGAAGATCCTGCCTGAGGCGGATATACTTTCTGTTGATCCTTGCAAAGCATTCCAGCTCGTCATCGCTTCGGTAATCATACAGCGCAAAAGGCTTTCCGAACGTATGCTGATCATAATACGCAACATTTCTGCTCTTGAGCGCCTCATCGAGCGAAACGGCTGAAACCGGTTCAAAAAAGTATTCAAACGGGTTCATGCATCCGTTCCAACCATTTTTGTCGTAATAAGCGCCCTTTGACCAGTCCACTACGGGCGTAAAGCCAAAGCGTTCCGCCACCATCAGCCCGCGGCAGGTTTCACACCAGCTGTAAAAGAAGCCGGAACTCGGGTTCAAATTGTTAATGACATACAGAGCATTTCCGTCGTTCAGCGCGCCGTATTCGTAAAATTTGAATACGCTGTGGCAGTCTGCAAAATCATGAAACCACTGCCTGTATTCATCTGAACGGTATACCTTTTTTATTGCAACAAGCGCTTGACCAAACTTCGTTTTTTTGATTGCTTGTTTAATCACGACTTTACCCTCACTTCGGCTAATGCCAATTATCCACTGACATGATCAATAGCCTTGACTATTGCTATAGGCAGATGCAGCCTGATCATGGACTCGACAAGTAGTTTTTTGCATTTGGATAGTAATGATTCTTTTGAGGTAAGATATACTTTTCGGTAATCCTTAAAATGCTTTTTCATTAAATTGCACGCTCCACGGCTTTTATGGAGATAAGCATCCACGAGCGTTGTGTACATATTAATATACTGATCCACAACCGCCGCTTGAAAGACGTCGGCATTCTCTTTTTGAAGTAGGATGCAATTCGCCCGTTTAACTCGAAATACATCAAGCCTTCTGTCAAATGAATACCTGTCATAGGTGATACTTTTGTCGCGGATTTGCCAGAAATATGCTGCCCGATCAATCAAGTACACTTTACTGGTATTCTGCAGAACTCGAATCAGCCAATGTTCATCTTCCCCACATAGAAACGGTTCGAACCGAATTATTTCTCCATTCTTTATACAGATATCTCTTGAAAACAGCTTGTTCCATATCGTTACGAAGTACCCCCCCCCGAATACAGATAGAAGCGCTTCGTCACGGCTGCACAATCCGTTCATTTTGTATTGGCGTATAATTTGTTCCCCATTTTCCAAGACCCTGTTAAAGCCCGTAAATGCTGCATCTGCATTTGTTAACAATATGCCGTCCATCATGTCTTGATACATTGTGTCGGTAATCCAATCGTCCGAATCCACGAAACCGATGTATTCCCCCGTAGCAGCTTGAAGCCCCTTATTCCGCACCGCTGCGACTCCACTGTTTTTCTGATGGATAACCCGTATGCGTGAATCGCGTTCCGCCCAGGCATCACAAATCTGCGAGGAATTATCCGTAGAGCCATCGTCAATCAATATTATTTCCAGGTTCGTGTATGTTTGGCCGACAATACTGGCTATACATTTTTCCAGGTATTTTCCTACATTGAACACTGGAACAATAATGCTGATTATTGGAAAACTATTTTTCATTGTCATAATTTCTCCAAGATTCTTTTTTAATGCAATTTTTGGACGGCTGCCTTTACTCGATATGCTTTAGGAAAGCATCGGACGATCCAGTAAAACAGTCCTCTTTTCCATGAGCTTTTCTGTGCTATCAACTGCGCCGGATACTGATTCATGGTATCTCGCAGGAAGCCGTAGTCCTCCGGGTACTTTTTTTCGGCGTGGGCAAGCATCAGTCCGCCCAACTGAATATAGCAGTCCATCGCTACATGATAATCAGCATAATCACTCATCTCCGGGAAGTCCCGCTTGCATTGTTCCGAAACGATCTGAGCGGCCTTGACAGCATGCAGCTTTTTAGATGTGTAAGTGGCGCCAACGAGGGAATCCGCTCTTTGCAAATAGTTGTATTTCACGGTCGGTAGCTGACATATCCGTCTCGCTCGTGACAGAGCTTTGTAAACAAAGGGCGTGTCCTCGCCATACTTGATCTCTTCAATAAAGCGAAGATCTCTCGCCAATTCAGTTCGAAACAGTTTTCCCCAAGCATAACTTCTAACCGCTCCGTCCCATAGAAGAAGATGCTTAAGCGCCTCTTCCCGTTCATATTCTCCTGGAGTATACTGGTCTGGTTCTGTCCTTTCCGTATTGGGAAATACTTTTCTCGATCCGACGCAAACGATATCCGCGTTGTCATTCAGCGCGTCCATCATACATTGCACCGCGTCCTGATCGAGAAAATCATCCGAATCAACGAACGTGAACAGGCTTCCGGTCATAACGTCCATGCCCGCATTGCGCGCGCTTGCCAGGCCGCCGTTTTGTTTATGCACAACGCGAATTCTGCTGTCCCGCTTCGCCCATTCTTCGCAGATTTCCGGGCAGCGATCGGAGGAACCGTCGTTCACAAGGATAATTTCCAGGTTTGAATAGGTTTGTTTTACCAGACTGTCCACACAGACAGACAGCCACCGTTCCACCGCATAAATCGGGACGATAATGCTCACCGTCCCATTCATGCGGCCACCCCGCACGGAAAGCCAAAGCGATCAGAGGATATTACCCCCCCCCGAATACTCGAATGGGGTTTATCGAATATGGCCATGATTTTTTGCGTCATGCAGTCTAACGTGTAGTCGCTTTTCATCAGTACCTCCATGCAGTCCTTCCGATCCCATCCGGTCTGAAGGATTTTTTCGGCCCATTCGTCGGGCGTATCATTCCGGCTGATGTAGGTAATCCGCCCCGTGATATTGACCTCCGGTGGAACCGCTTCCAGCGTCGTATAGCATCTCAACCCCGCCGCCTGTGCTTCCATCAGAACAAAGGGGAAGCCCTCAAAACGTGAGGGCAAGACAAAGCAATCCATTGCCTGGAGCCAGTCTGGGACGTTGGTAACTTTACTGGCAAAAATGATGCTGTCCGCTAAACCGACATTCTTTACCTTTTCCGTGACCGTGTTTTTCTCTTCTCCATCGCCCAGGATTATCAGGCAGGAATTTACATTTCGTTGATGAACTGCTTCAAAGATATCGATCACTTTTTCCGGATTTTTTTGATAACTCAGCCTTCCGCAGAAACCAACGACGGGCTGATTATCCGAAAGACCGAGGCGGCTTCTCATTTGCTTTCTTTTTTCCCGGTCCGGCGCAAACCGTTGAAAATCAATGGCATTCGGAATTACGGTCAGGCTGCATTTTCCGAACATATTGATTCCAGCCGCCTGGGCGCAGGCAAGATAATGTGTGACGACATTTCTCTTTGTCAGGTCAAACCAGGCTTTGAACAGCCTGCCTTTGATTCCCATTCTTCGGCTGTCATTGTTATGCGAATGGATGATGCGATAGGGCAGTTTCCTGCGGGCCGCTTCCACAAGAAGCCGATAAGTGGTGTCGATCTTCTGCACATTGATGTATATTCCCTCCCACTCAGGATGTCTGTCAAACAGCTTCCGAGGGGAAATATAGTCAGGCAAATGTCTTTCGCTGTACATATAGTATTCTTTATATATTTTGCCGCCTCGGGACAAAATGTCCGCTTCATATGGTATCTCTCCGACAGCATGGGGAAACAGAAAGTCCAACTTAATCCTTAAAGGATCAAGTTGCTTATACAGCGTCATAATATATGCTTCCGTTCCCCCATAATTTGCGGACGCGCCAAATATTGCAATGTTTATCATATAATTTTACCGTTTCTTTTCTGCATACGCAGCTCATTGTAAATCACAACAGGCACAAGCAGCGTCATGCCATACGTTATTTCCACGAATCCGGCCAGCACAAACGCATAGATTGTTACCAGCATCGTATAGCCGTGCAACCCCGCTTTATTTTCAGCGCCCGGACGCACGGCGCTTAAAACCGCGAAAATCAGCAGCGCCGCAGGGATTATGCCGTATGTAATGGCAATTTGCCAGAATCCGTTCTGGATATTGGCAGCACCGGAAACCAGCGTTATGACCGACGCCGTACCTTCGCGGCCGATTCCCCAGAACATGTTTGTCCTGACAAGCTGTATAATATGGGTAAAAATACCGACGCGGCCCGTCATAGTTACGCTTCTTCCAAGAACCGCAACGATGATATTCTGAATGAATCCGTTCCGCATGATTGCCTCGCTCAGAAACGGAAAAACGGCGCTTGCCGCGAGCGCAATGCCAATCGTCATCTTGTTCTCAAAGAACGAATTCTTCCTTCCTTCGATAAAAAGCATGATCATAAAGGCGAATGCCACAACTGCGGTCGTGGCGCAGTCAAAGGAAAAGGACAGGATAATCAGCAGTACGCCAATCGCAAGGATCCAGTTCCGGCGGCGCCTGCCCCGATACAGCGTCAGGAATAACGCAGACAGCAGGATATGATCATACATGACCGAAAACTTATTTCCCAAAAAGAACTGCGGCAGCAAAGAAAACTTCGAATTTCCTTCCACCAGTGGCCGAAAACCACGAGCAATCCAAATCAAATCATTAACGGCGCAGAGCGTGAGAAAATAAAAAAGCACCCCTTTGACCGCCGCCTGTAGCGCGCCTCTCCGCGAAGCGATGGGAATTGCCACGAAAAGAAACGCCTGAATCGAAATGGACATGATCATGTTCAGCGTGATTTCGGACGTCAGGTAGTTCGAAACAGCCATTGCCGCCGTATACAGCAATAAGAGGACGATGGCCAAATTCGGCTTAAAAAAACGGATATTGACAAGAATATACAATACCGCAACAAAAAACGGGATTTTGATAAACAGCTGATAAGCGTTGTTTTCGAGAAGCGAATCGATCTGAAACAGATAAACCATCATCATAAACGCCGTAAAAGCCGCAAAGACATCCGATCCTTTTATCTTTGCCTTTGCTATGTTCAAAAGCCTCTCCTCCTTTTACCTTTCTGCCGCTTTCGGGCCGGTCACGCTTTCGCCTCCGGAGACGCGGTCGTCTTTTCCAGCACCTCCGCCATTCTTTCAACCGTATTGACGATGGAAAATCCTTCCACGGTTTCCTTTGCCGCCGCACGCATCGACCGTTCCGCGTCGACGTTGATTCGGATGGCTTTTTCAAGCGCTTCCGCCAGCCCGCCGGCGCTTTTTCTTCAGAGCGCCACCTTTGCCTTATTCAGCTGCCCTGCAAATCTTGTTGCTATTGCATACCAATAATCATTTTGCACAGCGAATCCAAATCATTTTTTTGTTTATTGATGATATGCGCCAGTCTTTTTGCAATCAGTTTTTCATCGATCGGCTCTTTTGTCGCCCAAAGAATGCGGTTCTTTATTTCACCTATATCATATGGGTTCATATAGTAAACAGCATCGCCATATATTTCCGGTAGTGAACAAACCCCTGATATTACGCATGTTTTCCCATACCGCATCGCTTCCTCCGGAGGCATACCAAATCCCTCTTGCAAAGTAGGAAAAAGAAAAACGCTGCATTTGCTGTAAAGCGCTTCCAATTCATCAATTGTCACGTAATCAAGCAGAACAAACTTTGCTTTGTTCTTAATCTTTTTCCTTATAGCATTTGGAACATTTCCTGTAATTACCGTATCATAATCCAGCAAATGCTCCGAATACATTTGATCCAGCGCTTTAATTGCCCTTGCTCCATTTTTTTCCGCTCTGTTTCCGCTAATCATTAAAATGTATTTTTCAGACAAGTGATCAATCGCTGCCAAAGCCGCTGCAGCGTGTTTGTATGGCGTATAAAACACACCGCATATTTTTTCCGAAATTTCAGGCAGATAATGCATGAACGAGTAATACGTATGTTTGGACACACAGACCATTTTGTCAAAAATGGCCGTCGATTTTAGATAGGCGCTCTTTTGCCTTTGTTGCCACCAATCATGAAAAAGCGCTCTTACGAACCATTTGATCCTTTTCATGATGGTTTCTGTATAGTAATAGGTGTATCTGTCCTCTTTCATTTCAATGGATCGAAGTCCATGAAGTGTACAAATCTTCAGAGTATTGGCAGGCAATTGCAAATCAGTATATTTCGTAATTAACCCACAGTATAAAACATCAAAATGTTCATCCGACATTATCTTTTCCAAATCTTTAATGGCTTTTATTTCAATCAGTCGGATTGCATACTTTTTAATCAGGTCGAGCACCCATTGTTCGCAGAATTCATCGGGGTTATAGAATGCGGTTATCTCGCACGCATTGCTGTAATTGATCACTAAATGCTCGAACACGGTTTTTGTATATTCTCCGCCTCCATGGAATTTTACAGACTTATCTGACTGGCTACATTCCAAATCAAAAAGAATCTTTTCCATATATCGTTCCTCCAAATATTCTGCCGCTATTTCATTCCCACTGTTTCATTTATTTTCGAATATATCATCGGGCATTTGGCTCGACGCATACGGCCCAAAATCAATTTCCACCGGCAGATGCCCCACACGTTCTTCCTCGGGCGGCGGGGTCATATAGTCGCCGTAAAAAAACGTGAGATACCCTTCTTTATCCTTAAACGCCGGAAATTGCGTTGTTTCAAAAGGGATTTCTTCAATCTCACTGGGCCATTTTGAGCTAAAGCCGGTTACCCCGAAAAAGTGGAATACCGTTGGACCGTCCACCCTTCCTGTCTTTTGAGCGTTGTCCCCTCGCAGGATTTTCTCATAGTGCTTCTTAAGCCACTCATAGGGCACAACTTTTGAAAGCGTGTAAAAGACGTTATATTTTATTTTGCCGCCCAACGATTCCTCTTTGATGTTCTTTCCCATTCCCTTTTTCAGCCACATCAGGCGCTCGCACACAAAGCATCTGGAAGATCGGACTTTGTTCGCAAAATCCGAATCGGGCACATGATCCAACGGGAAAATATCGATGAATATACCGTTGTTCATTTGGGCTTTTTCGGAAAATTTTTCCAGGAAATGGGTTCCGTTTAATCTCAGTTTTGCGAATGCCAAGGGAAAATTCGGATCCGTGTCCCAGGTTTGCAGAAAAAAGCGCGGATCAAGATCCTTTTTGCACGCTTCAATAAACTTTTCGTAGTCTTCCCGAAGCATGCCAAAGTCCATGTCGTCATCCCATGGAATAAAACCCCCATGCCGCACCGCGCCTAGGAGCGTACCCCACATCAGAAAATACCGGATGTTGTTCTTTTCGCATACGCGTTTTAATTCCTTGGCGATTTCCAGCATCAGCAGCTGTACCTTGCGTAGCCGGTCCGCGTCCTTCATCATGCCGCCTTCTTTCGTCGTGGTTCGGAACCTGTTATCTGATATTCAATCCGTCGTTTGCCACCGCGTTTAGGTCACAGGTAGAGCACTTCTATAGTTGCTTTTTTATAGCTCTCCTATCCCTGTAATTGCGGCAAAAACTGAATACCCGCCGGTTTTTTGATTACGCCTGCCCTCCAATTTGTCGGGAGAAATTTAATTGCATGGCTGTATCTGCTTTTACGCAGTTTTATAAAATACTGGGGCTTATTCTTTGCCGTATATTTGAACAAGCTTCTCCGCATATGCTTTCAGGTCGTCAAATCCGGCATTCCCGCAGTTTCTGCTGTATTGTTCTGCCAGCGTCCTGTTGTCCCACAGCTTTCGGACACCCGCTTTCAATGCCTCCACGTTGCCGCTTTCAAACAGCTCGCCCGTTTTGCCCGCCTGAATCAGTTCGGGTATCCCGCCGATATCCGCGCCCAGAACAGGCGTGCCGAGCATGAGGCTTTCGATGACGGAAAATGGACAGTTCTCATACCACTCGGAAGGATACACGCTGAACAAAGCGTTTTTTATCAATGCGTTCAGCGCATCGCCTTTCCGGAAACCGACGTTTTCAATATTGCCTAAAGCGTTGACCTCGTTTTCAAGCGGCCCCTTGCCAGCGAAAACAAATTGCACTTCCGGCAGCGCGCGGCACACCTCCAGCAGGGTCCGGATTCCTTTTTCTTCCGAGTAACGGCCGAAATACAAAACGTAATCCGGAACCGTCAGAATGCAGAACCTATCCCCCCCCCGCATAAATCGGCAATAATTCTTCCACGTATGACTTTGCGGCGTGGTGCTGGATGTTCCTGCACTGTTCGGCATAGGTATTCAACTTTTCTTTGTTGTTCCACAGCGTTCTGATGGCCTGCGCCAAAGATTCCGGATTTCCGCTTTCAAAGAGATTTCCCGTCTTTCCGTCGTCAATCAGTTCGGGTATCCCGCCTATATTGGCGCCGACTACCGGCGTTCCGGCCGCAAGGCTTTCCATGACAGAAAACGGGCAGTTTTCAAAGCAGACCGACGGGCAGACCGAGAACCATGCCTCCCGGATGAGCTTTGCCAGCGGTTCACCCGTTACAAATCCGGCATCCGTTACATTCGACAGTTCACGGAGCCGATCCGCATAATCCCCTTTTCCGGCAAATACAAACGGGATATCCGGCAACTGCCTACACGCCTCGATCAGCGTTTCAATTCCCTTTTCCTCCGAATAGCGGCCAAAGTACAGGACATAGTCGCCTTTCACCGCATCCGGGCCGGCAACTGCGGGGGCGTCAATAAAGTTGTGAAGTGTGGTTAACCTGCCATTTAATTGAGGATTCGCCGATAACTCTTTCTTCATAAAGTCAGAGCAGCAGATGACGACATCAATATTCCGGTAGACACCCACTGCCTTCCAGAAAAAGGCTTCCATAGCGCCGATGACGCTTTTCGCCGTACTGCCATGAATGCACTTATTGCGAATGCAATGCGAAAAATGTCCGTCTAAACACTTTTCACAGTTTGCCCGCGTATTCGGATTCCGCAGCATATGGTTCGGACAAACGAGTTGTCCGTCATGGGCGGTATAAACGATCCTGCATTTCTTCCCCATCTGTTTGCGCCACTTGACGATTTCGAGGATGATGCTGGGCGTCAGTTGGTAATTAAAGTTATTCAGGTGACACACATCCGGCTGAAAATCGTCAAGGACGCACCGGATTTTCCTGCGGGCTTCCGATGAATAAATCGTTTTAAATGGATAAGTCAGCTTGGATAGTTTGGAACCGCCGTGAAAGTCCATGTCGGCCGTATAGGCGTTGACCCGATTGCCGACGCAGCGCCCATCGTGATCCATGCCAAAATACTGGACTTCATGTCCTTCCTTTTGCAAATATTCACCCAGCTTCAGCACATATGTTTCAGAGCCGCCGTTGTGATACAGAAATTTATTGATCATCAGAATTCTCATAGTAAACTCCTTTTCGCCTGCACAAAAAAGCAGCCATGATTCATATCTTCAGACTGTCTAAAAACGGCCGCAGGACAGCCTGTTCAATCAAATCCGGCGACCTGTGCGGCGAATTTGCCTTTTGTCGAAGTGAAACGTAGACAAAAAACACCTTTAGTCAGGTTTCCGCCCGGAACATCGTGAGATTTTCAGGAAACCGAAGTCCTCCTCCTTTGCACGGGAAATCCGCAGATTTCCCGTGCAAGTATCGAAAAGACTTTTTCGACGCGCTAAAGCTATGATTCATAGCTTTTTTATTGCGCTGAACAGCTTCTGACTGATTTTGCTGATAATCGCCGCAAAAACGATTGTTATCAGCAGGGAAGCAGGATAAAATAACCCGAATTCAAATTAGGTTGTACAAATGTCATCAGTTCAAATACTGTCCCGTGAATCAGATATACCTCATAGGAAATCGTTCCCAAGAATTTCAACACAGGATTGCCAATTTCGAATCTCCTGATTACCATCAAAACAAGCAATGTCAGCGATATGCCCAGAACGTTTCTCAGGCAATAATCCCCCCAAAAATCGACAGGCTTGAATATTTTATACAAAACCCCAAGCATGCCGCTAAAGAGGAATATGCAAGCTGTTTTGATTCCCTATCTCTGATCAGCCCATTTCCTGAATTGATTCAAAAAATCATATAAAACGATTCCATAAATAAAGCCATAGCTTTCAACAAACCATAACGGAAGCTCGCGGTTAATCAGTCTCCCCGTCAAGCTGATTGCCATAACCACTGTACAGATAATGACGTCCTTGCAGTATCCCTTGATGAATTTTTCAGGGATTATTTTTATTACCTAAAAGATAAAATAATACAAAAGCAGCACACCCACCCAAGCGCCGATATTGATAAATCTCCAAAACGTAATCCGGCTGTCATCAAGGACTTTTACGACAACGACAACAGCATTGCACAACAGCGTGGGAATCAACAGGGTAGGAAGGCGCTTCTGCCAGAATTCCCTGATATAATCCGCTTTGTGTCCAGCGCTGTACATCAGTCCAAAAGAGGATGCCATAAAGAAAAACGTAACCCCAATGTAGACAAAACTTCCAATGCCATCCTAAATCGGATTTTGATATTCAACTGGAATGTGCACAAGAACCACGATAATACAAAACAATTCCTTAAGCGCGGCTGTATCCTTCAAGTCAAAATAGTTCTTTTTCCCTGACGAATATTTTATTCCATACAGCGCTGTAGCTGCATACACGGCAAGGAATAACAACATTAACACCGTTGTCATCAGTCAACACTCCTTATTCGTCCGCCGAACACTTTTGGGGGATAAACCAGGAAATCAAGTCCAACTTTATTAAAAATTGTCATTGCCACAATTGGCCCGGCGAAACTGATCACAATTCCCAAGACCACTTGGATCGCTACGTTTGCAATTCCAAGCTTCATCAGCAGCACCCTACACGGCGCTGCAAACAGCGTATGCATCAGAAATATCGGCATCGTGTACTTAGCAAACTTGTTCAGGCATTTGACCTCCCGGCAATCTGCCGCCGTCATGACCGTGGCGGCGCAAGCCAGAAGCCCCATAGCAAACGAAATCCACGCGTTGTCAATTCTGTATGACCAAAGGCCGGCAAATAGGAACGCCACGCCAACTAACGCACCGATTGTTTTGGAGAATCGCTTCTGTAAATCTCCGAATGCAATCGTTATACCCAGCACAAACCAAATCCAGTTTGACAGGAATGTTGATACCGCGTAAATCTGTAATAACGATGTACTCCCCCCCCCCGATTATTTGCAGGAACTTGCCGGATACCGCAAGGACCGACATAATCCCAATGCCTTTTTTCGTCTTAACCGTTGGAGTTATAACAAATATCAAAAACAGAATATATAGAAACCAGTATGGCGAAGTGGGATGTATAAACAGCACATCGCCCAGCCCGCCAATCTGATTGTTGATTTCATCCGAAAATAGCGTCTTCAAAAGCCACGTTGCAAAGGAAAACACAAAATACGGAATCCCGAGAGCAACAGCCTTTTTGAGCACGTTTCGCCCCCATGCAGGGAAACTGTCGATCTGGCCGCACCGTTGATACAGATACCCGGAACAGATAAAAAACAGCGGTACGTGAAAGTAATAAATCGTTGTATTAAACCATTGATACAGGCTATTGTCCGACAGAATAGAAGCTTTCACCATTGATTGAAAAAAATGCCCCAATACAACCAGAATGCAGGCAAATACCTTTATGTAATCGATCCAAACTTCACGGGCTGCCGTTTTTTCATGCGGCCATTCCCTGCTTTTGATATGTCCCATACCTTTGTGATCCTCTTTGAACAGACATTTTGCCGCGCTGCTTTTACGATTTCGATATTACTTCATCATAAATTACTGATACGCGTTCCGCTATCCGTTCCCAATCATATTCTTTTAAATCGTAATCTCTTTTCTTTCGTTCATTTAGTTTTTCGTCTATTCTTTTGTTTAGTGTCTGATAGTCCCCCTTGGGGAAGTAGTCGCTATTCTCCAGCTTTACTAAATGAGATGCAGGTATATCGCTTGCCAGTATATCCAGCCCATAGCTCATCGCTTCTAACAGAACCAAGGGAAATCCTTCGTTATTTGATGCGAGAACATATAATGCGGCGTTTGTATAAAGCTGAGACAGCTTTTCTCCATAAACATAGCCTGTAAAAATAACCGGTGCTTTTCCACATAAGTGTACCAGCTTTTCTTTATAGCTGCTTTCAAATTCAACGCCGCCGGCTATTACAAGCCGATAGTCCTCATGCTGGATGTATTTAAACCCTTCAATTAGAGTGTCAAAGCCTTTTTCCGGCGTAATTCTGCCTACGCTTAAAACGTACTTTTGGGGTTCAATGCCAAGTTCATTCAAATAATCCCGATTTTCAGACAGCGTTGGTTTCTTAATTCCGTTCGGCAGATACACAGATTTTTGCCGAATATTCGGAGAGTATTTCCGCATCTGAAAAGAGTTTACAAAAATAACTTTATCTGCGCACTTTAAGGCCACCCATTCACTGAATTTCAACAGACTGCGCGAAAATAAGCCCCATTTCTCATGCTCGTAATTCGGGCTATGATAAGTCAACACGACAGGTATTCTTCGCAGCTTGAGTAGCGGTGCAAAAATGGCAGGACCAATATTATGGTAGTGCGCAATATTAGGCTTGATAAATAATGTTTTTACTGTTGCAAGGAAGGAATGATAAACCGTTTCAAAACCCTTAATTTTTGTGGACGGAAGGTCGAGAAAAGTTATATGATTATAGGAGCTTCTTTCGGCGGTAACATAGGGCCTTCTGCGGAATACGATCATTTCTATATCCTGCCTGAGCAAGGGATATAATGCTTCGCAGTGTTTTTCCACACCTCCCTCAATCTTGGGAAAACCTCTTGTTCCTATAACGCACACCTTCATGCAAACACCACCACTTACCAGCAGATATCTTTACCTTGCCTGATTTTTACTTTGTTCTTGATGACCCACCAAATCGGCTTCCACGGTCTTCTGACCATATCATGACGCTCTGTTACGATAAAAGCGCAGTTTCTCTGGCATTCTGCCACCTTTTTAGCGGCTTCCTTCGCCTTTTCGGAATTCATGATATTCTCAAAGGAATCTTCTTTGATATTCCCGATAATCCATTCTTCTTCAGAGCCATTGCACGGAGACACATTGCCCCAAGGATCAATAAAAAAGAAATCCTTTAATGCGCCGCAAGGGGGCCTGTATCCGAAATCATCTCCCCGTAAACGCCTGTGAATGCTTTTGTTGAAATAGGCCCTGCCATAATCCTTCAGCTTGTTTTTCAGTCCATGCCGCTTCGACGTCAGGAGGGCTTTGACAAATTTTTCGTGTTCTGCTAATGCTTCGTTGCTGGTGATCTGGTTGTCCGACTTATGAAAGTACCAGGAATTGTGCACAACAGAGTTTCCGAGCTCTACCCCAAGCGCGGCGCACAGTTCATACAGCGGCACTAAATCCTTATAGTTGTCAGGGGAGATCACGACTGAAAAGCCAATATTATTACACTTTGTCTTTCTCAGTTCAAGCATTGTCCGCAGAGCATGATCAAAACCGTTTTTAATTCCCCGTTTTTCATCGTTCAGCTTCGGGAGTCCCTCGACGCTGACCCTGATCAGAATGTTAGGATATTTATTAGCCAGTTCTACGATCTTTTCCGTATTGTAACCGTTTGTACTCAGTTCCAGCAAAACGGCCTTTGGATACAGAATTTCAAAAATCTTATCAATATCCTTTCTGAGCGTTGCCTCTCCGCCCGTGATATTGATTCGCAAGCCTTCGGGTAGCTTCTTGTATAATTCCGGGTCGATTTCTTCTTCGGGTCTTGTTGGGCATTGCCAAATATTGCACATATTACAATGTGCGTTGCACCGGAAGGTCGTTATCAGGCTGCCTTGCATCGTGGTTTTAACTTTCATGATCATTATCTCCTTGTAAATTCTTTGCATTTCACTGCATGCATTTTTGCTTTGATGAGCTTCAAACCACAAATGACTATGTTCCGTGCTTTCTTACCATAGGATAATATTCAGAGGAGATCCTCCTTGATTTTTACTCTCAATCCATATGGAAGACAGCTCTAAAGGTTTTGAGGATAATTCTCCGATCGGTAAGGAAGCTGCGTTCGCGGATATATTTTAGGTCAAGCTCGAGCCATTCGTCGAAGCTGAGGTCGATCCTATGGGGCTAAATCTGCCAGAAGCAGGTGAGGCCGGGGGGGGGACGTACAACCGCTGGCGCTGGTAGTCGGTTACTGTTCGACTTCCCGGGCCAGCGCGGGCCGAGGCCCGACAATGCTCATGTCGCCTTTGAGGATGTTCCACATCTGCGATAGCTCGTCGATACTGCATTTCCGAATGAACCTGCCCATGCGCGTGATCCACGGAGCGTCTTTGATTTTGAATACAAGCCCATCCATTTCGTTCTTGTCAAGCAGAGTGTCCAACATGCTGGATGCCCGAGGCCCCATTGTACGTAATTTGAGCAATATGATCAACGTAAGACTTTACAACATGAGCTGTTGCATCCAAGCGAATCAATCTGTCAATTTCAGAAAGAGCTTCAGCTTATGTAAGATTGTCAATCCATGTTATTCATTAATCGCATTCTTGACATACCAAGCCATCACACCCACTTTCCCTAACTTCAAGCAGTTCTGCGGACCACAAACAATTTAGCATTGTACCCGCAGCAAAACCCCGTCTCCTTGCATTTTTAAGCGGCCCGTTCCTGCCGGAACAAAAACGCACATACCTTTATTCAAACTCATGCTATCTCTAATGTGCACAAGCCCCTCTGTGCACAAAAGCGTCTGGAAGGTATCAGTCAGAGCCAGAAGATCCATTTTTCCCTTAATCTGAATCCGCTCTACCTCGAAATACGGGCACCGGCACAGCGCCTCCCGTGCGCATCCCCGCATGAAGCGAACCATCCGGGGAAACCTTCGCGCCTGACTGCCGGGACGCATGTTCAACACCTCCACGGCCTTCTCAAAGTGCAGCTCCCGCTTATGCCCGTCCTTGTCCACCCGGTCATAGTCGTACAACCGGTAGGTCACGTTGGAGTTCTCCTGCACCTCCACTAGCAGCACTCCCGCGCCAATCGCATGCACCGTGCCCGCCGGTATGTAGAATGTGTCGCCTCGCTTCACCGGAACCTTCTGCAGGTGCTTCTCAAACGTCCCCCTTTGAGCCGCATCTTTCAGCTGCCGCATTGTCATCGCGTGCTCAAAGCCGTAGACGATCTGCGCTCCCTCTTCCGCGTCCAGTACATACCAGAATTCGGTCTTGCCGTTTTGCCCCTCGTGCGCGCGCGCATATGCGTCGTCCGGATGCACCTGCACCGATAAATCCCTGTGCGCGTCGATGAACTTCACCAGTATCGGCAGCTCTCTCTGCCCCCGAAACTTCGTCCCCAGCAGCTTTGGATGCCGACGGATCACCGCATCCAGCGTCTCCCCGGCATACTCCCCGCTCATTACGACGCTCGGCCCGTCCGGATGGGTCGAGCACTCCCACGTCTCCGCCAGCGGTTTGAGGTTCAACTGCTTGCCGTATTCCTCGATCAGTCTCGTCCCGCCCCAGAGATAGTCCTTCCCCGCGGGCGCTAAGCGCATCGGTCCCATCCTCAGTCTTCCTGCTCCTCGGAATAGACCCGCTTGTCCGCCTTGCTGATCTCTTTCCCAATCTGGATCTCGATCACCTGCATGCCCGTGTGCGCGATCAGCGTATGCTTGCATCCCGCTGCCATCGCAATGACGTCCCCCGTCTGCACGGGGTACTTCATCCCGTCCACCATGGCCTCCCCCTCCCCGGAGAGAATGTTCCATGTCTCATCCCGCAGCTCATGGCTGTGGTACTTCAGCTGCGCTCCGGCGCGCAAGTCCATCTTCACCGTCATCGCCCCCGGCTGCGCGTCCACCACCGCGTACGTCCCCCAAGACTTTTCCGCGTAACGCACTTCCCGGTTGATCCGGTCCACATACGGCTTCATGTAGCCGCTGCGCTCCTTGTCGGCCACCAGTATCCCGTCGCCGCTGACCGCCACCACCATGTCCCGGCACCCCATGCACAGCACCGGTAAATCCAATTCGTTCACCACATGGGTGTTTACACAGGTCTCGTCCAGCATAACGCTGCCCTTCGTCGGCTCGGTCATCACCTCCGCCATCATGTTCCAGGTGCCCACATCCTTCCACGCCCCCGCATACCGCATCACCTGTATGCTCGGCTCCTTCTCCACCACGGCGTAGTCGAAGCTGATCCTGGTCAGCTCCCCGTACTTCGCGTATAAATCCCGATAATCCTCAAAGTCGATCATCGCGTGTGCCTTCCCGAGCAGATAGCCCAGCCGGAACGCAAACACGCCCGCATTCCACAGCGCGCCCTGGGCGATGTATCTCTGCGCCGTCTCCGCATCCGGCTTCTCCTGAAAGGAGCGCACCCGGCTCACCGGCTGCGCCGCCTCGGGGATGATATAGCCGTACTTCTCGCTGGGATACGTGGGCTCCACGCCCATCAACGTGAGGTTCGCCTCCCCGGCCTCCGCCAGACGCGTCATTTCCTTCACGGCCTCATAGTAGCTGTTCTCCACGAAGGGATCGACCGGGCACACCGCCACGCATTCGCTCTCGTCCATCCCCAGCTCGTCCCGCAGATACGCCGCCGCGAGCACGATCGCCGGAAAGGTGTCCCGCCGCGAGGGCTCTACGCAGATCGACACCCGATCCCCCAGCTGATTCCGAATCGCGCTCACCTGCGACTTCCCCGTGGCGATCGTCACGCTCGCCGACGGCTCCACCGTCGTGATCTGCCGGTACACCCGCTGCACCATGGATTCCTCGCGCCCGTCCGCGTCCCGAAACAGCCGTATAAACTGCTTGCTGCGCACCTCGTTCGACAGCGGCCACAGCCGCTTTCCGCTCCCGCCGGACAGCAGTATCACATTCATGCCTCCACCCCCTGTTCCCGCAGCTGCGCCCGAACCGTCCCCCGCAGCGACTCCAGCCGCGCCTGCGCCCTCTGTTCGTCCTCCGCGCGCACGCTGTAATACACCTTCAGCTTCGGCTCCGTCCCCGACGGGCGCACCGCTATCCATGAACCGTCCGCCAGCCGGTATTGGAGCACATCCGACGCCGGCAATTCCCCGAATCCCGGCTCCGCCGGAACCGGTCGAATATAATCTACGACCTCTCTCGTACCTTTGAAGGGCGATTCGCCTTCCCGCAGCGCCTTCATGGCGCCGGCGATGCGCCGAAGCCCCTCCTGGCCTGTGAGCGTGAAGCTGTCCAGCGCATCCAGATAGTACCCGTACTGCGCATACAACTCCTCCAATCGGTCCGCGAGGGTCTTCCCCTCTCCCTTCAGCGCCGCCGCCATTTCACAGATCAGCATGCTCGCGCTCACCGCATCCTTGTCCCTCGCATGTGTCCCCACCAAATATCCGTAGGATTCCTCATACCCAAACACGAAATCGAAGGACCGGGCCGCGTCGCCCTCCGAACGCGCCCGCTCGAACTGCGTGATCTTCTCCCCGATGTACTTGAAGCCCGTCAGCGTGGAGAATACGGTCAACCCGCTCGCCCGCGCGATCTCTGCCCCCAGTTCCGACGTCACGATCGTCTTGACCACCGCCGGCCGCTCATATTTCGACAAATCCGTATGAGAAAGGACAAAGTCCATCAGCAGCGCGCCCGTCTGGTTCCCAGTCAGAAGCTGATAGCCGTCCCTGGCCTTCACCGCCACGCCGACGCGGTCGCTGTCCGGGTCGGTGCCCAATACCAGATCCGCACACTCCTCTTTGGCCTGTTCGATTCCCAACAACAGCGCACGCCGGTCCTCGGGGTTCGGAGACGCAACGGTGGGAAACTCCCCGTCCGGCTCCGCCTGCGCCTCGACCACGGACACCTGCACGAAGTCATCCCGCGCCAATGCGCGGCGCACGAGTTCGAGTCCCGTGCCGTGCAAGGGCGTATACACGACGCGCAGACCAGCCTTGACCCGTGCATCCCCGACACGGCTCTGTTTCAGCACCGCATCCACGAAAGCCTCCGTCACATCCACGCTCTGTATGCGCTCCGGATTCCCTTCAAAGGGAATCTCCCGATAATCCCCAACATCCCGAATGCACTTCGCAACTTCTCCGGCGGATTCGGGCGTCAACTGACAGCCGTATTCGTCGTACACCTTGTAGCCGTTGTACTCCTTGGGGTTGTGGCTCGCCGTCAGCACCACGCCCGCGATGGCATGGCAATGCTTCACAGCAAAGCTCAACTGCGGCGTCGGCCTCGCCTCGGAGAACAGCAGCACGCCGATGCCCATTGCGCTCAACACATTCGCGGCAGTTTTCGCAAAACAATCGCTGTTGTTTCGCGTGTCATACGCAATCGCCACGCCGCGTGAGGCACAAACCCCGGAACCATACCGGCCCAACAGATACTTTCCCAGCCCCATCGTGGCCTTCCCGACCGTATAGCGGTTCATGCGGTTCGTCCCCGCCCCCATGATTCCGCGCAGACCGCCCGTGCCAAACGAAAGGTCGCACCTAAACCGGTCCCGAATCTCCTCCCGATCCCGCACCGCATCCAGGCGCCCCAATTCATGCCGCGTCTCCGCATCAAATGTGGTATCGCTCTTCCAATATTCGAAAATTTCGAAGCTGTTCATGATTGCAAAATCCATCCTAATATGAACATCAAAGCTGCAACGCTATGGTATGGACTCTTACTCCCCCGTCAAATGAAGCACCGCGCCAAACGTCTTGAAAATAATCTTCCAATCCACCCAAAAGCTCCGCTCCCGTATGTACTTCAAATCCAGCTCCATCCACTCGTCGAAGCTCAATTCATTCCGGTGCGGCTGAATCTGCCAATAGCACGTGAGCCCCGGCGTCACGTACAGCCGCTGTTTCTGATAGGCGTTGTACTGCGCCACCTCCCGCGGAAGCGCAGGGCGCGGGCCTACGATGCTCATGTCTCCCTTGAGTATGTTGAGAAGCTGCGGCAGCTCATCGATGCTCGTTTTTCGAAGGACTTTCCCAATCCGCGTGATGCGTGGATCGTCTTTGATCTTAAATACCGGGCCATTCATTTCGTTCTGATTTAATAGACCATCTAGCATACTTGGTGCTCGAGGTATCATTGTACGTAATTTTAGGAACTTAAATCTTTTTCCGTCACGTCCTACTCTTTCTTGAACAAAGAACGGGCTTGCTCCCGGACTATCGATCACAATCAAAATTGCGCAGATCAACATAAGCGGCCAAAGGACGAGTATGGCGAGGGTTGAAAAAATAATATCCTGTGTTCTGCGGCCGATCCAGTAGAGACGCTTGCTATGCAATACCTCGCCTCTGTTTAGTGGCTGACTTAAAGAATTATTCAATTTTGAAAATGAAGTCCTATCTGTTCGCAAAGGGGATTCCGTCATCGTTGACACATTACCCACTTGCTCTTTGTCGACCTCAATTGGAGCTTTCGTCTTTCCCAACTCCAATTTCTCCATCCTCCTTAGTGCGGCTTGTGCTTATTTGTAGCTATCTTTTTCTCGCCAACACTTAAGCCAATGCCTGTCCGAATGCCTATCCTAAAATTTGTCTCATTGTCTACCAACAATAATTTTCTATCTACAACACGGAGGAGAGGCCAGTTACCCCCCCTCCCGATATTTCCAAGGCTATTCTGCCGGCAACTTATTCTGCTATTAGACATGCTCTTTCTTCATCTCCCCCAGATGCTTATTCTCTCAAAGAAAAATGTCATTCTGACATGGGCTGTATAGTTAACAAACTTGTCAGAAATCGCTTTTTCAGACATGCTTTTTCCCCATGAACCATTCTATATCCATATCCATTTCCATACATCGAACAACTATTATTTTCACGAAACTACTTACAACTACATCGGTTCGATACACGGAAACGAATGCTGACGCAAAATGAGTACCCACTGTCCTAACCAGCCATAACCACCGGAAAACCGCCAATTTGATGTCTGAAGTGAGCATCAAAGGAATTTATTGTTTGAATTGTACAAAATTAAGCTCTAATCTGCCACAATATTTCGTTCATTTTGCCCATATTTTCCATCCATCGAAGGTTATTCTATCTGTACATTCATTATTTGCTCATTTCTTGCACAACTTAGGGGGAGAGCTTCCGCCCCCCCCCGGATATTTCTTCGTATCCGCTCTTATTCGCCTGTTTTTTCAGTTACCTGTATCCGTACTCCATTCTCTTGCGACCGCTTCGTTCAACCTGCCGCGACCTTCCCGCGCCGCAGCCCCGCCATCTTGATCATTCTAAAATACGTCAGCAGGCTCTCCTCTAGCTTCTCGTATCCCATCCGCTTCCCCGGTACATACAGCTGAAACCCTTCTCTCTCCATACTGATCACCGGCTCCTCCGGCAAGTACACCCGCTTCTCAAGCTGTTTCATTTCTCGCTCCGCCATCGCCATCAGCGCGAGAGTTTCTTCCATCCTCACCGCCTTCGGCCGATAACAGATCTGTACGCCGTTCCTCGCCCTGTACCCCGCTGCATCCAGCGCCGCGAATGCCTCCATGTTTTTCGCTCTTTCCCCGATCCCGAAGAAATCGCTCGTAACCGAATAATTCGTTACAATCCATTCGCCAATCTTATAATAGCCTTCCTTGCGCTGATACTCCGCTCTCTTCCCGAGAACGTCGCTCACCACGCGCACTGCGTCTCTCCGCTCCGTTGCGCTTAATGATTTTCTTACCTTTTCCTCCCGGCACAGCTCCGCGCGCATCCAGAACTTCCCCGCAGATGCGCGCTTCCATTGTTCCTCTTCCTGCGCCAGCAGTTCCTGCAGTTCCCACTCCTCCGGCTCCTGAGTGTAGCGCGATGGATAGGGCGTCACTTTCTCGATTGCGTTCATTCTTTTATCCCTCCATCGATCCTCTCTACCTGCTCATACGCCAGCCACGTGTGCATCGAGATGCTCTGCGTATCCAGCGTTACATACACCTTTCGCTGCCTCCGGTTTACGTGTTCAATCGTGCCGTGCAATTCCCGAAATGTCCCGTCCGCAACTTCGATCCGGTCGCCCACCCGCACCGTTTGGATCACACCAATCTCTCCGTTCATCCGCCACAGCCAATCCGCAAATTTCAGGTCGTTCCCCGTCAGTTCTTCCTGACCGTCTTCATATCGCAACGCACGGATCACGTGCGGTATCTTCTGATACTCTGTATTTCGAATCCCTTCCCGCTCTGTGTATACAAATACATAGCCCGGCAGCAGCGGAAATTCTATCTTCTCCCATTCCCGGTTCCTCTTGATATATCGAATGCGCCGCGCGAATATCGCGCGTCCCCATCCGTTCTCGCCAATCGCGTGGACCACTCGCTTCTCTTTCCCTGTCTCGCAAAACAGGCAGCGCGCTTGTTCAAACCGTTCCATCCCGCACCACTCCCAGGTCCTTCGCACCCGATGGGCAAAGCTTCGCCCTCCGCACTTCCGCGCGGTTGCTCTCTCCCGGCTATGTCAAGGGCTCTCCCATCGTACGCGTTATAGCGGAAGCCAATCTTTGAACCCTCTTTGTTTGTGTGATCGCTCTGCTTTTTCCGTTTCTGTCTCGACTCTTTCAGGAAAATGTTCTATGATATTTCCATCATTGTCGTAAAATTTCAGATTCTATGATGGCCCGAAATTCCCGCTCTCCCAAGCCTTTTTTGTGCCTCTGGACGGCTTTTGACGGCTTATTTCTTTCCTCCTCCATCTCCCCCTCATCCCGCGAATGCCTCAACCAGCCGGTTCATCGCCTGACGCTGGCTCTCGATCAGACTGTGCGCGTAATATTCCAATGTCGTGCGCACCGAACTGTGCCCCATCAGCACGCTCACCGTCTTCATGTCAACGCCCAATTCCAACAGTCGCGTCGCAAAGCTGTGCCGCAGCGTATGAAAATGCACTCCCTTGAGCCCAGTTCTCCGCACCAACGCCTGAAACCGCCTCTGCACCGTTCGCGGTTCCGCCGGACGTACACCGTTCCCGAATATGTACTCACTTTCTCCGCGTTCCTCCGCAAGCTCTCGAAGCGCGTCCAACAAAAACGCTGGGAGCGGAAGGATTCGCACCGCACATGCTGACTTTGGCACGTCCACACGGAGCGCTGTCCGTCTACCTCCCTTCACATTTTGTCCCCCGTTCTCTTGTCTCGTGCCCTCGCATCCAACTTTTAGGCGCTGTGCGGTGCGCCGCACGAGAATCGTGCCCTGCTCCCAATTGATGTCCTCCCACTTCAGCGCGCAAATCTCTCCCAGGCGCATTCCCGTATATAAGCTCAACAGCGCGGGAATGTCTCGCTCTTCCCGCGCTGTTGTCAGTATGGTCTGCTGCTCCCGACGGCTCAGCACCCGCTGTCGCTCCGCTCTTTCACCACGCATCCGAACCTTGCGGCACGGATTCTGCGAAATCAATCCCTCCTCCATCGCACAGCGAAGAATGCTGTTCAGTATTCGGAGTATCCCTCGGATCGTCGATGCGGCCAGACCCCGATTTTCCAGGTCGCGCACAAGGGCACCGATTGTATCGACCGTGACCTCCGCAAGCGTGCAGTTCCCCAGCGCCGGCAACAGGTGTCGGTTGAGGATATTTCCATAGGTCTGCCATGACGAAGCCTTGATCCGCTCGGAAAGCTTCCGATTCCGCCACTCCTCCGCCCACTCGGCAAATCGCTTTTGACACGGCGCAGGTGGATTGCGCCTTCGGACCAGCTTCGCCTTCATCAGCAGAAGTTGATCCCGCACCTCTCCAAACTGATGGCCGTAGATATACCCGAACCTGGTGCGGCCGTCAGCCATTCTTCCCACAACGTATCGCCCTTCGTACCTGCCATCCTTTCTCTTATAAATGTTTTCCCCGCGCTTTGCCATTTTCTGCCTCCTTCATTTCCGATCCTTTCAATAAACTCTCTGCTTCCTCTCTCGCCCTGACGGCTGTCTGACGGCTCATAATTTCGCTTTCTTTTCCGGGAATCCCCGCATCCTCTCGGGGCGAACACATTCCACATTGTGGCTATTTCCAATTTGATCGACCCTCGCAATTGCGAAAGTAACAATATCTTCGTTGACAATTAAAACTGTTCATGTTATCATAAACAAGCATATATGAGGTTGTATCGCTCGCGTCGCTGAATCTGAAATTTAGCGACGCGTTTTTTTGTGTGCTAATACCATTTTTCTGAGCATACTTCGTGCCGTATTGAATTCCTGTCTTTTGCAAAATACTTTTATATTGTATTATTATACGTTATAAACTCATTTTAATCAACATCAAAAACGTACATAATAGGAGGTATAAACGGATGTGAGGAATTGGCATGGAGAAATGGAACTTTGATCACAAAGTTGTGGGGGAACGTTTGCGGCGACGTAGAAATGAACTTCACCTCACAATCGCCGAAGTTGCGGAGCAGATTGATAAGGTGCCAAAATACTACGCAGACATCGAACGCGGTTATTGCGGCATGTCCATTGAAACAATGCTGGCCTTATGCCGCGTTTTATTTCTAACGCCAACGGTCCTTCTTCTCGGGGAGACGGTGCCATTTTCGAGAGACTCAGATGCGGATATTATAGATCAGATTTGTGCTGGATTGGTTGAATGTACGGAAGAGCAGCGCAAAAATATCCTTCAAACGATACGTTTATTCACGCGACGCGGATAGATTTCGAGTTAAAAAGTGTTATAAAGCAAGGGCAACAGATATACTGTCGCCCTCAAGTCAGAATCAGTGCTGCAAAGAGTCAGGATAGAGGATCAGATACTTTTCCCCATAGGAACATAAACCCCTGGCGGCATCTGATGAGTTGCAAGTGGATCGTGCGAAATGATCCTGCACTTGGGATATAGATGATGGGAGTGTCCCGAAGAATCAAATGCGGCAATGGTAATCTCTTGAACAGGGACCGTGCGATGTAAATCTCCCAGCAGCAGTGATGCGCGTAACAGTGCCTCCATATAATTGTCGGATCGGATCTCTTTTGTAATCATGATTTAAATCTCCTCCTCACGAACAGTCATCAAGTCTTCCATTGCAACCCCCAGGCAACTGGCACAACCATATACGATTCGGGCAGAAGGGTCGCATTTTCTTCCGGATTCCAGCTCCCGAATATAGCGTTCAGTTGTGTCTGCTGCTTCGGCAACATCGGATTGACGTATGTTCTTCGATATCCGAATCTCTCGAAGCTTGGAACCATTCAGTATTACCATCTCATTCACCTCCATGTAGAAGTATGGGGGATGGTAAAATCTGGTAAAGGCTCCACAGTTCCGCCGTGAATGTAAAGTTTTAGTATGCAACAGAAGTGTGGCTAAAAGGAATGCACGGTATGTAAAAACAGTATGCAACTGGGTTGAATCTGTTCCTGCTATGAGGGTTTTAGGGCAGCACCCTAAGTATAAGAAGCGTGACACGGTTGCGTCGCGCTTCTTTTCGAGTGTCGCCACGCAAGTGGCGGACGCGAGGATATGCTTGACAGCTCTGTCCCCGATGGATTTCGAAATCCTCAGGATATTTAACATTTCATAAGCGGCCATGCCGTGGCCGCTTCCAATCTCTCGAAAAGGGCAATATTTGGTGCAACATTGCCATAGAATTAACCCAAATTACTCAATCAAAGAAAAGTATATGTTAAATCATTGGTGCATAATCACAAAGAATATCGCATGTGAGGCGGCCACGCCGTGGCCTGTTCTTTGGATATCGCATGACTTATCCTTGTGGTAATGGAAATCAGAGGAACAAAACCACACATCAACAAGCAGGAGGTTATATGGAAAATATGGGAAATACGCAATACCTATGGATTGACATTCGGGACCTGAACGAGTTTCGCAATCATCTGTTTTCCGTCCGGCGGGACGAGGAAATGGAGAAGTTGGTGGAGAGCATTCGCGCCAACGGCATCCTCTCACCCATACTGGTGCGGCAGAAGCAGGGCGGCAAGTATGAGATCATTTCGGGACATCGCAGAACCGAAGCCGCGCGCATTCTGAAAATGTTGGAGGTGCCTTGCATCGTCGTCGACTTGGACGACAATCACGCAACTCTGGCCATGATCGACAACAATCTCATGCAGCGCGAGAGGATTCTGCCGAGCGAAAGGGCCTTTGCGCTCCGGGAGAGAACAAACGTGGTTCGCCGGATCATGCTGCAAACAAAGGGAAGGAGCGAGAACGAACGGGCCACGGAGAGCGTAGCGGAGGAGACGGGCATGTCCGCGCGCCAGGTCTCCCGGTACATCAAGCTGGTGAATCTGAACCGGCAACTGCTGAATCTGTTGGACGAAGGCAAGCTGTCCATGGAAAGCGCGGGCTATCTGGCATCGCTTTCCACGGAGGAGCAATGCTGGGTGTACGACTATATCACGGAACACGATCTTGCCCTCCCGGCTGCCAAGGCCAAGCTGCTGTACAGGTATTCCACAAAGAATGAGCTGCGGGAGGACATGATCCCCGAGATACTCGGCAGTAAAAAACCGAAGCCGGAAAAAACGACGCGGCGATACGTTCCCGCGATTTCCCACGCGAGCGAGGAATTCGCACCGGAATGTTCCAATTCATCTACGAATTCGCCACCGTCACCGGATAGCGAAGCATGCAGGCTGGATTACGAGCGCATCCGCCAGTATTTCTTGCCGGGTACGACGGTAGAGGTCATGAACGATGAAATATGCAAGCTCTTGGCGGAAACCTATTTTCAGAGGACGAACAGACGCCGCTGACCGAAAAAGTGTGACAGGTTGGCACACTTTTGAGCACCTGTCCAACGGGGTCTGAGCAGTCAAGCATATCCGACCGGCCTACAAACGGCCGGTCGAAAGGGAGCGCGGAAGTTCCAACCCCGCTCTCGATACTTAGGACTCCGCCCTAAAACCCGAGGCTTGCATTGCAAAAGGACAAAATCAAGAAGGAGGTTTATTGGGTTATCTCTTGTAAAAATGAATCCGATCGTGTAAACTTGGTACAGTGGTTGCAGTATGCGGCTGAGCACTCAGACGCGCTGAAATCCCTGGTACAGCTCCTTGAAAACTGCAAAGAGGGCGAACAAAATGTTCCCGTGATCGTGGAGTCCGAAGGGAGAGACGAGGACAACATGGCGAAGGAACATCGTTTGAGAATCCGCATCGGGTATACCGAGAACGGCGAACCCGTCATCCGGCAGCTGTCTGCGAAATCCGAGCTGGAGCTGGGCGAAAAGGTTCTCCGGGCGTTCGTTCAGTCCGGGCGCATCCGGGAGTTTTTTCCGCAGCTATCCGCGCCGCAGCAACCGGAAGCAAAACCCACGAAGGCAAAGCGGACAAACTTCAAGGCGTACTCCGATTACTGGCGCAAGACCTACAAGCAGGGAAAGGCGAAGAATACCGAGGTATTCATCGACTCCAAACAGAGCGTGTTGAACGACTGGTTCGGGGGCATGAACATCGAGGAAATCACGTCCGGCGATGTGCAGAAATTCCTGAACGCCCGCGCAAAGAAGTGCAAGAAGGCCACCGTCAAGGCCGATTGGGGCATGTTGAAGGAGATTTTGGATTCCGCCGTGAACGACGAAATCATCGCCAAAAATCCCGCGAAGGACCGGCGGCTGACGAACATCGCCGCGGAAGGCAGCGGAACCGCATCGCTGACGCGGGAGCAGATCATCTCCATCCAGCGCGCGATTCCGATGCTGGAAGACCCGCGGGAGAAGTGTCTGATCGCGCTGCTTGCGTACACGAGCATGCGCCGCGAGGAGGTTCTGGGACTCCGCTGGCAGAACGTCGATTTCGCAAAGCGGCGCATCCTGATCTGCGAAGCCGTGGTATTTCCGGTCAGCACGGCGGTGAAGAAGGCAACCAAGACAAAGTCCAGCGTCCGCCACTTTCCGATGTGCGACCAGCTCTACGAAATTTTGTGGAGTTGCCGCCGGGAATTTGGATACGTGATCTCCAAGGAGAACGGCGAGCCTGTCACCGCAATGACATATCGCCGCCTGTGGGAACGGCTGCAATCGCACATCGAGCTGTACGGCATGACGGCGAAGAACTTCCGCACGACGTTTGCGACGATGATGGTGGCCTCCGGCGTAGACATCAAGACCACCCAGTCGCTGATGGGACACTCCACCCCGGAGATGACGCTGAAGGTGTACGCCAAGACGGAACCGACGCGGCTCCCCGCCGCAGTGGAAACGCTCGGGAATTTCCTCTCCGACGCAGCCACATGAATCCTACTTCCGCAGTGGTTTGTGCGAAAAACCGATTGCTGAAAACCCCTGAAAATGCGGGCAAATCAAGCTCTTTTCGATGCAAATTTGTTCGTAAATCGCGCAGGGGTGGAGTTGGCGGAATGGAGTCGTTGAGACGGATCCCATTCAAAGCCGGGATTTTTGCCCCGATCCATCGGGATTTTCGCACAAATTGCACAAAAAAGAAAGCCGCTTTCGCAGCTTTCTGTTGGTGCGGGAAACAGGACTTGAACCTGCACGAATCGTAATGATCACTAGAACCTGAATCTAGCGCGTCTGCCAATTCCGCCATTCCCGCATGTGGTGGGCAGGGGTGGATTCGAACCACCGAAGTCACTGACGGCAGATTTACAGTCTGCTCCCTTTGGCCGCTCGGGAACCTACCCACATGCATTGCCGCGCCCTCCGATGCTCAAGAGAGCTGGCGAAGGGACTTGAACCCGCAACCTGCTGATTACAAATCAGCTGCTCTGCCAATTGAGCTACGCCAGCCTGTTGAGCGTCGGCTGCCTTTGCTCTCCGGCAGCTGCGGCGGATTTATACCCGTCGTTGCGTCGGCAACGAAATATATTATACAGGCACTCGGGCAATTTGTCAAGCAATTTTTCCGCGCTTTTTCAACTTTTACGGAAATTCACTTTTCCGTCCAAATGTGAAGGATCGAGCCGCGCATTGTGGCTTTCAGAACGCGGCGTTGATGCAGGCCATGAGCAAAAAGCCGAGCATCACGATCATTCCGCCCTGTTTGAGACGCCCGGAGCCCACGGCTTCGGGAATGAGTCGCGTGACGATCACGTCCAGCATCGCGCCGCCCGCAAAGGCCAGCGCGAAGGGCAGCACGCCGCCGCTCAGCCGTCCCCACAGCGCGCCCACAAACACGCCAGCGGCGTTGAGCAGACCCGTCGCCAGCGCGATGCCCGCGGCGCGCCTGCGGCTCACGTCCGCGTTCAGCAACGGGGGAATCATCACCACCCCCTCCGGCAGATTTTGGAGCGAAATGCCGATCACCACGGTGAGCGCCGCGGCCGGATTCATGCCGTTCAGGCCCACGCCGCCCGCCATGCCTTCCGGAAATTTGTGCACGGCGATGGCGAGCACAAACAGTAGTTCCGGATGCAGGTTAAACAGGTTCGTCTCGCCGCCCAGCCGGCTCGAAGCGGCGGCGATGACGCGCAAAAACAGCGCGCCGCAGAGGGTTCCCGCCATGATCAGCATCACGTTCGCACCGCCGGCCATCTCCATGGCGGGCGAAAAGAGTCCGAACGCCGCGGCGGCCAGCATCACGCCCGCGGCAAAGGCGGTGACAATATCGTTCCAGACTTCTGTGACATGACTAAACAGAAAGCCGCAGCCCGTGCCGATCAGCGTCGATCCGCCGATGCCCAGCGCGGCCCAATATACCGAGTTCATCCGTGCAAAACCCCTTTCGAATGCTCTGCATCCTATGCCGATTGTCTTGACAACGTCCCCAAAATATCGGATAATCGAAGATAAAGGAGGAGAGCGCTTTGGGTTTTGCGGACATGCACATTCATTCCGTCTTTTCCGACGGCACGCTGACGCCGGAGCGAATCGTTCAAATCGCGCGAGAAAACGGCGTGGAGTTGATTTCGGTGTGCGACCACAACGAGGTGCGCGGCACGCTGGAAGCGGTGCGGCTGGCGCTGGCGGCGGGGTTGAGATATGTAACCGGCGTGGAAATCGACGCCATCTTCGAGGGGGTGGACATCCACATCCTCTGCTACGGCGCGGATTTGGACGACCCCGTGCTGCTCGCGCGCATTCGCCACGCCCGCGCGGCACTGGACGGCATGGAGGATGCGCTGCTCGCGCGCCTGCTGCCGGACTATCCCCAGCTCGACGCGGCGGAGTGCGCGGCTTTTCCCTACGACAGCTCCCGGGGCGGCTGGAAAATGCTGCAATATCTGCAGGCGAAGGGCGTGACGGCCGAC
Source organism: uncultured Clostridia bacterium (assembly GCA_947596085.1). Taxonomy (GTDB): domain Bacteria; phylum Bacillota; class Clostridia; order Christensenellales; family Aristaeellaceae; genus SFTH01. The sequence continues at coordinate 21,610 of CANQEW010000013.1, read as the reverse complement.
CTGAAATCGGGGATTCCCTTTTATGAGCGCTACGGAGTGACCTACGCGGGCGCGGGCTTTGATCCGGCGCGGGAGGTAGTCGCCGCCATTCATGCCGCCGGAGGACGGGCGGTGCTGGCCCATCCCGGCGTGACCTTCCCCAGCGACGATCTGCGCGCGCTCGAGGCAAAGGTGGAGGCTGCGCTGGATCTGGGATTGGACGGCGTGGAGTGCCACTATCCGCGCCACAGCCCAGGCGTGACCCGGCGATGCGTGGAGATCTGCCGCCGGCGCGGCGCGATAATCACTGCGGGCAGCGACTGCCACGGCGCGTTCAACCACAACGAGATCGGCCAGACGCACACGCCCGCCTCCGCGCTGAAGCTGAACGGCCTGGCCGTCGTGTGAGCGACGTTAAAATTTGACGGATAATGCGCACGATCCTGCAAAAATGCGTGATGCATGGGCTTACGCGCCGCAAGAATGCATTGCAGTTTACATTTTCCGGCAAACCTTAACATTTTCGGCTATTGACAAGGAGAGGCCGCGAGCGTATAATCCCACTATAAAGCGAAGGTGCTCGGAGCAAAGTGCTCCGGGCATCTCTGTTTTTGGAAAAGCGAAAGGGGAAGTGAGTTTATGGAGAACGTAATGGAACTCTTCAGCGACCTCAACATAACGTGGACGCTGATCGGCGCGGCATTGGTGTTTCTGATGCAGGCGGGCTTCGCGATGTGCGAATGCGGCTTCACGCGGGCGAAGAACGCGGGCAATATCATCATGAAAAACGTGATGGACTACGCCATCGGCACGCCGCTGTACTGGCTGGTGGGCTTTGGCGTGATGTTCGGCACCTCCAGCGCGGTGTTCGGCACGCTGGATCTGTTCACGCTGGGCGATTATTCGGCCATCCTGCCGGAGGGCGTTTCCTTCTACACCTATTTCATCTTTCAGACGGTGTTCTGCGCCACGTCGGCGACGATCGTGTCCGGCGCGATGGCGGAGCGCACGAAGTTCAGTGCCTACTGCGTATACTCGGCGGCGATTTCGCTGTTCATCTATCCGATCTCGGGCCACTGGATCTGGGGCGGCGGCTGGCTGGCGCAGCTGGGCTTCCACGATTTCGCGGGCTCCACGGCGGTGCACATGGTGGGCGGCATCTGCGGCCTGATCGGCGCGATCATGCTTGGGCCCCGCATCGGCAAGTACGATGAAAACGGCAAGTCCAAGGCCATTCCCGGCCACAACATCCCGATGGCGGCGCTGGGAGTGTTCATCCTGTGGTTCTGCTGGTTCGGCTTCAACGGCGGCTCCACGGTTTCGATGACCGGCGGCGCGGCGGCGCTGGCAGGCAAGGTGTTCTTCACCACGAACCTGGCGGCGGCAGTGGCGACGGTGACGGTGATGATCCTCACCTGGATCCGCTACAAGAAACCCGACGTCTCGATGACGCTGAACGGCTCGCTGGCAGGCCTGGTGGCGATCACGGCGGGCTGCGACGTGGTGAACCCCTGGGCGGCGGCGGTGATCGGCCTGTGCGCGGGTGCTGCGGTGATGTTTGGCATCGAGTTCATCGACCAGAAGCTGCACATCGACGACCCCGTCGGCGCGATCGGCGTGCACGGCCTCTGCGGCTCCCTGGGCACCATTCTGACCGGCGTGCTCATCTCCAATGAGGATTTGGCGGCAATGGGCATGTCCCGCGGCCACTTCTTCCTCGTGCAGGTGCTGGGCGTCGCGGCCACGGCGCTGTGGACGACGGTGGCGATCACCATCGTGTTCACGCTCATCAAGAAGTTCATCGGCCTGCGCGTGACTCCCGAGGAGGAGATCGGCGGCCTCGACCTGCCGGAGCACGGCCTGGTGAGCGCCTACGCGGACTTCGCGCCGTCGCTGGGCGCGGTGAACGCGGGCATGAGCTTCGCTCCGACGGCCATGGCGGAGCAGCCGGTGGATGTGGACGAGGCGGTGCCGGTGCAGCTGGCGACGCCAAAGGAGAACCCCTTCGCCTCGGATGTGAAGCTGACCAAGGTGACGATCCTGTGCAAGCAGGAGCGGCTCGCGGCGCTGGAGAAGGCCATGACGGGCATCGGCATCACGGGCATGACGGTCGCCAACGTGCTGGGCTGCGGCGTGCAGAAGGGCCGCACGGAGTATTACCGCGGCTCGGAGATGGAGTTGAACCTGCTGCCCAAGATTCAGGTGGAGATCGTGGTGGCAAAGGTGCCCGTGCGCAAGGTGATCGAGACGGCCAAGAAAGTGCTCTACACCGGCCACATCGGCGACGGCAAGATCTTCGTGTACGACGTGGAGAATGTCGTGAAGGTCCGCACCGGCGAGGAAGGCTACGCGGCCCTGCAGGATGTGGAGCAGTTCTAATATAAAATATCGAGTCGGAAAATAAACATAAAGGGCGGCGGAGGAAATGTTTCCTCCGCCGCTCAAATGTTCGTCGTGAACTTTATTCCGGTTTCAGGGCGTCCTTCAGGCGCTCCAGCGCCGCTTTGAGCTGATCCATCGTGATGGTCAGCGGGGGCAGCAGGCGCACCTTGGTCTTGGCCGTGAGCGCCAGCACGCCGCGCTCGATGCCGCGCTCGGCCACCTCGCGCGCGGGGCGCACGGGATCGATGCCCAGCATCAGGCCGAGGCCCGTGACGCTCTTCACGCCCGGGGCGGCGGATAGCTCGCGCACGATGTAGTCCGACTTCTCCCGCACCTCTGCCAGCAGTTTCTCGTCGATGCGGCTCAGGATGCTCAAGCCGCCCGCGCACACGGCGGGGTTGCCGCCAAAGGTGGAGCCGTGCGCGCCGGGTGTGAGGGTGTTCTGCACCTTCTCGCCCAGCATGCACGCGCCGATGGGCAGGCCGCCGCCCAAACCCTTGGCCGTAGTGACGATGTCCGGGTGCAGGCCGTAGCGCATGTAGGCGTAGAGCGCGCCGCAACGGCCGTTACCCGTCTGCACCTCGTCGATGACCAGCAGCATGCCCTTCTCCCGGCACAGCGCCTCGACGCCGGAGAGGAAATCCGTGTCCAGCGCGACCACGCCGCCCTCGCCCTGCACACATTCCAGCATCACCGCGCAGCAGGCGTTCTCATCCGCCAACCTGCGCACGTCCGCCAAATCGTTGGCCGTCGCGTAGACGAAGCCCTCCGGGAAGGGGCCGAAGTTGGTGTGGAAGCTGTCCTGGCCGGTGGCGGCGAGCGTCGCGATGGTGCGGCCGTGGAAGCTGTTCTTCAGCGTGATGATGGTGGAGTGGTTCGCTCCGTAGGTATCCAGACCCCACTTGCGCGCGGTCTTGATGGCGCACTCGTTGGCCTCCGCGCCAGAGTTACCGAAGAATACCTTCTTCATGCCCGTGCGCGTGCACAGCATCTCCGCCAGCTCCGCACAGGGGCTGGAATAGTAGAGGTTCGAGGTGTGTGGCAGTGCGCCGAGCTGGGCGGTCACGGCGGCAATCCATTGATCGTCGGCGACACCGAAGCCGTTCACGGCAATGCCGCTGCCCAGGTCGATGTATTCCTTGCCGTTCACATCCCACACCAGCGCGCCCTTGCCGCGCACCAGTTGGATCGGGAAGCGGGTGTAAGTGCCGGCCACGTAGGTTTTGTCCTTCTCAAAGATCGAATTCATTTTCTGTCACCTCAGTCTGAACATCGTTCCCATGCCTTCGTCGGTCAAAAGCTCGATCAAAATCGAATGCTTGACCCTGCCGTCGATGATGAACATCCTCCGCACGCCCTTCTCGATGGCTTTGCAGGCGCATTCGATCTTGGGGATCATGCCACCGGAGATCACGCCGTCCGCCATCAGCGCGGGCGCTTCATCCAGGTAGATGCGGGAGATCAGCGTATTCTCATCGTCCTTGTCGCGCAGGATGCCGGGAGTGTCGGTCAGCGCGATCACACTCTCCGCGTGAAGCGCCACGCCGATGGCGGCTGCAGCGGTGTCCGCATTGATGTTCAGGCTGCGGCCGTAGGCGTCGCTGGCGATGGTGGAGATGATCGGGATGTAACCGTGATCCAGCGCGTCCAGGATCACCTGGGGGTTGATCTTCGTGATCTCCCCCACCCGGCCCAGCGCGGGGTCCTTCTGCACGGCCTCGATCATGTGACCGTCGATGCCGGACAGCCCCAGCGCCCGCCCGCCGTGCAGGTGCAGCTGGGACACCAGATTCTTGTTGATCTTGCCGCAGAGCACCATTTGCGCGATCTCCATCGTCTCGTCGTCGGTGACCCGCAGGCCGTTGATGAACTCCGATTTCTTGTTCACGCGCTTGAGCATTTCGTTGATGTCCGGCCCGCCGCCGTGCACCAGCACCATGCGCAAGCCCACCTGCGTGAGCAGCGTAATATCGCCCATCACCGCGCCGCAGAGCTCCTCGGAGACCATGGAGCTCCCGCCGAACTTCACGACGATGATCTTTCCCGCGTACTTTTGTATGTAGGGAAGCGCCTGAACCAGCACCTCCGCCCGCCTCGCGTTGTCCATAAAATGCATTCACCTCGAAATCAATTCGCGATTTCCCACGCGCGCCTGCCAAAGGGAAAACTCAAAGAACCTCAGATTCCATGAAGGTTGGAAACTATTTGGGTTTCCAGGTTCGGCCCTCGGGCCGAACCGCGCCGGCTCAAATCAAAGACTCGAGGCGGCGCGCCGCCAGGTCCGGACAGAGTCCGTTCCCCAACAGCTCGCGCGCACAAATCAAACTCACGTTTATTCGAACCACCGATCACGTACGATAATCCCCGTTGATCTTCACGTAGTCGTAGGTCAGATCGCAGCCCCAGGCCGTGGCGTCAAATTCGCCGGAATGGAGCGCGATCTCGATGTGAATCTCCTTCTCGAGCAGCACCTTCTTAGCCTCGTCCTCGGAGAACTCCACGCCCGCGCCGTCGCGGCACACGGCCACGCGGCCCGCGGCGGAGGCGAAGTCCACGTCGATCTTCGTCACGTCGATGTCCCTGCCGCAGTAGCCCACCGCGCAGAGCACGCGGCCCCAGTTCGCGTCCGCGCCGAACATTGCCGCCTTCACCAGCGAGGAGCAGATCACGGCCTTGGCCGCCGTGCGGGCAGTGGTGAGATCCGCCGCGCCGGTCACGGTGCATTCGAGCAACTTCGTCGCGCCCTCGCCGTCGCCGGCAATCTCGCGGCTGAGCGTGCGCATGACCTCGCAGAGCGCCGCGCGGAAGGCTTCGTAGTCCGCGCCGGGTGCGATCACGGGGGCGTTGCCCGCCATGCCGTTGGCCAGGACAGCGCAGGTGTCGTTGGTGGAGGTGTCGCCGTCCACGCTGACCATGTTGAAGGTGCACTGCACCACGTCAGAGAGCGCCGATTGCAGCATGTCGGGCGCGATGGCCGCGTCGGTGGTGATGAACACCAGCATCGTCGCCATGTTGGGGTGGATCATGCCCGAGCCCTTCGCCATGCCGCCCATGCGGCACTCCACGCCGCTCAGCTCGAAGGAGACGGCGACCTCCTTGCTGTGGGTGTCAGTGGTGAGAATGGCCTCGGCCGCGTCGGCATGGTTCATGCCCAGCGCCGCCGCGGCGGCCGGAATGCCGGTTTCAAAGGGCTCCAGGCTCATCGGCTGGCCGATCACGCCGGTGGAGGACACGATCACGTCCTTCGGATGGATCTTGAGCGCCTTGGCCGCGAGCTCGCACATGCCCTCGGCGATCTCGACGCCGTTGGCGTTGCAGGTGTTGGCGTTGCCGCTGTTGCAGACCACCGCCTGCGCATATCCGTCGGCCAGATTGGCCTGATCCACGGCGATGGGCGCGCCCTTCACCAGATTCTGGGTGTAGACCGCCGCCGCAGCGCAGCGCTTCTCACTGTAAATCATCGCCAGATCGCGCTTGGTGCGGCTCTTGCGCACGCCGCAGTGCACGCCGGAAGCCAAAAATCCCTTCGCGGCGCAGACGCCGCCGTCGATATGATTCATACGATTCCCTCCAGTCCCTCGGTCTCGTTCGCGCCGAGGATGAGATTGAGAAGCTGCACCGCCGCGCCGGACGCGCCCTTGCCCAGGTTGTCGTAGGCGGCGGTCAGCAGGATGCGCTCTTCATTGCCCTGCACCCGGATGTGCATGCGGTCGGTGCCCGCCGCCGCGTTTCCAGCGAGGAAGCCTGAATCGGACACGTCGTCGCAGACGACCACCGGGCCAGTGTAGGCGCGCCGGTAGACGGCCTCGACGTCCGCAACCTTCGCGCCGGGCGCGAGCTGTTGGGCGAACAGGGGCACGGTCACCACCATGCCGCTGTAAAAGTCGGAGACGATGGGACAGAAGATCGGCGCGTTCTCGAGGCCGGTGATCGCCTTCATCTCCCGCAGATGCTTGTGGTTCTGCGTCAGGCCGTACTGGCGGGGAGAATCGAGCTGGGCGCTTCGATTTTCGGCCTCGTACTCGGCGATCATCTTCTTGCCGCCGCCGCTGTATCCGGTGATGGAGTGGCAGGACAGCAGCGCGTCCTTCGAAATCAGCCCCGCGCGCACCAGGGGTGTAACCAGCGCGATGAAGCCGCTGGCATGGCAGCCCGGCACGGCGATGCGCTTCGATTCGAGGATGCTTCGCCGCTGCTCGTCCGACAGCTCCGGGAAGCCGTAGACCCATCCCGGCGCGGTTCGATGCGCGGTGGACGCGTCCAGCACGCGCACGGCGGGATTCTCGATCATCGCAACCGCTTCGACCGCGGCGTCGTCCGGCAGGCACAGCAGTGCCACATCACAGGAATTCAAAATCTCCCTGCGCGCGGCGGGGTCCTTTCGCCGCTCCTCCGGCAGGGTGAGGAGACGAATGTCGCTCCGCCCCGCGAGGCGCTCTGCGATGCGCAGACCGGTCGTCCCGTTGCGGCCGTCTATAAATATGGAATACATGGCCAACACTCCCGAATACTTCTGAATATATATACATAAAGTATGTAATATTATACGCTGTTTTGCGCGGCTGTCAAGCGCGTTTCCGCGACATTTCCGCGAATATTCAACAATTAACATAGAGGCGCATCCTCGCGGCATTTTGCGGCATAAAAAGCGGGGGCTGCGGGCGCGAAAGCGCCTCAACAGCTCCCCTGTATTTTTCTGTCGCTCAAGGGAAGGATTTCTTCTCCCTTTCGCTCACTGATGGCCCTGGAAGCGCTCCACGGCGATCTCGCCGCTGCGGCTCAATTCCTTGCCTCCATCCATCGTGCGCTGGGCCACGCAGACGGTATCGCCCAGCTTATCCGCGCCGTCCTCCGCGAGGTGCACGGCCAGATGCTCCGAGTCGATGTAAACCGTCGGCAGAACCTCCTCCCCGGAGACCACCGCGCTGAACTCGTTGAAGTTTTCCCCCGTCACCATCAGCCTTCCATACCGCACCGCAGCGCTCTCGGCTCGCACCGGAGCGTTGCCCAGTTGAAGCTGCGTGGGCTCGGGCGCGCCGGCGGAGCCGTAGGCGGTTCGGTCACCGTAGAGCAGATCGTATTCCAGCGTTTTGAGCTTCGCCAGATAGTCTTCCCCTTCCTCATCCACGGGATAGGACTGGTGAAACTTGGTCATCACGCCGTCGGAGATGCCCAGCTGGCGCAGCAGCTCAGCGCTCAGGCGGTAGGCCTGCATGGCGGGAGCTTCGAACTCCGCGCCGTAGTTGTTCCAGATCACATAGCGGCTGGCGTAGAAATCGCCGCTCTCCAGCATCTCGGGGGTCAGGCCCACGCCGGGCAGATGGTCGCCGTAGAGCACCACGATCACCGGCTCGTCGTAGTTTTCCAGCTGGGCGAGGATGTCCCCGATGAAGTCGTCCACCGCCGGGATGCGGTTCACGTAGTCCGCGAACGCGGCCTGGTACATCTCCTCCGGCGCGGAGAACACGTGAATGTCGTCCTCGTCGGGTTGGAAGTCATCCCGATACTTGCCGTGGGACTCCACCGTGATGGCGAAGATCAGGTCGCGCTCCTCGCTGTTGCGCATGGCGGTTAGAATCTCGTTCGTCAGCGCGGCGTCTCCGGCCCAGCCCACCTCGTTGTACTCCACGTCGTGCATGTACTCCAGGCAGACGAAGCGGTCGTAGCCCAGGTTGGCGTAGACTTCGTTGCGGCTGAAGAAGGTGCCCGTGTTGTTGTGCAGCGCCGTGGACGCGTAGCCGTGGCCGCGCAGGGTATCGGCGATGGTCTCGCAGGTGGTCTCCTGAATGATGCTGTTGTAGGGCGTCTCGCCCGCGCCGAAGAAGTCCATGTTCATTCCGGACATGACCTCGAACTCCACGTTGGCGGTGCCGCCGCCCACGGTGGGCACGTAGAGCAGCGCGCTGGGCCAGTTCTCGATCAGCGCGTGGAAGTTGGGCGTCGGATCCCGGGAGAGGGAGGCGTCGAGCACCGTGTTCACGTCGAAGAAGGATTCGAGCTGTAGGAATACGATGTTGGGCTTCTTGCGCGACTCCTCGTCAAAGCGCGCCGCGGCGGGCACCGGGGTGGGCGCGGCGGCGGGCTGCGGTTCCTCCTCGATCTCGGTCATGATCTCCTCCACGGTCTCCGTGGAGTAGGCGTCGGGCTTGGAGATGCCTCGCTGGCCGAAGGTGAAGCTGAAGCAGGTGGTGAAGCCATAGTCCCGATACGAGGTCACGCGATCCGGGAAGGTATCGGGCATCAGCCCCGCCTTGATGGCGCTCATGTGCACCAGGAAGACGAAGAGCGCCAGCACCGCCACCACGCCCGCGCCAAAGTAGCGATTCACGCGCCGCCTGCGGGCCGTATTGGTGAACAGCCAAACGATCGCCGCGATCAGCGCCACCGCGCAGACGAACATAAGGATGATCTCCGTCCAGGAGAAATAGACCGTGATCAGGCTCACGACCTCCCAGGTCAGAAAGAGGTCGCCGCCGATCAGCGGCAGCGTGCGGTTGTGGCTGACCACCATGTTCACCGCGCCCAGAATCACCCACAGGGTCGAGATCGTCCAGACCATGGCCTTGCGATGCTTGAACAGTTCGGAGACCGCCAGTGTCGTCAGCACGATCAGGCAGTTCAGGAAAAAGAAGAACGTGCGCTCGCTTAAATACTGCAGCATCCGCGGCACGGTGCTCTGATTGAAGCCCTCCACCAGCAGCGCCGTCACCACCGCGAATATCAACATCCTCAAAAACCGGCGCGGAAATCCCGCCTCGTCATAGCGCACGCGGCGCTTGCGGGTCTCCGGCCGCCTGGCCTTGCTCGCATTCTTTCTCTTCACGGAAAAATCTTCCTCCCATACCCCAGGATGAAAGACGCCCTCCGCCGCCGTCTCCGGCGGTGCGGAAGGCATCTTTTGTACGCATGTAAAGCCAACAAACTACCAGCGGTCGCTACCGTCCTCCGGAATGACCTTCTGCATGGCGGCGATGGCCACCTCGATCATGGAGTCGTCCGGCTCGCGGGTGGTGATTCTCTGCAGCGCCATGCCCGGCGCGGAGATGATGCGGGTGAACAGATTATCCGTGCGGCCCGCCAGCTTGATCAGCTCGTAGCCCACGCCCACCACGATGGGCAGCGTAAGCAGCTTCACCGCCATGCGCAACGGCAGAAAATCGATGCGGATAAACATCGAAATCACGATGCCCACGATCAACACCAGGATCAGGAACGACGTGCCGCAGCGCGGATGAAACCGGCTCTGCTTGCGCACGTTCTCCACCGTCAGCGGCAGCTCCGCCTCGTAGCAGAATATGGTCTTGTGCTCCGCGCCGTGATACATGTAGGTGCGGCGAATGTCCTTCATCAGGCTCGTGAGCCACACATAGGCCACGAACACGACGATGCGCAGCACGCCCTCGAAGCAGGCCCGGGCGTAGTAATTCCCCTCGATGGCGGAACCCCCGGCGATCCACTTCCAAAGCTGCATCGGCAGATAGATGAACAGCCCCAGCGCCAGCACCACCGCCAGCACCGTAGCGATGGGCATCAGCAGTTTTTCGAAGAGCTTATCCCATTGGGACGGCTCCTTGTCCTTCTTCTTTTCGTTCTCCTCGTCCTCCAGCCCGGAGAGCTCCGCCGAGCGCATCAGGCACTTGTAGCCGAAGGTGAGCGAATCGTACATATTGAATATGCCGCGCACAAAGGGCAGCTTGCACACCTTCGGCCGGTCCTTGCCCTTGGTCTCGCACTCCTCCAGCACGATCTCCCCGGAGGTGTCGCGCACGGCCATCGCGGAGATCTCCGGACCGCGCATCATGATCCCCTCGATCAGCGCCTGGCCGCCGATGCTGGTTTTTTTCGCCATAGGTTTCCTCGAATCCTTTCCGCGCGCCCCGCGCGCATACATTTCTACATGAAATTATACTCGTTTTGCAGCGCTTGTCAAATCATTGCGTCGCATTTTTCTCCGCGTTCGAACAAGAGTGAAAATTATCTCATATTTTTATTTCCTTTTCCAGGAAAATTGTGTATAATATGGTTGATTTAATGTTTGATTTATGTTCTCGCGCCATGGAATTCCACGCGGCTGCGCACCGTTGGACACAATATCTTCGCTCAGCGTGGCGCCCGTCGCGGGCATTGCCGCCGCTGTCTCGAAAAGCGCGCCAGATAGATCGCGATTCAAATTTTGCACCGAATATTGAAAGGAGCGGCCCCCATGAAAATTCTGAACTTCGGATCCCTGAATCTGGACCTCGTCTATCAGATGCCTCACTTCGTGCGCGCGGGCGAGACGCTGTCCTCCCTCTCCTTCGCTCGCAACGTGGGCGGCAAGGGCCTGAACCAGTCTGTAGCGCTGGCCAAGGCCGGCGCGCAGGTCTATCACGCGGGCCTCGTGGGCGAGGACGGCGAAATGCTGCGCGTCTTTTTGCGGGACAACGGCGTGGACGTGCGCTTCGTGCGCACCGTAGATCAGCCCAGCGGCCACGCCGTGATTCAGGTCGAGCCCGCGGGCAACAACTGCATCTTCCTCTATGGCGGCGCGAACCAGTGCGTCACCGAAGATTTCATCCGTGAGGCGCTGGAACCCTTCGGCCCGTGCGACTTCCTGGTGCTACAGAACGAGATCAACGCCATCGACCGCATCATTGAGCTGGCTGCGCAGCGCGGCATGCAGGTGGTGCTGAATCCCTCCCCCGTCGCGGACAATCTGAAGGCGCTCCCGCTGGAGAAGGTCTCCTGGTTCATCGTCAACGAGATCGAGGGCGCGGAGCTCTCCGGCGAGACCGATCCGGATCGGATTCTCAACAGTCTGACCACACTCTACCCCCACGCGCAGATCGTGCTCACGCTGGGCGGCGACGGCAGTGTCTACGCCGGTCACGGTGAGCGCGTCGCGCAGTCCGCGTTCCCGGTGCGGGCGGTGGACACTACGGCCGCGGGCGACACCTTCACCGGTTTTTTCTTCGCGGCCGTGGCGGACGGCGTGCCCGTCGCCGAGGCGCTGCGGCGCGCCAGCAAGGCGTCCTCCATCTCCGTCACCCGTCCCGGCGCGGCGGCGTCGATCCCGATGCTCGACGAGGTGCTCGCCGCGCTCGCCTGACTTCCCCCGAAGCAAGGCTTGCATTTCGTTCCGTTATAGTATATAATGATTGCAAGTCCGTTAAATTTCAAGTAAAGAAGGGATTTTTCATGGGAAAGTTTACGATCAAGCAGTCCGACGCGGGGTTCAGCTTCAACCTCAAGGCGGGCAACGGCGAGATCATCGCCGCCGGTTCCGAAGTCTACGCGAGCAAGGACGCCTGTGAAAACGGCATCGAGTCCGTGCGCAAGAACGCGCCCATCGCCGCCGTCGAGGATCAGACCGTGGAGGGCTTCGCCGAGGAAAAGCACCCCAAGTTTGAGCTCTACAAGGACAAGGCCGGCGAGTTCCGCTTCCGCCTGAAGGCCACCAACGGCCAGACCATCGCCAAGAGCGAGGGCTATACCGCCAAGGCCAGCTGCAAAAACGGCATCGAGTCCGTGCGCAAGAACGCGCCCGACGCCAGGGTCGAGGAACTTGAAGGCTGATTGCGTTTCGTCACGGCACACCCCGTCCGCTCACGGCCGGGGTGTGTATGTCTATTTCCCTCATATGAAGCAATTATGTGACGAAATATACAAAGCTTCTTCTATTTCTTGACATTCCGCAACAGCCGCTTTTATAATGAACGGACAAAATGTAAGGGGGGTTTTCATGAGTTCCATCAAGAAGTACATCGCGGAGTTCATCGGCACCTGCGTGTTGGTGCTCTTCGCATGCGGCACCGCCGTGGTCGTGAAGTGCTCCGTGGACAATCCCGCCGGCTACCTGCTGACGGCGTTGGCCTTCGGCCTGGTGATCGTGGCCATGGCCTACTCCATCGGCAATATCTCCGGCTGCCACATCAATCCGGCGGTGTCCATCGCCATGCTGATCAGCGGCAAGCTGAGCTCGAAGGATTTTATCGGCTATGTCGTGGCGCAGTTCCTGGGCGCGATCGTCGGCGCCGCGCTGCTGGCGATGTTCATCGGCAAGGATAACGGCCTGGGCGCCAACGCGCTGTACAACAACAGCATTGGCCTGAGCCTGCTGATCGAAATCATCCTCACCTTCGTGTTCGTAATCGCCATCCTGGGCGTGACCTCGAAGGTGGAGAACAGCGCGGTTTCGGGCATCGTGATCGGTCTGACGCTGACGCTGGTGCACATTCTGGGCATCTACTTCACGGGCACTTCCGTGAACCCGGCGCGCAGCTTCGGTCCCGCGCTGCTGATGGGCGGCGAGGCGCTGGCTTCCTACTGGGTGTTCCTGGTCGCCCCGCTGATCGGCGGCGCGCTGGCGGCGGTGGTCTACAAGTTCCTGTCCTCCGAGGACTGATCCGCCTTCACGGCGACGGCCCCGCGCGACTGCGCGGGGCCGTTGCTTTATCTTTTCTTCGACAGCATCTGCACCAGTCGCGCGTCTGCCTGACAGAGGTCATATTCCGCCAACCGCTCCAGATCGACCCAGCGCATGTCGCTGTGTTCCAGCCTGCGCGGCACGCCGCGTGAAATCCGCGCCTCGTACAGCGTCAGGTGCACGCGGCGGCCGGGGTATTCCTGCACGACGTCCGCCAGCGCCGAACCGACCTCCAGCGCCACGTCCAGCTCCTCCCTGCACTCCCGCGCCAGCGCCGCCTCGCCGCTCTCGCCCGGTTCGATCTTGCCGCCCGGAAACTCCCACTTGCCGGCCTGGTTCTTGCCCTCCGGCCTGCGGCAGAGCAGGACGCGCCCGCCGTCGCGGATCATCGCCGCCACGACCTCGAGCATTTTCATCTCCCCTTCGCTTTCACACTTCCATTTTTATTATAGGATCGCCCGCCGCCATCGTCAAGGGGTGCAGCCTCGCCCCTTGCCATGCACCGCCCGACGGTTTATAATTATAGACAAGTTGCAAACGGAGGGAAAAATCCCCCGTGTTTGGACTGAAATTCGATAATATTCTCGATTCGGAGGGACACCGTATGTTTAAGGATAAGGTTGCCGTCGTGACCGGCGGTGCGCATGGCATCGGAAGGACGATTTGCGCGGCGTTTGAACGAGAGGGCGCGAAGGTCTGCGCCATCGACAGAACGCCCGGCGAGGGAATCTTCGCGGGCAACATCGCCGACCCGGCGGTATTGGAACGCTTCGCGGCGGAGGTGATCGCGAAGCACGGCCGCGTGGACTGCATCGTCAACAACGCGCCGCCGCTGATGAAGGGCATCTCGGACTGCTCCTGGGAGGAATTCAACTACGCGCTGCGGGTGGGCGTGAGCGCGCCGTTCTACCTGACGAAGCTGCTGGCGAACCACCTCGCGCCGGGCGCGGCCATCGTGAATATCTCCTCCTCCCGCGACCGCATGAGCCAGCCCGAGACCGAGAGCTACACCGCCGCGAAGGGCGGGATTTCGGCGCTGACCCACGCGCTGGCGGTGAGCCTCGCGGGCCGGGCGCGGGTGAATTCCATCTCTCCCGGCTGGATCGATACCACCGATTCGGAGATCATCGGCCCAGACGCGACTCAGCAGCCCGTGGGCCGGGTGGGCCGGCCCGAGGATATCGCGGAGCTTGCGCTGTTCCTCTGTTCGGAAAAGGCCGGCTTTATCACCGGCGAAAACATCTGTGCCGACGGCGGCATGACGCGGCTGATGATCTATCACAACGACTGCGGTTGGACGTTTGCCGGATGAATTCTCGAAAGTAGAAAGCTATATCCATCCGGGCATCCAAAAAGGTCGCTGTCTGCGACCTTTTTGGGTAGCCTGCAAGCGGGAGATTCGCGTCTCCCGCCATTCGCCTGCCCGTTCAGTAGGCGAATTCCGCCATCCGATAGGTGGAGCGGTCGGAAAGGTTCTCGGCAGTGATCCACGCGTGGCCGCCGTGCATGGGTATGCCGAACTTCATCTCCGCGTCGGCGAAGTTCAGATCCAAATCGTCGCTGTTCCACGCCTGGCCCTCCCCAAACGTCAGGAAGGATACGTAATAGCGCCCCGGCTCCGTTTCGTAGGCGTTGAGCGCGAGCGCGAAGCCGGCGTTCAACCAGCCGCCGGTCTCCTCGTGGTAGTAATATTCGCCGTCGTAGTCGAAGCGCGTCTGGGAGAGATCCACCTCGCGCGACCAGGCGAAGTACTTGTCCACGATCTCCTGAATGCGGTCGTCGGGAACGCGGCAGTTGGTGCCGTTGGCGTACTCGCCGTACTCGAAGGCGTCGTGATCGTTGAACCAGAGGTGATCGTGGGCGAAGTCCACCAGTACGCTGTCCACGTCATAGCAGGATACGTCGCTGCCCACCTCCGTGAAATTGCTCAAAAACAGATTCATCGCGTGGCGCTCTGCCCCGTTCAGATTCACCACGCCTGACGCGAACGCCGTTTGCGCAAAGCACAGAGCCAGCGCGAGCAGAACCGCGCCAACCTTTGAAATCCGTTTCATTCTCTTTCCCTCCACACTTCTTTGCAGACATAGACGAGGGAAAACCAGAATTTGTTCCCTCCCGAGGAGACTTCTACACCCAGCGCGCAAAAGCGGGCGGAGGATTCGCGTCCCCCGCCCGCTCTGCGTTTCTCACGCCGGGAAGAATTCCCGATACAGCGCGCGCATGGCTTCCTCGAAGTCCGCGCTCTCCACGCCGACGATGATGTTCATCTCGCCCGAGCCCTGGTCGATCATGTTCACGTTGATCTTCGCTTCGGACAGCGCGCGGAAGACGCGGGCGGCGGTGCCCTTCTGGCGCACCATGCCCCGGCCCACCACCGCGATCAGCGCAAGCCGGTCGCTGACGTAGATCGCGTCCGCGTGGGTGGTGTTCTTGAGTTCCACCAGAATCTCGTTGCGATGCGGATCGAGCTGCGCGGTGGGCACCACCACGGACAGCGTGTCGATGCCCGAGGGCATGTGCTCCATCAGTATGCCGTACTTCGCGATCACCTGCAGCACGTCGCGCGCGTAGCCCACCGTCTCGTTCATCTGATCCATCTCCACCAGAATCGTAGAGAAGCCCTTGCGGCCCGCGATGCCCGTGACCGGACGGTCGTACTTCAAACCCGCGCCGGTCTGGATCATCGTGCCGGGATCGTCAGGGGCGTTGGTGTTGCGGATGTTGATGGGGATGCCCGCCGATTTCACCGGGAAGATCGCCGATTCGTGCAGCACGCTCGCGCCCATGTAGCTCAACTCCCGCAGCTCCGTGTAGGAGATGCCGCGAATCGGCGCGGGATTTTCGACGATGTGCGGGTCGCAGGAGAGCAGGCCGGACACGTCCGTCCAGTTCTCGTAGAGCGCGGAGTTCGTGGCGCGGGCCACGATGGCTCCGGTCACGTCCGAGCCGCCGCGCGAGAAGGTGTGAATCCTGCCGTCCCGGAAGCTCCCGTAAAAGCCCGGAATCACCGCGCGCGGGGTCTCCTTGAGCTTCGCGTACAGCGCGCGGTAGCTGGCCTCGGGCAGGAAGTTTCCGTTCTCGTCGAACAGAATGCGCCCCGCCGCGTCCACCATGGGTATGTCCAGAAACGCGGCCATCACCAGCGCGTTCAGATACTCGCCACGGCTGGCGGCATAGTCGCGGTCGGGCCGCGCGCGCAGCTCGGATTCGATTTCGCGAAGCGCGCCGTCCAGATCGAGGTTCAGGCCGAGCTCGCGGCAGATCTCTTCGTAGCGCTCGCGAATCTGCGCGAAGGGGCCGGAGAAATCCTCGCCCTTCGCGGCGTCGGCATAGCAGGTGTAGAGCAGGTCGGTGATCTTCACGTCGCCGTCCCAGCGCTTGCCCGGCGCGGAGACGACCACGTAGCGGCGGCTCTCGTCGGCGGCGAGAATCGCGGCCACCTTGCGGAACTGCTTCGCGTCTGCCAGCGAACTGCCGCCGAATTTTACGGTCTTGTGCATGGGCGGATTACCCCTCAAATCAATGATTTCATGTCGTAGCGCCCGGCGGGCTGATCCACCAGGAATTCCGCCGCGCACACCGCGCCCTCCGCGAACAGCGAGCGGCTGAACGCCTCGTGCTTGAGGGTCAGGCTCTGGGTGGCCGTGGTGATGTGCACCTCATGGATGCCCACAATCTCTCCCCGGCGCACGGCCTGGATGCCGACCTCGTCCGGGGTGCGCGGCGACATGCCGCTGCGGCCGCAGACCATCTTCGCCTCGGGCCGCACCTCACGGATGGATTCGAAGATCATCTTCGCGGTGCCGCTGGGCGCGTCAATCTTGTGCCGGTGGTGGGTCTCGACGATCTCGACGTCCGCCTCGGGGAACAGCCGCGCCGTGTCCCGGGCCATCCGGCACAGAAGCGCCACGCCCACGGACATGTTGCCGCTGTGGAATACGGGCACACGCTTCGCCGCCTCCGCGATGCGGGCCAGTTCCGCCTCGTCGTGCCCGGTGGTGCAGACCACCACGGGGAGCTCGCGCGCCTCGGCGAAATCCAGCAGCGCGCCGACGGCGCTGTGGTGGGAGAAGTCGATGATCATATCCGCCTCGGGAGAGGCATTGATGTCCGTCAGAACGCCCGGTTCGGCGGCGTTTACATCCACGCGCGCGGCGATCTCATGGCGCTCGGTCTCGGCGAGCACCGCGGCGAGCGCGCGGCCCATGCGCCCGCAGGCGCCGTTGATGATAATTCTCACTGGATCAGCCCCTCCTTGCGCATGCAGTTCAGCAGGCGCTCGCGGTTCGCGCTCTCCATGGGCGTCAGCGGCAGGCGCAGCACGTCCTCGCACAGGCCCATGGCGGCCATGGCGGCCTTGGCGGGAATCGGGTTGACCTCGCAGAACAGCGCGTTGATCAGCGGGAGATACCGCATCTGCAGCTCCGCCGCGCCCGCGACGTCGCCGGCAAAGAAGCGCTTCGCGATCTCGCAGGTCTCCTTCGGCATCACGTTGGAGAGCACGGAGATGCAGCCCAGGCCGCCCATCGCCATGATCGGCACGATCTGATCGTCGTTGCCGGAGTAGAGGTCGAGCTTGCCCTTGACCAGCGACATGGTCTCGACGACGGAGGAAATGCTGCCGTTGGCCTCCTTGATGGCCTGAATCATCGGATGCTCCGCCAGCTTCGCGTAGGTCGCGGGCTGGATGCCGCAGCCGGTGCGGGAGGGCACGTTGTACACGATCACCGGCACGGTGCTCGCGTCGGCGATCGCGCCGAACGACCGCACCAGGCCGTTCTGGGTGGCCTTGTTGTAGTAGGGCGTAACCACCAGCACCGCGTCCGCGCCGATGGAGCAGGCAAATTTCGTCATCTCGATGGCGTGGCGGGTGTCGTTGCTGCCGGTGCCCGCGATCAGCGGCACGCGCTTCGCGGTGCGCTCGACGGCGAAGCGCAGCACCTCCTGATGCTCCTCGTCGGAGAGCGTCGGGTTCTCGCCCGAGGTGCCGCAGCTCACCAGAGCGTCGATGCCGCTCTCGATCTGCCAGTCGATGATGCGGCCGTAGGCTTCAAAATCCACGGAGCCGTCGGCCTGGAACGGGGTGATCAGCGCGGTGGCGATTCCCTTAAAGATGGTGTTGGACATGGTGTTTCCCTCCCGTAAATTTGGTCAGGCGCGGAAGTTTCGCGCGAGTTGTTCGTAAAAGTCTGCGCCGGATTCCAGCACGGACTCGTCGAAGTCGAAGTTCGCGGCGTGGAGCGGCGGCACGTCGCCCAAGCCGAGGAAGAAGAACATTGCCGGCACATAGCGCTGGTACCAGGAGAAGTCCTCCGTGGTCATCGCCGGTCGCGCGAGCGGGCGATAGTCGATCCCGCAGGCGCGCACGCGCTCGCAGAGCTCCGGCGGATTCATCACGGCGGGATAGCCGTCGCTGGTGGAAACGGAGACGGCGCAGCCGGTGGCTCCCTCCACCTCTGCCGCCGCGCGGAAGAGCGCGTCGCGCATGGAGAAGAATATCTCGTCCTGGAAGGCGCGCAGCGTGCCCTCGATGTGGGTCTGCGCGCTCAGCGCGTTGCGGGCGGTGCCGCTGACCATCTTCCCGAAGCGCAGCACGCGGAACGTGCCCTCGGGCTGCGCGGCCTCGATCTCCCGCGCGCGGTTGAGAATGTCCACGCCCGCCAGCAGCGCGTCGCGCCCGCCCTCGCTCTGCGCGATGTGACGGGACTCGCCCGCGATGTCAACGGTGACCTCGCAGGAGCGCGCCATCATCTCGCCCGGGCGGCTGAAGATTTCGCCCTTCGCCAACCCCGGCCAGAGGTGCATTCCAAACAGCGCCTCGACCCGCCTCTCGGCCAGTATGCCCGTCTCGCAGATGTCGCGCGCACCGCCGGTGGTCTCCTCGGCGGGCTGGAAAATTAACAGATAGTCACGGTCTGACTTCATGCCGTCCAGCCGCCGGGCCAGCTCCAGCAGCATGGCCATGTGGCCGTCGTGGCCGCAGGCGTGCATCCTGTCCGAATGCTCGGACGCGAACGGCAGCCCGGTGACCTCGCGAACGGGCAGCGCGTCCGCGTCGCTGCGAAAGGCCAGCGCCCTCCCCGCGCCGTTGTCAAACCATGCGCACAGCGACCCGGGTATGGGCGAACTCAGCTCGCAGCGCAGCCCGGACAGCGCGCCGCGCAGGTACTCCATGGTGCAATCCAGCGCCCGGTCCAGCTCCGGAACGCGGTGCAGCGCGCGGCGGTCGTCAGCAATGCGGCTCATGGCTTCCTCCTAAAAATTACGTATATGTGGTTGCAATCGCCGCGCCCGGGTGCTATTCTGAGACGCAGAAAGCAAAACGGAGGCGGTCAATATGAACGCACAGGAAATCATCGAACTCATCCGCACATCGAAGAAGCAGACGCCCGTGCGCGTATTCCTGCGCTCGAAGGCCGAAATTAGCTTCGGCGGCGCGAAGGTCTTCCCCATGGGCAACGGCACCAGCGTGATCTTCGGCGACTGGGCCGAAATCGGGCCGATCCTCGAGTCACGCGCCGCGGACATCGACGAGCTTGTGGTCGAGAACGACTGCCGCAACTCGGCGATTCCGATGCTGGACAAGAAAAACATCAACGCCCGCATTGAGCCCGGCGCGATCATTCGCGACCAGGTGGAAATCGGCGACAACGCGGTCATCATGATGGGCGCGGTGATCAACATCGGCGCGGTCATCGGCGAAGGCACGATGATCGACATGGGCGCTGTGCTCGGCGGCCGGGCCACGGTGGGCAGGCACTGCCACGTGGGCGCGGGCGCGGTGCTCGCGGGCGTGATCGAGCCCGCCAGCGCGACGCCGGTGATCGTCGAGGACGACGTGCTGATCGGCGCGAACGCCGTGGTGATCGAGGGCGTGCGCATCGGCCGGGGCGCGGTGGTCGCGGCCGGAGCCGTGGTGATCTCGGACGTGGAGCCCAACGCGGTCGTCGCGGGCATCCCCGCGCGCAAGATCAAGGACAAGGACGAAAAGGCCGCGGGCAAGACCGCGCTGATCGACGCGCTGCGGGAACTGTGAGGCGGCAAAACCGCAATCATTCCTCGCGGTGGCCGCTGGGAATTCCGCCGGTCCTCCGCGAGGCTCCTCATTCCCTACGTGCTATATTAATCGCACGGCCTGACTTTGTCAATAGTTTTCGCCAGGTTTAAAGAAAAATTTTCGACGGCGCCATGCTTCGATCCAAAAAGTTTTCCCGCTGTTACAGCGTGATTTCAGGCGTGATCGAAAAATTTTTGAAGTATTTTTCGCCCATTCAAGCAAAATAATCGAAAATATTTCGGAACTGATATTCCTCCCCATTTTACAGCGAAAGCACACCGGCAGCCAACGCCGGTGCGCTTTTTTATGGTGATTTCCTCCTCTCCAAGAGTGATTGAAGTTAAACGAATAACCATCGAATCTGATTTAGCCTATCGTTTAACGCTTAAACCATCGGGGCTAATTTTACGTGAATCGCACGAAACGATTGGATGAATCTGTGAATCATATTTCTGAAATTCTTTCCAGGGAATTGACGGAGCGACGCGCAGACAGTATAATGGTGAAAATCACCAAATTTTTGAGGAGAATTTTGCGCATGGTGACGATGAAGGAAGTGGCGGATCTGGCGGGCGTATCCACGGCGACGGTCTCCCACGTGGTCAACGGCACGAAGCGGCTCTCCCCGGAGACCACCGAGCGCGTGCGGATGGCGATCCGGCAGGCCAACTACACGCCGAACACGCTGGCGAAGTCGCTGCGCAGCGGTCAGACCCACACCATCGGCGTGCTGGTGGAGGACATTCGCGGCCTGCCGGTGGTGGAAGTCGTCAGCGGCATCAGCGAAACGCTCGCCAGGAGCGGCTATCGAATGCTGATGTTTGACCTTCATCTGTTGGAAAAACTGTACAACCAATACGAACAGATCGTCGCTTACCGCGACCACATCAACGCTGGCGCGGCGGCGCTGATCCAGGCGCACGTGGACGGCATCATCTACGTGGGCATGCACAACCGCCATCTCGATCCGCTCTTTGATCCCATGCGGCGGCCGCTGGTGTTCGCCTACTCCCATGGCACCCAGCTGGACAGCTGCGTGACCTACGCCAACTTGGACTCCGCGAAGGCGTTAACCCAATACCTGATCGGCAAAGGACACCGGCGCATCGCGGTGATCGCGGGCCAGCCGCACTCCTACCCCACCGTCATGCGGCTGAAGGGCTACCAGCAGGCCATGCGCGAGGCGGGGCACCCCGTACCCCCGGAGTACATCCGCTACGGCGATTGGGAGTCCGATTCGGGCCGCGCCCGCACGCTGGAGCTGCTCGCCTGCCCGAAGCGCCCCACGGCGATCTTCGCCATGAACGACCTGATGGCCGCCGGCTGCATTCACGCGCTGGCCGAGGCGGGCTTGTCCGTGCCCCGCGATGTGGCCGTCGCCGGCTTCGACAATCGGGAGATCGCCCGCTACCTGAACCCGCCGCTGACCACAGTGGCTCTGCCCACCGCGGAGATCGGCGTGTGCACCGCCCGGCGCATCCTCTCTCTCATTCAAAACCCCGACGCTCCACCCCAGCGGGAGATCGTCGAGTGCTCCATCATCGAACGCGAATCCGTCTGAAGCGAAATCTATGCTTTGAGAAGAACCAGCCATCCGCCCTTGTCGTTTTTTCCCATAGAAAAGCCCCGCCCATGACGGACGGGACTTTCGTCGCTGTGTCTTAGAAGTTGTAGCTCTTGCACACCGGGGCGTTGGCCTTGGCGGAAGCTTCGTCATACCAGATCAGATTGTTGCCGCTCTCCTTGTCGAACAGCTGAATCAGCTCCGGCTTCGTGTTGAAGCTCAC
>CANQEW010000012.1 GCA_947596085.1 uncultured Clostridia bacterium | reverse complement strand
GGCCTGCCGGAGAAGCTGTGCCTGCGCTTCAACCCCGGCGGTGACCTGACCATCGGCGGCACCTGCATGGGCTACCCTGAGGAGGCCAAGTACGGCATGACCCGCCACCAAATCTTCGAGGCGGCGCGCACGCTGTCCAAGCGCGGCGTAAAGTCCTTCGGCCTGCACGCGCTGCTGGCCAGCAACGCCACCGAGAAATATTACTACCCCGAAAACGCGGCGCTGCTGTTCCAGCTCGCGGCGGACATCCACGAGGAATTGAACGTGGATGTGTTCATGGTCAACCTCTCCGGCGGCATCGGCATCGGCTATCTCCCCAAGGAGGAGACGCCGGAGATCGGCCCCATCGGTGCGGAGGTCTACGGCGAGTTTGAGCGCATCATGGTGCCGGCGGGCCTGGGCCACGCGCGCGTGGCGGCGGAGCTGGGCCGCTACATCACCGGCCCCCACGGCTGCCTGGTGGCCACCGCCATCCATGAAAAGCACATCTATCGGGAGTATATCGGCCTGGACGCCTGCGCGGTGGACCTGATGCGCCCGGCGATGTACGGCGCGTACCACCACATCACCGTTTCCGGCAAGGAGGATAAGCCGCTGGACCGCGTATACGACGTGGTCGGCTCGCTCTGCGAGAACAACGACAAGTTCGCCATCCACCGCAGGCTCCCCAAGATCGACATGGGCGATCTGATCATCATCCACGACACCGGCGCCCACGGCTACTCGATGGGCTACAACTACAACGGCAAGCTGAAGCACGCCGAAATCCTGCTCCATCCGGACGGCAGCTTTTCTCAGATCCGCCGCGCGGAGGAGCCCCGCGACTACTTCGCCACCTTCGACTTCTGCGACATCATGAAGGATTACAAATGAAGAGAAAGATTATCCTCGCCCTGGCGCTCGCGCTGGGGCTTTTCTGCATGCTGTCCGCCTGTGCGGAGACATTGGAAGAGATTCGAGCGCAGCTTGGGAGCTGTTCGATCGAGGACTACGCGGATTCTCTCTACACCCGCTTCGAGTGGGAGGAAGCGGAGCCCTTTCAAGTGACCGACCGCAGCGCGTCCGATTCGGAAATGACCGTTTGGGATATTCTGTGGGAGTATCCCGGAACGGATTGGTATGATACCTTCGGCGGACGGTGGTTCCCCTCCCGGGGACTCGTGGCGGACGCCTGGTTTGACCTGGACGCGGATGGTGATCAGGAGTGGATCGCGCTCGTCGCGCGGCCATCCGAGGAACCGGAGGAGGATCCCGGCCGATACGCCGATCTCTGGCTCTGCGTCTACGAGATAAGCGAAGAAGACACCCGGCTCGCCGCCGAACAAATCATCTCAGAAAGCTGGGATTGGTACAGCAATTTCACCCGCGTCTCGCTGAGCAGGCTCAACGACGGCACGCCCGTTGTAATCACGCAGGATTCCTTCGGCGTAGACGGCCATTATATGCTCCTCTGGGAGTTCTCCTACGACGGCAGCGCGCTCGCCATTCGCGGTGGCCTGGCCAACGATCCCTGGGAGGTGGGCGGAGCGATGATGCTGCTGGGAAGCGGCACTTCCCTGCGAGCGGTCGATCGATGCAGACACGGTGGAATACGGGCGGATGATGTGGAAAACGGCGCCATTTTGCCCATATACTCCGATCAGGATGCACCAATTCCTGCGAACATCCTGGATTTCCTCGAATATAGCGATGCAGAATTCCAATCCACTCTCCTGCATCACGCGGATGCGCTGGAGGTATTCATCGATTACGACGGCGAGTGGAGAGACGACCGCTACGTCTATGAGGCGGTGCACAACAGTGGAAGAGAGCTTCTGCTGCTGCGCGCCAGCAGCTTTGAGCGAAGCGACGACGGCCGCTGCATCTTCCGCATCGAGCGCAGGCTGAGCGAAAACTCCGAGCTTGCAGCCGCCACTGGCGACTGCCACCTGCGCGTCGGGCCTTGGCTGGACGCGACCAGCATCGGCGTCATTCCAAAGGGCGCACGGGTGGAGTACCTGGGCGAGCAGTCCGTGGACAAGAGCGACGTGGCTTGGTACCGCGTCCGCTACGACATCCTTGAAGGCTGGGCATCGTCGAAATATATTCAGCTCAAATAACCAATCCTATTCCAGCTCCAGGGAAGAATGATCGCCGGCATCGTCAAGTAGTAAGATAAAGGCGGACACATGGGGAAACACCATGAAGTCTGCCTTTATTTTATGGTAGAATCAAGTGGTCGGCAGAATATTCTCCTGCAATTTGGCGCATAAGCGCTGCAGGGCTGCCGGGATACGTTCGAAAGCAAGAAAGTATAAGTATTAAGAAACCTATGGAAGAAAAGCGCGAGATTTCCCAACAGAATCAGCGGCTTCTGGAAGGCAAAAAGACCTTTGGAGAATGTTGTATCAAGCATGACGATCATTAGGCATAAAGGAATCCAATGAGAATGGACGATCCTGCTGGATATTTTCAACAACGAGATATTGGCACATCAGACAGACTGCGTACCCGGCAGCAGCAAACCTCATTGCCATTGCCTGAAACAGCTAAAACTGCCCGCTGGAAAGAAAGAGACGCAAACACTCGCGGTAGTCTTCCACACTGACCAAGGTCCCGTCTACTCCTCCCGCCCTTCTGCCAAACCCATTAACATTATGACATGCTTCGCTCCATGTCCCAGGATGAAACGCCTGCCAATAAACCAATCATTGAAGCACTCAATGGCCGAGTAAAAAAGAATTTGTATCTTGACTTCGGCTTGGCCGAATCGGGGAATGTTTCCTCTCACTTGGATCGGTATGTGTCTTACTTTAATCATAAGCGACATGCTGCCGTTTGGGGCTATAAAAGCCCTGTTCAGTATAAAACCAAACAGGGCTTCTAGCGCCTTGGTGGTTTCTTCTGTGTCTACTTTCCCTTAACTACCTCACATTTTCCGGAGTGCTCGGTTTCATATGCGAATTTCATCCCAGGAAACACACCGAATAGAACTTCCCCATTTCCGCATAGACGCCCACCGCGATCCATGAGTACCCCTTCGAATATTCCACCCAAACCGCCGCGACGTCCTCGACGTTTATCGGCATGCACATGTAGATGGCCGTACTTCTGGCGGAGGGAATCAGCGTCGCAAAGGAGCTCCCGTCGGGACGATCCGGCGAAAAGTCCACCGTCAATTCCTTTGCGCGCGTCATGGCCGCCTGGTTCAAGTCCTCGCGGTACCGGATCGAACCCATCCCGGCCGCCGCTCGCTTTTGGTTCAACGATTCGACGATCTGCTTCGCAAGCCCCGCCTGTTCGCCCGTGGTATCGTCGCCAAACAGCTGCACCCAGTAGGGCCCGCCGCTCGCCTCGTAATATCCGACGCCAATCGTCGTGTAGGTCGCGGTCAGAATATTCGCCCGATGGCCCGGTGAGTTCATCCAACCCACCATCACGGCGCTGGCATTCGGATAGCCCGCCGCGATGTTCTCTCCCATTGCCTCCGGATGAACGGTGAGACAGTCGCTCCCGTCGGGGCGCGTGTGAGCGAATCTCTGAACCAGCTCCTTCGCGCGGATCGCCGCCACCCCATTCAAGTTCGCGCTCACGTGCAATGGCGCGAGCCCGTTCTTCTGCCGCTCCTGATTGACGATCTTTACGACTTCATCAATCTCGGACGTCTGCCCGCCCGTGTCCCTGCGCACGACCTCCACCTTGACCGACGCACTCGGATGTCCGCCTTTGGCGTCCGCGGCCACCGTCGTCACGGTGATCGTCGCCGTGCCCGGCGCGACCGGCGTCACCACGCCGTCCGCGCTCACGGTCGCCACATTGGTCGCGGACGAACTCCAGCGCAGCTCGCTCCGCGCCGTCTCGGGAATCAGCGTCGCCTTGAGCTGCAGCGGCTGCGCGCCCGACGTAATATCCAGCGCAACCGTGCCCGTGCGGTCGAGCTTCACGCCCGTCGGCTTGGGGGGCGCAACCACCTTCACCTTGACCATCGCGCTCTTCTTCGTCTTCACCGCCGTCGCAGTGATCGTCGTCGTGCCTTCCTTGACCGCCGTCACCTTTCCGGTCGCGTCCACCGTCACGATCTTCGTCGAAGAACTCCTCCACGTGATCTCGCTCTTCGCCGTCGATGGCACCAGCGTTGCACTCAACTGCAGCGTGTTGCCGAGGTCTACGCTCACCGTTCCGCTATGGCTCAGCTGGATTCCCGTCGGCTTGTACGGGTCCACCACCTTCACCTTGACCGTCGCGCGCTTGTTCGTCTTTACCGCCGTCGCAGTAATCGTCACGGTGCCTTCCTTCACCGGCGTCACCACGCCGTTCGTCACCGTCGCAATCTTTGTCGATGAGCTCTTCCATGTAATGTCACTCTTTGCCGTCAAAGGTACAAGCGTCGCCGTCAACTGCAGCGTCTTGTCGATATCCACGCTCACCATCCCGCTGTGGCTTAGCTGGATCCCCGTCGGCTTGTACGGGTCCACCACCTTCACTTTGACCGTCGCGCTCTTCTTCGTCTTCACCGCCGTCGCTGTGATCGTTACCGTGCCCTCCTTCACCGGCGTTACCACGCCACTCGTCACCGTCGCGATCTTCGTCGATGAGCTCTTCCACGTAATCTCGCTCTTCGCCGTCAATGGTACAAGCGTCGCACTCAGTTGCAGCGTCTTGTCGATATCCACGCTCACCATCCCGCTGTGGCTTAGCTGGATCCCCGTCGGCTTGTACGGGTCCACCACCTTCACTTTGACCGTCGCGCGCTTGTTCGTCTTCACCGCCGTCGCTGTGATCGTTACCGTGCCCTCCTTCACCGGCGTCACCACGCCGTTCGTCACCGTCGCAATCTTCGTCGATGAGCTCTTCCATGTGATCTCGCTCTTCGCCGTCGATGGCACCAACGTGGCGGTCAGTTGCAGCGTCTTGTCGATGTCCACGCTCACCGTACCGGTATGGCTCAGCTGGATCCCCGTCGGCTTGTACGGGTCCACTACCTTGACCTTGACCGTCGCGCTCTTCTTCGTCTTCACTGCCGTCGCAGTGATCGTTGCGGTGCCTTCCTTCACCGGCGTCACCACGCCGTTCGTCACCGTCGCAATCTTCGTCGATGAGCTCTTCCATGTGATCTCGCTCTTCGCCGTCGATGGCACCAACGTGGCGGTCAATTGCAGCGTCTTGTCGATGTCCACATTTACCGTTCCGCTGTGGCTCAACTGGATTCCCGTCGGCTTGTACGGGTCTACCACCTTGATCTTCGTCGTCGCCTTCTTGCCGTTCGCCGTCTTGACCGTGATCGTCGCGCTGCCCTCGGCGACCGCCGTCGCCACGCCGCTTCCGTCCACCGTCGCGATCTTCTTGTTCGATGTCGTCCACGTCAGCGCGGAGCTCGTACCCTCCGGCTGGAACTTCACCGTCAGCTGCAGCGTCTCCCCGACGTTCATGCTGCGGTTCTGTTGCTCGATTGCGACCGACTTCGGCGGCTGCGGCGCGGCCACCGTCACGGCACAGACCACCTTCACATCGCTTCCATCGGCGGCCGCGCAGGTGATCATCGCCGTGCCCGCGCCCACGGCGGTCACCTTGCCGTTTGAAACCGTCGCTACGGAGGGGTTGCCGCTCGTCCACACAACTGTTGTATTCGCGACCCGACTCGGCAGCACTGTCGCCTTCAATATTTCGCTTTCATCCTTGCTCAGCGTCAACTCCGTCTTGTTCAGCACAATACTCGTCACGGAATCCGCATCTGCGACACAAATGTCGCATACCCCGGGATTGGCGCTGTCGCGCGACGCCTCATGATTCCAATACTCCTTCGCGCCGCAATATTCACAGGTGACCTCGTGCGTGCTTTCGTCAAAATACTTTGCGTTCTCTACATCAAAAGAATGGATAATTTCTCCACTGTACGGCGCTCCGCACAGTTCGCACTTCGCAACATTTTCCGCGTTGCACGCAACATAGTGGGCTTCAACCTCGCTCTTTGCGCCGCACTTCCGGCAGACACGCCAGTGACCGGATGCATCGGATTCCCAGCTCATCCCATCGTATTCGTGCGCACATTCCTCTGCTGTAGAGGCCGTCATCAAAGTGTCGGTGTCGTCCGCCCCCTCTTGGATGCGCAAGCGTTCAAAGCCAAATGCATCGGATACCGCAAGCGCCTCGTTCGCGCAGACGATGCAGCGATAGCTGTAATTCATGTAATCTTCGCCCATCGCGGAAGCGGGATCCAACACGTCGCCCGTCGCCCCCGAAATGTTGAGCCACTGCGCGTCCACAAGCGGCATCTCTCCCGCCATCAGTGCCGCTTGATACGCAACGGAATCCAGCGCCTGCCACTGGTACTCCAATTCCGCTTCCGGCTTTCCGATCACAAGCGCCTGGAGCAGCGTCTCCCCAATCTGCGCCACGCGTGCCTCAAACGGCGTCTCCGTTTCCGGCTCCACCTTCACCGCGGGCGCCTCCGCCGGTTCCGTCTGAGCCGGTGCTTCCAATTCTAAATCGACGCCGGCGCCTGGTTCCGCCTCGGACTGCTGCAGTGGAGCGTCTTCCTCACTGGCTTCGGGCATCCGCTCCTCCACCGGCGCATCGGGTTCCGTCACCGCGCCGTCCGTCTCCGCAAAAGCGAACGCCGTCAACGACATCGCCGCCACCAACAACAGCGAAAGGATTTGTTTCATCCTCTTCATGGTGATCCTCCATTTTATTACCGCATTGCAGACACATTCTGTTAATCCTATTATAACTCTCCTCCCCCAATCCGTGTCAATATAAAATTCCAATATTTGCGAACTGATCATTATTTGGGGAACGCATGCGAAAGCGGCACCCCCCCCCGCTTCCGGGGAGGGCGCCGCTTTCGCGGTTCATTTCATTTGCTCCCTATTTTATCATCAGGCGAAATGTCATTGAATGCGCCGCATCCAACGCAAACGCCTACAGATCCCTCAGTCGAATCTTCGAATCCTTTCTCGCCTGGCGATAGATGCTGAATTTATTTCCGATGACCTGCACCGGCTCGGCGTGCACGCGCGCGCAGAGCTCATCGCATGCCTCGCGAACGGTGAACGGCGCGTTCTTCTGTACGCTCGCCTTGATCAGCTCCCGAGCCTCCAGCGCGTCCCAGCACTGCTTGACCAGATTGTCGTTGATGCCGTCCTTGCCGATGTAGAGTACCGGCTCCAGTTCGTTGCACATGGCGCGCAGCTTCGCGCGCTGCTTTGTCGTCATCATGTATCTCCTCCGCAATTACTCCACAAAGTCAAATTCCATCTCGTCGATCACGATCGTATCCCCTTCGCCCGCGCCCGCCTCGCGCAGGGCATCGATGACGCCCATGCGGCGCAGCGTGCGGTGGAAGTAGTTCAGCGATTCCTCGTTGCCAAAGTTCACCGAGGCCACCAGGTGTTCAATGGACGGGCCGGACAGGCGATAGGCCGCGCCTTCGCGCGCGATCTCGAAGCCCGTGGCGGAGGCGTCCATGTCGAAGTCGAACAGCTCCTCCTCGGCGAAGGGCTCGGCGGGCGGACAGGAATCCAGCATGCGCACCGTCGCGCGCATGAGCGCGTCAAAGCCCGCGTGCGTGGCCGCCGAGACGGGATGGATCTCGATGCCCGTGTCCGCCAGCTTTTCGCGCAGGCGCGCGAGATTCTCCTCCGCACCGGGCAGATCCATCTTGTTGGCCACGACGATCGCCGGGCGAGTCGCCAGATCGCCATAGTTGGCCAGCTCCCGGCCGATGGCGTCGTAGTCCTCCAGCGGATCGCGCCCCTCGCTGCCGGAGATGTCCAGCACGTGCAGAAGCATCCGCGTGCGCTCCACGTGGCGCAAAAACGCGTGCCCGAGGCCCACGCCCTCGCTCGCGCCCTCCACCAGGCCGGGAATGTCCGCCAACACGAAGCTCGAATCGTCCTGGCGCACGATGCCCAGATTGGGCTGAAGCGTGGTGAAATGATAGTTGGCGATCTTCGGCCGCGCCGCCGTCACCACGGACAGGATCGTCGACTTGCCCACGTTCGGGAAGCCCACCAGCCCCACGTCCGCGATGGACTTGAGCTCCAGTGTGAGCTCCACGATTTCCCGCTTCTCGCCCGGCTTGGCAAACTGTGGCGCCTGACGCGTGGGCGTAGCAAAATGCTGGTTGCCGAAGCCACCCCTGCCGCCCTTTTGCAGCACGCGCCGCTCACCGGGGGCGTAGAGGTCGAGCACGATTTTGCCGCTGGCCTTCTCGCGCACCACCGTGCCTGGTGGCACCTCGATCACCACATCCGCGCCGTTCTTGCCCGTGCGGCGGTTGCCCGCGCCGGCCTCACCGTTCCCGGCGGTAAACTTGCGGTGGTAGCGGAAGTCCATCAGCGTATGCATGCGGTCGGAGGCCTCGAAGATCACGTCGCCGCCGCGCCCGCCGTCTCCGCCGTCAGGGCCGCCGGCCTGCACGAACTTCTCCCGGTGAAACGACACGCAGCCGTCGCCGCCGTCCCCCGCCTTCACCGTGATGCTCACCACATCCACGAACAATGCCATGAATCCGTTCCTCGCTTATTTGTATTCGAAATGGCCGCACAGCCCATCGTTGAGCGGACAGTGATCGCAGTCCGGCTTCTGGGCGTGACAAACGCGCCGCCCGTGCCAAATCAACAGGTGATGTCCGTAGGTCCAGATCTTCTCATCCAGCAGCGCGCGAAGCTGCGCCTCCACCTTCTCCGGGGTGTCTGCGTCGGACAGGCCGATGCGCCGGGACAGGCGGAACACGTGGGTATCCACCGGAATTTGCGGATCGCCGAACGCCGCCATCAGCACCACGCCCGCCGTCTTCTGTCCCACGCCAGGCAACGCCATCAGCTCCGCGCGGGTGCTGGGCACCTCGCCGTCATAGCGCTCCACCAGCGCCCGGCAGGCGGCGACGATGTTCTTCGCCTTGTTGTGGTACAGCCCGCACTCGCGAATCAGCGGCTCGAGCTGCTCGGGCTTGAGCATCGCCATAGCCTTCGCGTCCGGGTACAGCGGAAACAGCTTCGCCGTGACCATGTTCACGCGCTTGTCGGTGCACTGGGCGGACAGGATCGTCGCGATCAGCGTCTCATAGGGATTGGAAAAGTTGAGTTCCGGCCGCGCCTCCGGATAGAGCTGTGCCAGCGCATCCATGATCTGCGCCGCGCGCGCCTGATCCATCGCGATCCCCCCTTAGCTTTTGTATACTCTTTAACTATTATACTATCCCCCTGAGGGGGCGGTCAAGCAAAGATTTGGCGCGCACCTTCCCCGGCCGGTGCAAAAGCGGCCCCTCGCTCGGAGAGGCCGCGCCCTTATCTCAGCGGCATCACATTCGCCCGTCCTCTGCCCGGCTCCACGCGGTACAGACCGATCAGGTTGCCGGGATTTTCCCGGCGCAGCACCGACTGCACCCGCGCCGCGTCCTGCAAGCCGAAGCGCACCGACAATCCGCAGCCGAGCGCAACAGCCCGTGGCGTGGTCACCACGTTGGTCTGCACGCCTTCGCGCCGCAGCGCGTCCTCGAAGCGCAGCACCTGCTGCCGGGACCGAAACGCCGCGATACCATATATATCCTGCATAAGCTCTCCCTCCGAATCATCGCGCGGGGTTCTGCCCGCCCCGCTTCCGCGATATTCTAATATACGCCGCGCAAGCGACCGGCGTGAAGGAGGAGAGCGGAGCATGTCCATTTATTTTGATAACGCCGCCACCAGCGATCCAAAACCGACCGAAGTCGTCGAAGAGGTGCGGCGGGCGTTGACCGAGTACAATGCAAACCCCGGTCGGTCTGGCCACGAGCGGGCGCTGGCGGCGGCGCGGATCGTGTACGACTGTCGAAACGCTCTCTCCGATTTCCTCGGCGCGGGCCCCGGCAGCTGCGTGGCGCTGGGCTACAGCTGCACAGACGCGCTCAATCTGGGCATCAAGGGTGTGCTGCGGCGCGGCGACCATGTGATCTCCACGATGCTGGAGCACAACAGCGTGCTTCGGCCGCTGAACGAGCTCTCGTCGCGCCGGGAAATCGCGCTGACGCTGGTCGCGCCCCGTGGGGACGGCATGGTCCACCCGGAGGACGTGCGCGCGGCGCTGCGCCGCAACACGGCGCTGATCGCCGTTACGCAGGCCTCCAACGTCACGGGCGCAATTCAACCGGCGGCGGCCATCGCGGAGGTCGCGCGCGACGCGGGCGCAGTCTGCCTGATCGACGGCGCGCAGGCGCTGGGCACGCTGCCGGTAAACGTGCGGCGCATCGGCTGCGACCTCTACGCCTTTCCCGGCCACAAATCGCTGCTGGGACCGCAGGGCACGGGCGGGCTGTACATTCGCGGCGGTCTCGTGCTCAACACGGTGCGCGAGGG
Source organism: uncultured Clostridia bacterium (assembly GCA_947596085.1). GTDB lineage: Bacteria > Bacillota > Clostridia > Christensenellales > Aristaeellaceae > SFTH01. The sequence continues at coordinate 43,195 of CANQEW010000012.1, read as the reverse complement.
CGGCACGGGCACGGATTCCCAATCCATGCTGCAATCGATCGATCCGCCGGAGCGCTATGAATCGGGTACGCTGAACTTGCCCGGCCTGGCGGGACTGCTGCGGGGTGTAGAGTACGTCGCGGCAAATCGGGCCGCGATTCTCTCCCACGAGCGCGAACTGACCACAGCGCTGTACGAGGGGCTGAAGAGGCAAAAACAGACCGCAGTCTATTCTCCTTCCGAGGAGGCCGCGCGCGCGCCGCTGGTGAGCTTCAATCTGGGCGACATGAGCTCCTCGGAGGTCGCCGACGCGCTCTCGCGCCGGCGCATCGCGGTGCGCGGCGGCCTGCACTGCGCGCCGGGCGCGCACCGCGTGCTGGGCACGTTGCGCCGCGGCGCCGTCCGCGCGAGCCTCGGCCACGCCAATACCTTCGAGGAGGTGGAACAATTTCTCGCAGCCCTGCGGGACATCCTCAAAAATGGCGCATAAAAGCGCGCGCCCCCGGGCAGGCTGAACCTGTCTGAAAGGAGGCGTTTGTGCGTGGCAATGATGGAATGCCGGGACTGCTTCCGCATCGCGGACTCCCGCTCCTTCCGCCGCTGCGTGCGCTGCGGAGCGCCGCTGTGCGACGACTGCGCAAACCGCAACCGCGGCTGCTGCGAGGATTGCGCGGATGAGGAGTAATGCTGAGGCGGAGGACACAGGTCCTCCGCCTCTGCGTGTCGAAAAAGTATTTTCGACACTTGCCCGGGAAATCTGAGGATTTCCCGGGCGGAGAAGGAAATTGCGGTTTCCTGAAAATCTCACGATTTCCGAAGGTTGGATTCCCTTTGGGAATCCAAGTCTGCCTTCGGCAGACCGCCTTGATCAAATCAAAGATTTGAGCAAGGCGCCGCAGAAACCTGACCAAAGGTATTGTTTTTGTCTGCATTTCACTCCGACAAAAACCAAATCCGACGTACAGGCGGCTCGGTGCAAATTTACAATTTGCCCCGAGCCGGTCGGCCTATCGGCCGACTTGCAAACCCAAAGGGTTTGCAACCTTGTCGCCGGATTTGATTGAACAGGCTGTCCTGCGGTTGGTTTCTTGACAAACTGAGGCGGAGAGCGCAAGCCCTCCGCTCCTCATTCTTCCGCCAGCCGCCGCAGTCGATCCGCCGCGTCCATCAGGCGCAGATCCCCTTCGGCCAATCCCCGCAGTTCCTCCGCCAGGCCCACAATCTCCTCCAGCGCACCGGCGGCGTCTTCCTCGTCTTCCGCGCACTCCAAGAGGAAAATCGCGTCCTCCAACTCCGCCGCCAACTCCTCTAACGCCTCATCCGAAGCGCGCTCGTCGATCTCCGCGAGCACGCCGTTCAACTTCGAAAGCAGTTCGCTTCTCTCCATGCATGCTTCGCCTCCCCTCCGCCAGTATATCCCATCTTCCGAAAATCCGCAACGCTTTTCACAAAGTGTCTTGGCTTTTTACCGGATTCATGCTAAAATATGCGCATCGAGATATGGAGGGAATTTATGTACGATATCGCGCGCATCCGGCGATGGCTGGATTCGATTTTGCTGCGGCGGGCGCTGCCCCTGCTGTTGGTGGCGCTCTGCCTCGCGGGTGTGGGGCTGATGCTGTTCGGGCGCTTCGGACTCGGCCTGATTCTGTGGTTTGCCGGGGCGGTGGCGGGCGCGCTGCTGCTTTGGACGCGGCGCACGCTGGAAAAAAAGCTCCGCGATCTGGAGGAAGAGGAGGCGCGGGGCTGATGCACATCCGCCGAAAGGCCTGGACGGAACCGCAGCTGCAAAGCTGCGCATACTTCGTGGAGCATCCCCGGGAGCGGCGCGGCCACTGGCGGGAGCTCTTTGCCGCGCCGAAGCGGCCGCTGGAGCTGGAGATCGGTTGCGGCAAGGGCGTATCCACCGCACAGATGGCCCGGAGCAATCCGAACGTCAACTATGTCGCCATCGACGAGGTGCGACACGTGCTCGCCGTCGCCTCGAAGAACGCGGACGAGGCCTTCGCGCCGGAGCCGGTGTCCAATCTCATCCTCAGTGCGGTGGACGCCATGTTCATCCGGGACAGCTTTGCTCCGGAGGATCGCGTATCTCGCCTGCACATCAGCTTTCCCAACCCATGGACGGCCAAATCCAAGCACTACAAGCGCCGCCTCACCCACCCCCGGCAGCTGATCCAGTACCGGGAATTTCTGGTCCCGGGGGCAGAGCTGCTCTTTAAAACCGACGACGGTCCTTTATTCGAGGACAGCCGCGATTATCTGCGGATGTGCGGCTTCGAGATCGTCTATGAGACGGACGACCTCCACGCGTCCGGCTATGCGCCCAACTACGTCAGCGAGCACGAGGCGCTGTACGCGGGGCAGGGCGTTCCGATTCGCTTCCTGATCGCGCGCATGGCGGACCTGCCCGCAGATTTCAACTGGGTGATGAACGGCAGGCGGCTCGACAACATCGACCGCCGGGAGAGCGGCCGATGAGCAAAGGGCGCATGCGACGCGGCGCGCTCGCGGCATTGATCATTGCCGCACTGGCCGCCGCAACGTGGTTTGTGCTGCCCGCCGTCCGCATCTCCGTCGCGGAGCGCACGGCGCTGGCGCAGCTTGGCAGGCCCTACATATTCGGCGCTGCGGGGCCGGAAAGCTTCGATTGCAGCGGCCTCACGAAGTATGCCTACGCCCGCGCGGGCGTGGAGCTCGCGCACAACACGCGTGCCGTGGCGGGCGACGTTCGCTACCGCACCGTCTCCGAACCCTCGGACTTTCATCGGGGCGATTTGATTTACTTCGACACCGTGGGCAACAGCGATATTGACCACGTTGGACTCTGGTTGGGCGGCAATCGCTTCGTGCACGCCTCCTCGGCCCAGGGCGCGGTGGTCGTCTCCGACTTCGATGAAAAGTGGAAGGCGCGCTTCGTACTGGCAAAGCGCGTCGTATGACTTTGGTCTGTTTTTGATCCGTATTCCAGACTTTGGTTTGTTTTATTCAATCACTTGAGTTCCTGGGGAAGTCCGCAAAACAGCCGCACCACGCGATCCGCGCGGGTGGCCAGGTAGTTGTTCAGCCGCCCGTTTTCCTCGCGCCAGAGCCGCAGTTCCGCGTCCATGGGCACCACGCCGCAGGAAAAGTCCGTGCCAATCAGCGCACAATTTTGCCATTCAGCTTCTCGTGCGGCAAAGCGCTCCACGGCGCTCTCGCCCCGGCGCACGCAGCCGAGCACCCACCTGTCCAGCCCGCGCACCGCACCGGTGGAAAAATCGAGCGCGTCCGCTTCGCCCGCCTCCCAGATCGCTTCATAGCCCAGGCCGCGCACGAAATCCGTTCTCCCCTGATGCGCGCCTCCGATCACAAAGATCATTCCATCACCGCCCGTTTCACTTCAACATGCCGACAGAGCGATCAGCCCGCACAGTTCGCTGACCGTCAGCGCGTGCCCCGCCAAGTCGCCGGAAAAGCCGCCCAGCGCCCTCGTAGAGATCGCGATGGCCGCGGCGTAGCCCGCCAGCGCCGCGCAGCCCGCGGCGAACCCCGGCCAGCCGCACGCGAGCGCCAGCGCGATCAGCGAAATCACAGCGGCCGCGTCCGGAACGCGCTTCAACGTCCGCGCCGCTTCCATGCCTGCGTACTCGCTGTGCCCCAGCGGATGCATCGTCAGCGCGCAGCGCGCCGAGCCGCAGCGGGACAGCACCGGCAGAAGGATCAGCGCGCCCGCGCGCCGCAGTTCCATCGCCGCCGCGCATTGAAACAACACCAGCAGCGCCAGCGAAACCGCCGCGAACGCGCCCACGTGCACGTCCTTCAGGATTCGCTGTCGCTCCTCCCGGGAGCGCCAGGACAGCAGCGCGTCGCTGGCATCCATGAAGCCGTCCAAGTGAATGAATCCCGTCAGCAGCCACGGCGCGGCGGCGGTCAGCGCCCCGCCCAGGTGCGCGGGCAAGATCGCCGCCAGCGCCGCGACCATCCGCCAGGCGAGGCCGATCCCAAGCCCAATCAGCGGCAAAAGCGCCGTGGCGAGGGGGCGCAGCCGCTCCTCCCAGCACACGTTCGGCAGCGGCAGCAGCGTAAACATCGAGGCCGCCATCCCCAGCGCGGTCCAAAAATCACACATGTCCTATTCCCTCCACGCCAATCTCCGGCAGCAGTTCGCGCCCCTTGTGACAGATCGCGCGCCCGGCGCATATTTCCTGTACAACATCGCTGGCGGCGGCGAGCCTGCGGTCGACGCGCGCCAGTCCGGCGATGTACGCCTCGGTCGTCTCGTCGTAGAGCGCCGCGTCGCCGTAGATGTAGTCGGACACCAGCACCGCGTTCGCCGTCCGCGACAGGAAGCCCTCCAACTCCGCCGCCACGCGCTCCGGCGCGGATGGATCGAAGCCCGCCGGGGAAAACATCTCATTGGCGAGCAGCGCGGTCACGCTGTCCAGTAGAAACGATCCCGACGGATTCGCTCCATCCAGCGCGCCCAGAATGCCGCGCCCGCGCTCGATCGTCGCAAAGCCCCAGCCCGCGCGATCGGCGATGTGGCGGGCGATGCGCGCGTCGTCCTCCGCGTCGGCGGGGATCATGGTCGCCATGTAATACAGCGGCCTTCCCAGCGCCCTGGCCAGCCGCTGGGCATGGTAGGACTTGCCGTTCTTGCAGCCCCCGGAGATGTAGATGTGCATGCTTCACCTCTGCAGGCGCGCGTCGCTGCGAATCTCGGCCAGATAGCCGTCGTCGATGCGCGCCTCCTCGAACGTCGCCATCTCATTGTGCAGCGCCAGCGCGGCATCGATCACGGAGAACGCCAGCAGACAGCCGCTGCCCTCCCCCAGCCGCATCTCCAGCGACAGCATGGGCTTGAGGCCCAGCGCTTCGACGGCATGCACGTATCCGCGCTCCCAAGAGGCGTGGCTCGCGAAGAGGTAATTTCGCACGCCGGGCGCGAGTCGCTCGGCGCACAGCGCCGCCACGACGGAGATGTAGCCATCGATCACCGCCGGCAGCCGCCGCGCCGCCGCGCCGAGAAACGCGCCGCACATGGCCGCGATATCGAGGCCGCCCACCCGGGCGATCACGTCCGCCGCGTCCCGCGCGTCTCCGCACATGCGCGCCACCGCGCCGTCCACGATCTCGCGCTTGCGCGCAAAGCCCGCGTCGCTCACGCCGCCGCCCCGGCCCACGGTCTCCTCCGCGCCCAGCCCCAGCAGCGCCGAGAGCACCGCGGCGGAGGTGGTCGTGTTGCCGATGCCCATCTCGCCCACGCCGATGATCTCGATTCCATCACCGGCGGCCTGCGCGGCGGCCTCAAAGCCCACCCGCATCGCCGCCAGCGCCTCCTCGCGCGTCATGGCAGGTTCCCGGGCGATGTCGCGCGTGCCGCGGGCGATTCTGCGATGCAGCACGCCTCCGCCGAGCGGCTCAGGCGCGTCCACGCCCACGTCGTACACGCGCAGCTCCGCATCGAAGTGGCGCGCCAGCGTCGCCGCGCCGGTGAGGCCGCGCGTCAAATTCACCGTCTGCGCGCGCGTGACCGATTTCGGCGCGCTGCTCACGCCCTCCGCCGTCACGCCGTTGTCCGCGGCGAACACCAGCAGTCTCCGCCGCCGCGCGCGGCCGTTCGAGCGGCCCGTCATGCCCGCGAAGCGAATCGCGATCTCCTCGAGCTGTCCCAGACTCCCCGGCGGCTTCGCCAGCGTCCGCTGCCGCGCCCGCGCCGCGTCCATCGCGGCGGCGTCCGGCGCGGGAACGACAATTTTTGCGAGATCAAAAGCCTCGACACCCGCATATGCCGAACCGGTGGCGCGGCCGTCCAGAAAATCCAGGCACGACAGCGCGTCGCGGCTCTCGATGCAGATATCCGCTCCCGGCGCCCAGCGGCCGAGCGCCTCCAGAATCGCCGGAATGGACATCTCGCCCTCGCCGAGCGGTGCGTGTTCGTCGCGCGCGCCGCCGTTGTTGTGCAGGTGCACGTGGCGGATGCGCGGCCCCAGCGCGGCGATCCAATCCGCGACCGGAATCCTGGAATAGACATTCGCGTGGCCCACGTCCAGGCATGCGCCCAGCCGTGAATCGCTCACGCCGTCGAGAATCTCGGCCAGCTCCGCCGGATCGGGGTCGAGCACGTTCTCCAACAGCAACTCCACCTCTCCCGGCAGCTCGCGCAGGAGTTCCCGCCAGAATTCGACGGACTTGGGAATGTACCACTCCGGAAAGTACAGCCTCGGCGCGCAGCCCGTATGGGCGATCATCCGCCGGGCGCCCAATCGCGCGCAGAGCTCGCCCGCGCGCAGCAGCCGCCGCTTCGCCAGCGCCCGCACCCCGGGATCGACGGCGCAGGGAAAGATTTCCGCGTAGGGCGCGTGCAGCGACAGCGCGGCGCATTCGCGCAGCTCCCACGCCCTGTGGGCGACGCGCGCATCGTCCTCCAAGAACTCCGGCGCGCAGAATTCAATCAGCTCCAGCCCCAGTCCGCGCGCGCGCGCCAGTTCCTCCGCGCGGGCGTCCATCTCCGATATGTAGAGCATCGCAATCTCCTCAAGCGCAAAATTCGGCCGGCGAAACGCTTAGCCCTCGCGCCCGCCGGCTCCATCGACCGCCGTTCGCGCCGGGGGATACGCAGCGCGCCGCGGACAAGAAAAACAGGACATATCAGATTCTTCGCAAATCAAATACATCCCGCATACGGCAACGTATAATCGGAACATACCTTCCTTTGAAACCGAAGAAAGCGATACGCGATCCGTGGGCAGGTCTTCTGACTCCGCATCATCGCGCCGCGCGCCTTCTCAGCTTTCGCCAATGGCATTTCGCGCGCCGCTCCGCAATACAGCAGCGGTCCTGTCGGAGAATCTCACTCCGTTCCCTCTCGCCCTCGCGGGCTCACCCAAGGACTTCCGATATTCTGTTTTTCGGTCTCATTATACCATGCTCCCGCGCGTTTGTAAAGCCGGCGCACGCCGGTGCGCCGGAAAAATTTACAGGCCGCGCCCATTCTTTTTTTCGCGCGGCCTTGACAAAACCATTTTGGGGTAGTATAATCATCTATGTTGCCTGGGTGTGGCGCAGTTTGGTAGCGTGCTTGAATGGGGTTCAAGAGGCCGGAAGTTCGAATCTTCTCACCCAGACCAGCAAGAGGAATCGCCCCGAACAGAGGCGGTTCCTTTTCTCTATCCATAACATTTCTACTCGATTCCGATTGAGGTACGCATGCAAGACGCTTTCTCCCGCCGCGCCGCGCTGAAGACCATCGTGCTGCTGGCGTGGCCCACCGTGCTCGAACAGGTGCTGATGACGGCGGTAAACTACGTGGATTCGGCCATGGTCGGGCGCATCAGCGCGCACGCCACCGCTGCCATCGGCGCGACCTCCACGGTCAACTGGCTGATCGGCAGCTCCCTGTCCGCGCTGAGCATCGGCTTTCTGGCCTACATCTCCCGGGAGATCGGCGCGGAGCGCCCCGAAAACGCCCGCCGGGCCGCCGCGCAGGCCACACTGGTCACGCTGGTCGTGGGCGCGGCCTTCACCGTGCTGACACTCTCGCTCAGTGGCGCCATCCCCCGCTGGATGCGCGCGGGCGAGGACATTCGCGAGGACGCCTCGCGCTACTTCTTCATCATCTACACGCCGATGCTCTTTCGCGCAGCCAGCATCATCTACGGCACCTGCCTGCGCGCCGCCGGCGACACGCGCACGCCGCTGCGCGTAAACATCCTGGTCAACGCAGTCAACATCGTCTTCAACTACCTTTTGATTTACCCGACCCGGCGGCTGAACCTGCTGGGCGCGTCGCTTATGATGCCCGGCGCGGGGCTGGGCGTGACAGGCGCGGCCATCGCCACCGCCCTCTCGTTTGCGGTGGGTGGATTGGGCATGACGGCCGCCGTGATGCGCCACCGCCTGCTCTCTCCCCGCGGGCTGAGCATCCGCCCAAACGGCGAGATTCTGCGCCCCTGCCTGCGGGTCGCGTTGCCCTGCGCGCTGCAGCGCTTCGGCACCTCCTTCGGCTACGTGGCCTTCGCCTCCATGATCAACGGCCTGGGCACCGTGGCCACCGCCGCGCACTCCATCGCCAACACCGCCGAATCCGCCTTCTACATCCCCGGCTTCGGCATGCAGACTGCCGCCGCCACGCTCTCCGGAAACTGCTACGGCGCGCGGGACCGCGGCCGGATGCGCCGGCTCACCCGCATGCTGATCGCGCTGGAGGTGGCGCTGATGCTGCTGTCCGGCGCGGCGCTGATGCTGGGCGCGGAGCGGCTGATGGGCGTGTTCACCCGGGATGCGGAGGTCATCGCGCTGGGCGCGCGCGTGCTGCGCATGGTGGCCGTGAGCGAGCCCGTCTACGGCGTGGCCATCATACTGGAGGGCATCTTTCAGGGCGTGGGCGACACGAAATCCGCGTTCTTCTTCAATATTCTCGGCATGTGGGGCGTGCGCATTCTCGGCACCTGGGTGGCGCTGAACCGCTTCGGCGGCGGGCTCACCGCGGCCTGGGGCTGCATGATCGCCCACAACGCCCTGCTGGGTGCGCTGCTGACCGCGCGCTACCTGCGCGGCCGCTGGAATCCGCTGAATCGGGAGGCTTCGAATGCGCTTTGACGAGGAATTGGGCCGCGCGCTCACCGGCCGCTGGCGCAAGGCGATCTGGCGGCCCTTCATGGCGGCAATCAAGGAGTACGAGCTGATTTCGGCGGGCGACCGCGTCGCCGTGTGCGTATCCGGCGGAAAGGACTCCATGCTGCTGGCCAAGTGCATGCAGGAGTTGCAGCGCCACAGCCCGCTCCCCATCGAGCTGCGCTTTCTCTGCATGGACCCCGGCTACGCGCCGGAGGCGCGAACGCGGATCGAGGCCAACGCGCGGCTGCTGGGCATACCGCTGGAATTCTTCGACACGGACATATTCGCCGCCGTGGGCGAAATGGATTGCAACCCCTGCTTCATGTGCGCGAAGATGCGGCGCGGCTACCTCTACCGCCGCGCGGCGGCCATCGGCTGCGACAAGATCGCGCTGGGCCACCACTTCGACGACGCGATTGAGACGCTGATGATGAGCATGCTCTACGCGGGACAGCTTCGCGGCATGCGCCCGAGGCTCGCCAGCGACAACGTGCCCGGCATGCAGCTCATCCGCCCGCTGTACAAGGTGCGCGAGGCGGACATCGCGGCCTGGCGGGACGCGTACGATCTGCGCTTCCTCCCCTGCTCCTGCAAGTTCGCGGAGCACCCGCCGGACTCCAAGCGGCGAGAGGTGAAGGAGCTGATCCGCAAGCTGGAGGCGGCCAGCCCCGGCATCGCCGCCAACATCTTCCGCAGCGCGCACAACGCCATGCTCGACAGCCTGAACGGCTGGAAACTGAACGGCGAAGCGCATTGTTTTCAGGAAGAATTTCACCGGCGGTGAATTTTCCCACAATGCGCATAAAAATGAGCGGGAAGCCAAATGGTTTCCCGCCCATTTTCTCTTGGAACCTTTCCTCTTAGAACCGGCTCTGGCGCTGGGCCTCAAAGCAGGTGCGGCAATACACCGGACGGTCACCGCGGGGCTGGAACGGAACCTGAGTCGGCTGGCCGCAACCATCGCAGATCACGTCATACATCTGACGCTCACCACGGTTGGCGCCACCGTTGGCAGCGCGGCGCGCCGCACGGCAGGCCGGGCAACGGCCGGGCTCGTTCTGGAAGCCCTTGTCAGCATAAAACTGCTGCTCAGAAGCGGTGAACACGAATTCCGCGCCGCACTCGCGGCAAACCAAAGTCTTGTCTTCGAACATGGAAATATACCCTCCTCAATGTGTGTGCCCTTGCGACGTTTTCTTTGAGCCGAGCCCAGCATCGGTAGGGAATCCACCGGAGGGATACGGTATCGAAGTTTTCGAATCGGGGCTAGGATTATTATAGCACAACCGGAGCGAATTGTACAGCCCCTTTTACAAATTTTCCCACACTTTTCCTTCCACAAAACTTTATATATGTGGCAAAGCGGCGAAGCCATCCCGGCTTCGCCGCTTTGCGCTCAATCCTCGGACTCCCTGGGCTCGCCTTCCGCCTTCGCACCCTCGCCGCGATGGCGGCCACGCCCGCCCCTGCGCCGGCGGCGGTGCTCCCGCGGCGGCTCTTGAGCGGCGCCCTCGGCAGCCTCCATATCGTCCGCGCCATTCTCGCGAATTTTCTCCAGGAACTGCTCCGTGGACAGGTTCTTCGGAGCCTTTGGCCGGCGGTAGCGCCGCTTGCTCTGCTCTTCCTCCGGCTCCTCCTCGGCGCTCTCCGCAGGGATGGGCGTGCGCTTGCCCTGGGGACGGCGGTCCTGTTTGGACTGCTGCCGCACGGCGGGCTCGTCGCCCGCACCAGGCTTGCGCACGTCGTCCATGGCGTACTCGCGCACTTCGAATTCGCCGTCGTCGCCCACGCAGAGGCGCACCCTGACCCGCTCCTTGATGGCGTTGATCTCGGTCAATACGCCCACGCCGTCGGGGGTCACGATGTCCTTCCCCACCCTGGGCACGCGCTTGAGCGTCTGCTCGTAGGTGTCCTGCTCATACTTCAGGCAGCACATCAGCCGCCCGCACAGCCCGGAGATCTTCGACGGATTCAGCGACAGGTTCTGCTCCTTCGCCATCTTGATGGACACCGGCTGGAAGTCGCCCAGGAACGCGCCGCAGCAGATGGGCCGACCGCAGGAGCCCAGCCCGCCGAGCATCTTGGCTTCGTCGCGCACGCCGATCTGGCGAAGCTCGATGCGAATGTGGAACACGCTCGCCAGATCCTTCACCAGCTCGCGGAAGTCCACGCGGCCGTTGGCGGTGAAGTAGAAGATGATCTTGGAATTGTCGAAGGTGAACTCCACGCTCACCAGCTTCATGTCGAGCTTGTGCTTGGCGATCTTCTCCTGGCAGACGCGGAAGGCCTCCTCCTCGCGCCGCGCGTTCTGCTCCGCGCGCTGCTCGTCCTCCTCGGTGGCGATGCGCACCACCTTCTTGAGCGGCGCGACGATCTGCTGGTCGTTGACCGAGCGCGGGCTCGTCACCACCTCGCCAAACTCGATGCCCCGCGCCGTCTCGACGATCACGTTCTGCCCCGGCTTGGGCCAGAAGTCGCAGGGATCGAAGTAATACACCTTGCCCGCCTTCTTGAAGCGGACGCCGATGACCGTTGCCATGATTGATCCTCCCGTATCTATCCGCGATTCTCCCCGGCCAGCGCGAAATCCATGAATTCCAGCGCGTTGACCCAGGAGAGATTTGCCTTGAGCTGCTGCCGCGCAAACATCACCCGCCGCAGCAGGTCGCTGCCGCGGTATCTGGACGCGGCCAGCCGCACTCTGTTCCCCACATCCAGCGGCTCCGCGCCGTTCTGCACGCGCATCAGATCCCGCGCCCAAAGCTCCAGTATCTCCAGCACGTCGGCCTCGCGGCCCTTGACGTCGCCGATCTTCGCCGTGGCGCGGGCCACACCGCCGGGGCCGTTCAGCGCCTCCAACGCGCCGAGCACGCGCTCCCGCAGCGGCAGGTAGTCCGCGTCCCCGTCGATCTCCAGCGCCCGGCCCACGGAGCCCTGCGCCAGCGCCGCCAGCAGCCGCGCGCGCCCCGGCTCCACGCCGCGCGCAATCAGCACGCGCGCGCAGTCCTCCGCCTCCAGGCAGCGAAAGCGCACCTGCAGGCAACGGGACACGATCGTCGGCAGCAGCGCGCCCGGCGCGTCGGTCAGCAGTATAAACAGCGCGTCGCCGGTAGGGTTCTCCAGCGACTTGAGCAGCGCGTTCTGCGCGCTCTCGTTCATGCTGTCCGCCCGCTCGATGATGGCGATCTTCTTGCCGCCCTCGTAGGACGCCAGCGACAAGTCGTCGGTGAGCCGGCGGATCTGCTCGACCTTGATGGCGTTCTTCTCCGGCGCGACGGAGTGCACGTCCGGATGCGCCTCATTGAGACACTTCTTGCACGCGGGGCACGCGCCGCAGGGGCGCTCCCCGGGGGACGCGCAGAGCAGCGTCTGCGCGAGCAGCCACGCCATGCTGCGCTTTCCGGTGCCGTGGGGGCCGGAAAACAGCAGGGCATGAACAATGCGCCCGGCCTGCGCCGAACGCATCAATTGTTCCATTTTTGCGTCCAAACCCGCGAATTCCGAAAGCCTCACGCCAGAGCGTCTCCAATAGAATCAGAATTTGTGGAACTGCTCCACATCCAGCACGAACACCGTCGCGCCGCCCACGGTCACCTGTACGGGATAGGCCGGCACGTACATGGCGGCGGAGCCCGACATGGGCGCGTGCACCGGGGCCACCTGCTTGCGGCTCTTGCAGGTCGATTCGATGATCTTCATCGCCGCGTCGAGCTTTTCGTCCTCCACGCCGGTGAGCAGCGTCGTGTTTCCGGAACGAAGGAAGCCGCCCGTGGTGGCCAGCTTGGTCGCGCCGAAGCCATTTTCCAGCAGTTTGTTGATCAGACGGGTGGAGTCCTCGTCCTGAACGACCGCGATAATCAGCTTCATAAGTTCATCCCGCCCTTTCTTCTCTGATTTCCTCTATTATACACGACTTTCCCGCGTTGCGCAAGAACCAAAAACGCTCAATCCGCATCGCGCGGGCAGAAAGATAGGGATTCGGCGCGCAGGGCGCTCCAAATCCCCCGTCGATCATTCCGCTCCGCCCTTTCTGCGCGCGCGGAACGCCTCGCGCAGGTGTTCGACGGCCTCGGCATGCTGGATGCTCTGCATGTTCGGGAACGCCTCCAGCAGGCGGCTGTGGCCGAAGCGCCGCTCGTGCAGCAGCGCGTCTCGCCGCTCACGCAGCTCGGCGAGGCGGCGCTCAAACTCATCCCGGCGCTCCTCGTAGCGCTCGCGCTCGACCTCGTAGCGCTCCTTCGCGACGAGCGTGCGCTCCGCGATGTTCTCGCCCATCTCGTCGGACAGGGCGCGCATATCGCGCGCCACCGCCGTCAGCCGGGTCAGGCGCTCGGACAGCTTGCGGATCGAAATCAGCGTGGCCGCGAGGTCCACCGCGAAGGCGGCGGCCAGCAGCGCCGCGAGTATGTACGCCGCGATCTCCGGGATGCGGCGCACCAGCGCGAACAGCGGCGCGTGCACCCACTTCAGTATCACCACGCAGGCCGCGCCCCAGATGAAGGAGAACAGCAGGCACACGTACCCGCCGATGTTCAGCGGCATCGTGGAATAATCCCACCACTTCGTGTGAAACAGCTTCTCCAGCGCGAAGCCCGTCACCAGCTCCAAGAGCGTGGTCAGCACCGCCGAGCCGAAATAGAGCATCGCCAGGTTGTCTTTCCACGGCTCCAGCAGCAGCGCGACGATCAGCACGCCGAAGCCGTAGATCGGGCAGATCGGGCCGTTCAAAAAGCCCCGGTTGACGAACTTTCCGCTCTTGCACGCCGCGAAGGCCACCTCGCCGCACCAGCCCAGGAAAGCATAGATGAAGAACAGAAGCACAATATCCTGTATCTCGTATCGCATCATTTTACTTCATCAATCCTTCGAATTCGTCCAGCGTCTCGGCGAACACCTTCATCGCGCGCTCGATGGGTTCGGGCGTGGTCAGATCGACGCCGGCGATCTTGAGCTCGTCGATGGGATACATGCTGCCGCCCGTGGACAGGAACCTCAAATACGCCTCCGCCCCGCCGCGGTGCAGAATCGCGTCGGCGATGGCCACCGCGGAGCAGAAGCCCGTGGCATACTGATAGACGTAGAACGCGTTGTAAAAGTGCGGCACGTGCGACCACTCGGTGTCTGTCAGCGCCGTGGAGGCGACGACCGGATAGTAGCGCTCATTGAGCTCGCGGTAGAGCGCGTTCAGGCTGTCCGCCGTCAGCGCCTCGCCCGCCTCGTACATCTCGTGGGCGCGCTTCTCGAACTCCGCGAACTGCGTCTGGCGGAACACGGTGGTGCGGAAGCCCTCCAGCAGATGGTTCAGGATGTAGGCGCGCCTCTTCGCATCCGTCTCCTTCGCGAGCAGGCAGCGGGTCAGCAGCACCTCGTTGACGGTGGAGGCCACCTCCGCCACGAAGATGGAGTAATCGTTGTTGGCGTAGTCCTGCGCCTGGGAGGAGAACCAGGAGTGCATGGCGTGGCCCAGCTCGTGGGCCAGCGTAAAGGCGTCGTCGTACTTATTGGCATGGTTGAGCAGCACGTAGGGGTGCACGCCGTACACGCCGCAGGAGAACGCGCCGGTGGTCTTGCCCTGGTTCTCGTACACGTCAATCCAGCGCTCGTCGAAGGCGCGGCGGATCAGCGCCTGATACTCCGCGCCCAGCGGAGCGACCGCCTCCAGAACGAGCTTCTGCGCCGCGTCATAGGGCATGTCCGCGTCCACATCCTCCACCAGCGGGACGTAGATGTCGTAGAACTGCAGCTCCTCGATGCCCATCAACTTTCCGCGCAGCTTCAGGTAGCGCGCGAGCACCGGGAGCGCCGCGCGCACGCGCTCGATCAGATTCTCGTAGAGTGCCACGGGTACATTGCCGCCGAACAGCCCCGCCGCGATGGCGCTCTCGTGGCGATGCGCGCGGGCAAAGTAGCAGTCCAGCTTTACGCTGCCGGCGTAGAGCGCGGCCAGCGTGTTGATGCAGCGATTGAACTCCTCGTAGTATTTTTCCATCGCCTCCCGGCGAATCTCCCGGTCGGCATCCGTGCGGTACACGCCGTAGAGCGCGTGGGACAGCGGCCGGCCGTCGGAGAGATCCGGAAAGCGCATGTCCACATCCTCGAACATGCCGAACGCGGAGCCGGGGGTCTGGGCCGCGTCGCCCAGCATCGCCAACAGCCGCTCCTCATCCGGGCTCAGCGTGTGCGCCCGCGCACGGCAGATGTCCTCCAGAATGTGGCGGTAGCCCTTCAATTCCGGCGTCTCCATCCATCCCGCCAGCTTCTCCGCGTCGATGGAAAGTATCTCCGGATTCAAAAACGACGCGGACGTGGTGAAAGCCACGTACAGCCGCATGGCCCGCGCCTCCATCTGCTGGGCGCGCGCGTCGCCGTTGTCGCCGGCGGAGTTGAGCGAGGCGTAGATATAGACCAGCTCCGCCGCGCGCGCCGCGCCATAGACCGCGTCCAGCCCCGCCTTGAGCGCCTCCGCGGACGCGCCTAGCGTGCCCGCGAGCGCGGGTATGGCGGCCACCTTGGCGGCGGCGTCCTTGAGCGCCTGCTCCCAGGCGTCCTCGCTGGCAAATATGTCGGTTAAATCCCAGCAGTACGCCGGGTCCATTTCACTTCTGCGCTTTGCCAAGAATGCTCCCTCCATCCAAAACAAATCGCGCGCGCCCCTCTCATGGTGCGGCGCCGTCTCCTGTATTATTCGCCGCGTCCCCGCCCTTTCCTGCATCTTCGCGCGCGGTCCGCCATTTTTTACCGCCGCGCGGCACGGCACGGCGCAAGCCCGGCCCGCACTTGGCGGCGCCGGGCTCGCAGGTTGCGAAGCTGCGGCTCAATCGGTCAGCCAGGTATCGACCTCATCAAACAGCTCGCCGTTCTTTGCGATCAGCTGCGGGCTGCCCACGGCGGCGCGCGCGCCGCTCTCGGCGAGGCAATCGAGGATGTCCGCAAGGGTGGTGATGTCCTCCGGTTTGGTCTGCTTGATCTCGCGCATTTCGGTGAGCTCGCGCTCAAAGCTGTCGTGGCCGCACAGCGCATCCTGAATGGCGGTGGCGGCGCCGGTGAACGGACCCACGGGCGCTGCGAGGTCACTGTAGGCACTGGTGATGTAGCCGTCGAGCTCCTCCTGCGTCAGCTTCAGATCGCGCACGTACTCCGACAGCGACGGCAGCACCTCGTTGTAGGTCTCGGCCAGGCGCGGGTCGCGGTAGGCGATTATGCCCACCCAGTCGCGGTTGAGCTTCATCGCGGGCGAATAGACGCTGTAGCCGTTGCGCATGACCGGTATCAGCACCGCC
This sequence comes from uncultured Clostridia bacterium, assembly GCA_947596085.1. Taxonomy (GTDB): domain Bacteria; phylum Bacillota; class Clostridia; order Christensenellales; family Aristaeellaceae; genus SFTH01. The sequence goes on along the minus strand of CANQEW010000012.1, from coordinate 27,335 downwards.
GACTGCACGACGTAGGCAGAGGCGAGCAGCTTGCCGGAGTATTCGAAGCCCGTCTCCCGCAGCGGCAGCATGGCCACGTTGTACATGGCGTCGCTGGCGTAGGTGGCGGCGATGTTCCTGGGCCGGGCCAGCGCCGCGGCATAGTCGACAGGCTCGCCCTCGGTCTCGCCCAGCTGCTCGCGCAGCGCGCAGGCGCGCTCCGTAGCGGCGGCGATGTTCTCCTCGCTGCCTGCCACGGTGAGGATCATGCCATCGCGGCGGCAGAGGATGTCCGCCGCCTCAGCCATGCCCTGCGCGAACTCCGCCATCTCCGCCTCGTCCATCGCGCCGGCGCGGTCCATGACGCGGATCGTGCCGGTCTGGCCGGCGCGCAGCGTGTAGGCGTAGGACTCGTCGCAGGCCGCCCGGCTCAGTTCGGACGCGTAATCCGACGGGTCCAGGCCGTTCTTTGCCGCGGCCGCGTAGGCGGCGCAGAGCGACTGCGCCTCCTCCGGCGCGTAGTTCGTGCGCAAGAGCATCTCCTCGACCAGCGCGAATGCCTCGTCCATGTCCTCCCCAAAGCAGGGGAATTGGACGTGCAGATAGGGCGCGTAGCTCCCATCGTCCTGGCGGATGACCGTCAACTCGGTCAGGATGCTTCCGGTCGTGATGGCCACGCGGGAACTGAACCCGGCGGCGTCGTAGTTCTCGGTGGGCAGCATGCCCATCAGGGCCGCCGTCAGCGTCGCCTGGTCCAAAAGCTCGACGGGCACGCGGGAGGCGTCCAGGTAGAGATCGATCTGCGCCAGGTCGCTGTCCACCGTCGAGGAGACGACGCGCAGGCCGTCCACTTCCTCGTCCCGCGCCTCGTGCACGGCCACCTCCTCGGGCAGGGTCTGCGCATCCACGGCCATCAGCGGCGCCACGGATACGCTCGCGTCGTTCTCAGCGTTCCAGCGCTCGAGCTCGTCGTGCTGCGCGACGAGCGCGGCGATCTCCTCCTCGCTCATCGCGGCCTTGCGCTCGGCCAGCGCCTGGGCGCGCTCCGCCTCCTGCTCCTCCTTGAGGCCCGGCACCCGCGTGGAAACCACCAGGCTGGCCGCGGCGGGATCGGTGAGGTACTTTTTCAGCACCGCGTCGTAGACGCCTTCGTCGAGGTACTGCTGGAGGTTTTCGCGGAAGGTGTCCTCCGTCAGGAAGGCGGTCGCTTCGCCCTGATAGCTCCAGTACTGCATGATACTCAAGGTGTCGTAAGCGTCGCTCTCATCCTGTTCGTCGATCGTCTCCTGGGCCATGCGCTCGGAGAGCACGGACGATTCCAGCAGGTCGCGGTCGAGCCCGCGCTCGATCGTCGCCGCGACGCCGTCGTGGATGACGGAGAGAACCTCGTCCTTTTGCTCGGGCGCGGCGCCGGTGACGTAGAAGTACACGCTCAGGCACGGCCCCTGGATGTTGCACCCTGGCAGCACGGAAACGCCCGGCAGCCGCTGCTTGACCAGCTGGTCGAAGGGTTGGCCGTTGACCACCATCGCGCTCATGGCGAAGGCGAGCTGGTTGAGCTCCAGCAGGTCCATGCCGGGCAGCGGGATCGTATAGTACATGCAGGTCTCGCCGGCATCGTTCGCGCCCACGGGGAAGGTGACGTCCTCCTCCACCAGGCCGGTGATGGGCTCGTAGGCGGAATCGGAGAGGTCGACCTCCTTGCGCTCGTACTTGCTCAGATATTCACCGTCGATCAGCTCCAGGAAGCGCGCGATATCCAGATCCCCCGAGAGCACCATCAGAGAATTGGAGGGATGGTAGTAGGCCGCGTGAAAGTCGATCAGATCCTGATGGGTCATGGTCTCGATCACGCCGGGCACGCCGCCGGTGACGCTGCCCACGGCGCTGCCGGGGAAGGTGGCGCGCAGCGCGTGGTAATAGGCGTCGGTCTCCTGCGTCAGCGCGCCCAGCATCTCGGAATAGACCGTTCCCTGCAGCGTCAGCTCCGCGTCCGCGCTGGGCAGCTCGTAGCGGCAAGCCTCGACCAGCATGGAGCGCTCGTCGGTGAGCACCAGCGGATGATACGCGCCGTCCAGGTAGTAGTCCACGTAGCGCAACAGCTGCTCCTCGGAGAGCGAGGCACAGGGATAGCAGGTGAAGGTGCTGGATGTCATGCCGTTCAGGAAGGTATTGTAAGTGCCGAACACCGCCGTCATGAACAGGCTGGGGTTGGGATACTTCTCGCTGCCCGCGAGCACGACGTGCTCGAACACGTGCGGTATGCCCTTGTCATCGTTCACGTGGGTGCGAAAGCCCACGCAGAAGGCGCGCTCGATGGAATCGTTGGCGATCCACACCAGCTTCGCCCCGGTCTTGTCGTGCGTAAACTCCACCACCTGCGCGTCCATCGAGGCGTAGGGGACCACGCGATCGACGGTGAAGCCGGCGATCTGCTCGCCCGCGCGCGGCAGCGCGGCCGCCTCGGCTGGGGTCGCTGCCACCTCCGCCAGCGCGCAGCTGGCCAGCATGGCGAGCGTCAGGATCAATGCGACGAGCCTCTTCATTTCAGCTACCTCCTTCGTGCGAAACGGGCGTACACCTGCGCGCCCTACGACTATTTTAGTATGCCCAAGGGGCACGGTCAACGAACACTTTCGTAAGGTTCGCGGCAAAGCGAGCGACCCGACGCGGAATCGCGCTTCGCGTCGGGTCGTCGCGGATTGGATCCACATTTGTCTCCGGTCCCGGCCGCCGGGATCACAATTTTCTTCTGTCGTCCACGCGCTTGGCCTTGCCCTCGCTGCGCTTGATGGACTTCGGCGGCAGCACGGTGACCTTCGTGGAGATGCCCACCACGCTGCGCACCTGCTCGAACACGCGCTGGCGCGTGCGCTCCTCGAATTCGTAACCCAGCGCGTAGGCGTCCTCGGCCAGCTCCATCTGAATCTCCAGCGTGTCCGCGTGGTGCACGCGGTCGGCGATCAGCATGTAGTGGGGCGACACGCCCGGCGTGGCCACCAGCACGGACTCGATCTGGCTCGGAAACACGTTCACGCCGCGAATGACCAGCATGTCGTCCGAGCGGCCCGTGACGCGGCCCATGCGCGCGAGCGTGCGCCCGCAGTCGCACTTCTTGTCGGTGAGCGTCACCATGTCGTGCGTGCGGTAGCGGATCATGGGCATTCCAGTCTTGGTGATAGTGGTGAACACCAGCTCGCCCTCCACGCCGTAGGGAAGCTGCTCGCCGGTGGCCGGGTTGATGACCTCGGCGATCACGTGGTCCTCGTTGATGTGCATGCCCTGCTTGACCAGGCACTCGAAGCTCACGCCCGGGCCGGCGATCTCGGTCAGGCCGTAGATGTCGCAGGCGTCGATGCACAAAAGCTCCTCGATGCGCTGGCGCATGCCCTCGGTCCAGGGCTCCGCGCCGAAGCAGCCGGCCTTCAGCTTGAGATCCCTCTTCGGGTCGAGGCCCATGTCGTGGATCGTCTCACCCAGATACACCGCGTAGCTCGGCGTGCAGCAGAGCATCGTCACGCCCAGCTCCTTCATCATCAGGATCTGCCGCTGGGTGTTGCCGCTGGACATGGGCAGCACCATCGCGCCGATGGTGTCCGCGCCCTGATACGCGCCGAAGCCGCCCGTGAACAGGCCCAGGCCGTAGGAAACCTGCACGATGTCCTCTGGTCCGCCGCCCGCCGCCGTCAGCGTGCGCGCCATCATCTCGCTCCAGATGTTCACATCCTCGCGCGTGTAGCCGGACACGATGGGATGGCCCGTGGTGCCCGACGAACCCTGGATGCGCACGATGTCCCGGGTGGGCACCGCCAGCAGGCCGAAGGGGAAGGTGTCGCGCAGGTCCGGCTTGTCCATGAAGGGCAGATACTTCAAGTCCTCCAGGCCGCGGATGTCCTCCGGCTTCACGCCCGCCGCGTCCATGCGGTCGCGGTAGAATTTCACGTTGTCGTACTCGTGGCGAACCGACTTCACCAGCCGCTCGCTCTGCATCTGCGCCAGCTCATCGCGGCTGATGCACTCCATCTTCGGATTCCAGATGTGATGTTCAATGGGTCTGACTTGCATTGGTATGTATCCTCCAGGTATCTTCAGTTTATTCCTCGCCCAGCGGTATGAACTCCACCTGATTGGTGCCGTCCTGCCACAGGCGTTCGATGTTGTAGAACCTGCGCTCGTCGGGATGGAACACGTGCACGATCACGTGAGCGTAGTCCAGCACGATCCACTTCGATTCGCGCGCGCCCTCCTTGCGGCGGGGCTGGATGCCCTCCTCCGCCAGCTTGTCCTCCAGATCCTCCGCCAGCGTCCGCACGGACTGGATGTTGCGGCCGTTGCAGATCACGAAGTAGTCCGTGATTGAGGTCAGATGCGTGACCTCCAGAATCTCGATGTCCGTCGCGCCCTTCTTGTCCAGGAAGCGCGCCGCCTTCAATGCCAGTTCCTTCGCTTGATTCATGCCTCATGCCTCCTCTTTCGATCTCGAAATCTATTTCAACATCGCGAGCGTCCGCTCGTGGGGCCGCCCGCCCTCGCTTCTCACGTGTTCGCTCGTCAGCTGCGCGCACAGCCGCGCCGCCGCGAAGATGTCCCGCTCCGCCAGATTCCGCGCCGCCGACAGCCCGGAGAAGTCCTCCCGGTTGGGCTCCACAAAGTCCGCGACGTAGATCAGCGCGTCCATGGCGCTCATCTCCTCCCCGCCCAGCGTGTGCTTGCGGATGGCGGACAGGATCGAGCGGTCCCGCACGCCGAAGCGGCGGTAGGACTCCACACACCCCGCCGGGGCGTGCACCACGCGGTCGGCGGCGAGCTCCGCCGCGTCCGCGTCGGGCACCTCCCGCGCGAGCGCGCGCTGTTCGGTTACGGGCATCGACTTCACGCAATCGTGCAATAGCCCCGCCAGCTCCGCGCGCATCGGATCGACGCCGCAACGCTCCGCCAGCCGCTTCGCCGTCTCGGCCACGCCCAGCGTGTGGCGGAAGCGTCCGGGCTTGAGCTCCGACCGCAGTATGTCCAGAATCTGCGCCTTCGATTTCGCACAGAGATACAGCCCATGGGCGCGGATGTACGTCGCCACCGGCTCCGGCACCAGTCCCGCGACGCTCATGCCCTCGGCAACGCGCTCGCGCACCTGCGTGGAGGATACGTCCGGGCCGCGGAAGGGCAGGTTGACAAACCTTGCGCCGTACCGCTCCTCCAGCGCGCGCATCCGCGCGACGCTCGCGTCCTCCTCCGCGCGGCCGTTCACCGCGAAGGTGCACAGTTTCGCCACCTCGCCGAATTCCCGCCAGGTGTCGAGCACGTCCAGCGTGTCCGCGCCGATCAGATAGTACCACTCGGTGTTCGGGTTCATCCGCCGGAGCTGGCGCAGCGTGTCCAGCGTGTAGGTCACGCCCGCGCGATCCACCTCCAGCGCGCAGGCGAACGCGCCCTCGCAGCCCGCCGCCGCCAGCCGCGCCATCTCCATGCGGTCGGCCTGGGACGTGGGCGGATCCTTGTGCGGCGGATCGCCCGCGGGCAGCAGCATCACCCGATCCAGCTTCAATACCTCCCGCGCGCGCCGGGCCACGAAGATGTGCCCGCTGTGCACGGGATCGAGCGTGCCACCCATAATTCCAACCCGCATAGCGCATCCCTCCAGGTATAGTGCCGCCCAAAGCCGTCCAAACTGGAAGCAAACGCTCTCCGGGAGGACGAACCATGGGCAAAAAGATCGACGCCTTCGTGCTGACGCTGGCCGCCGCGGCCGGCCTGTACTTCTACTTTCTCGGCGCGCTCAAAAGCCGCGTCGCCGCGCTGTTGCTGGCGCTGTTTTGCTGCGCGCTGCTGGCGAAGCTCGCGCGGCGGATCATCGCACTGATCGCACAGGGGCGATTCTGGCGGAAGCGCCGCGTGCGCCGCTGCGCGAGCGGGGCGCTGATGCGCCTGGCCTGCATGGATGCGGCCGAGGCGAGGGAGCGCCTCGCAAACCTGCTGCGCGCCAGCTATGGCGCGGAGTGCCCGGTGGAGCTGATCCAGCTGCACCCGTCCACAAAGCTTCCCCAGGACCGGCTGTTCGACGCCTGGCGCGCCCATCGCGGCGAGGCCCAGCTCGCCGTCTGCGCCACCTGCTCCGCCGGCGCGGACGACCGCGCGCTGGCCGCCAGCCTGAAGTCGCCGCGCGTGGCGTTGGTGGACGCGAACCTGCTCCGCCAGCTCATCGCCGAGCACCCCGAGGGCTTCGACTGCGATTCGGCGGCGCCCGCTTCGCCGCGCCTACGGTTCCGGCTTCGCCGCGCGGCCGCGCTGCTCGTGAACCGGAAAAACGCGCCCCGGGGGCTGCTGTTCGCGTGCGTGCTGCTGGCGCTCTACGCCCTCAACGGAAGCCTGACCTACCTGATCGCGGCGATGGCGCTGCTGTTCCTGGCACTGGTCGCGCTCCACCGCGCGCCGCGCCCGGCGAAGCTGTTCTAACGCAACTTCGCGTAGAGCGCGCGCACCTCCGCCTCGCTGCGCATGCCGTCGGTGGCGCTGGCCTCGCTCAGAGACGCCGCCGCCGAGCCGATGCCCAGCTCGATGGCCTCGCGCAGGCTCTCGCCGCGCTCCGCCGCGCAGAGCACGCCCGCGCAGAACGCGTCGCCCGCGCCCACGCTGCCCCTGATGTAGCCGTCGGGAAGGCGCAGGCTGTCGATGGATACGTAATTGCCGCGCTCATCCATGCCGTAGCCGCCCTCGGGGCTGTGAATCACCGCCCACGTGGACACGCCCAGCTCCTTCATGCGCCGGAGCGCCGAGGGAATGTTTTCGACGATCAGGCGGTCGTTCTCATCCCGCAGCGGGATGCCGACGGTCTCCCCCGCCTCGATCTCGTTGATGACGCAGTAGTCGGCGTACTTGAGCGCCGGGGGAACCAGCCTGCGGAAGCGGTCGCTGGCCTCGCTCACCACGTCGATGGACGTCTTGATGCCGCGCCGCTGGGCGTGGCACAGAAGCCGCGCCATCCTGCTTCCGAACTCCGCGTCCTCCTGATCGAGCGCGCTGAGCAGCAGGATATAGCCGATGTGCAGTATGCCGCAGTCGAGCCGGTCCCAGTCGATATCGTCCTCGCAGAAGCGGCCGTTCGCGCCCAGGCAGGTGAAGAAGGTGCGCTCGTTGGTGAGCACGTCGTTGAGCACCAGCGTGAACGCCGAGGTGCCGTCGCGAAGCACCCGGCTTGTATCGATGTTCGGATGCGCGCCGAGCTTTTCCAGGATCAGATCGCCCTCCGCGTCCGCGCCGACGCGGCCCATGGCGTAGAGCGGCATGGAGGGCGCGAGCTTCGCGAGGTCGATGATCGTGTTGCAGACCGCGCCGCCCGTCGAGCGGGACACGTCGCCCAGTATGTGCACAAGCTTTCCCTGTTCCGGCCAGCCGTTTGTGGAGTAGAGAATGTCGACGATCATATTCCCCGCCACGCAGATGCCCTTGCCCACGGCGATCCCTCCAAACATCAGAATTTTTTCCAATTTCATTTTAACACAGCGCAAAAGAAATTTCAACCGATTTGCGTCATTCCTCACCCTTCGGAGCAAAGTTAACCGCTTTCGCGTTGACAAGCGGCGCGGACTGTGCTACACTATGCGCTGTCGAATTGATTCGAATCGAGCGCAGCGGGGGAAGGCGGTGAAAATCCGCCGCAACCGTCATTACCGTGATCGCGGATACGCGAAAGTCGGGCCGCCCGCGCGCGCGATGGGCAAACGTTCTTGGGCCGGAAGAGCGCAGCCCTCGCCGGAGCATATTCCGATGGGGAAATTCTGCGCTCGCGCCGCCACGCGGGCGCTTTTTCGCGCCCGGTTCGTCAGGAAAGGAAGGAAAACCAAAATGAAGAATAAAATGAAGAAACTGATTTGTACTCTGATCGCGCTCGCGCTGCTCTGCGGCGCCGCCTTCGCCGAAACCATCTACGTCACCATCAGCGACGGCGCGGGCGAGCTCCAGCTCGCCTACACCGCCACCGAGGTCACCGACGCGGACGGCGACGGCGCGCTCACCGTCTACGACGCGCTCTACTGCGCCCACGAGCAGTACTTCGAGGGCGGCGCGGCCGCCGGTTTCGCCGCCGAGGACCAGGGCTACGGCCCGAGCCTGACCAAGCTCTGGGGCATCGACAACGGCGGCAGCTTCGGCTACTGCGTGGACAACGCCTCCTGCCTGAATCTGGCCGATCCCGTGACCGAGGGCGCGCACGTGCAGGCCTACGCCTATCAGGATCTGGAGAACTGGTCGGACGCGTTCAGCTACTTCTCCGCCGGGGACGGCGGCAAGCTCACGCTGATCCAGCAGGGCCACGACGCGGACTGGAACGTGGTCGAGACCCCCGTCGCCGGCGCGAAGATCACCCTGAACGGCGAGGACACCGGCCTGGTCACCGACGAGAGCGGCTCCGTGATCCTGGAGACCCCCGCCGAGCCCGGCGTATACACCGTCTCCGCGCGCTATGACGGCGCGGTGCTCGTGCCCCCGGTCTACGTGTTCACGGTGCACGAGGCGGAATGAAACTGAATCGGATTCTCGCGCGGGTGCTGGCGCTTCTGCTGGCGCTCGCGCCTTTGTGCGCCCGGGCGGAGTCGATCGACGAAACCTGGGCCTTTGCGTCCGGCGGCGTGGACGTTCAGGTGTGGCTCGACGGCGAACTCGCCGCGGGCGCGGGCAGCGCGTCGGACAACTATGTGCTCTGCCTGATCCGCGCGGGGAAGAGCCTGGACTACTCGGCCTACGCCAGCGCCGCCGCCGCGAAGCTGGAAGCGGGCATCTCCAACGCCAACACGCGCATGCGCACGGCGCTCGCGCTGATGGCCTGCGGCGCGACGGAACGCGTGCCTGAGGGCGTCGTGGACAAGGGCGCGGGCGCGCTGGGCGCGATGAGCTGGGTCTGGGCGCTGCACCTGCTCAACAACGGCGCGCCGTCGAAGCAGTTCACGGCGGAATCGGTGGCGGACGAGCTCGTCGGACTTCAGCTCAAGGACGGCGGCTGGCGCGTGACCGGCGACACCGGCGACGTGGACGTGACCGCCATGTGCCTGCAGGCGCTCGCCTGCTGCAAGGTGGAGAGCGCGGCGCTGGACGGCGCCGTCGAGCGGGCGCTCGATTTCCTCTCCCGGCGGCAGATGGAGTCCGGCGGCTTCGCCAGCATGGGCAGCGAAAACTCTGAGAGCGCCGCGCAGGTGCTGATCGCGCTGGCGGGGCTGGGCGTGGACGTGGACGATTCCCGCTTCGTCAAGAATGGAAGGACGGTGCGCGACGCGCTGATGGACTACCGCGTCCCCTCGGGCGGCTTTGCCCACCTGAGCGGCGGCGAGGCCAACCCCACCGCCACCGCCCAGGCGCTGCAGGCGCTGATCGCGCTGGAATCCCCCGGTGAGGCGTTCTACGACTTCAACAATGTGCGCGTCGCGAAGGTCGAGCCCCGGAGCGCCCGGGATCTCGGCCTCCCCCGGTGGAAGCGCGTCGCCCTCGCTGCCATCGGCCTGCTGGCGGTCGCGGGCGCGGCCTTCGCGCTGACGCGGAAGCGCGCCGCGCGCAAACATCTGGCCTTTGTGCTGCTGATCGCCCTCGCTTTGAGCTGCGCGGTGTGGTTCATGCAGTTCGAGAGCGTCCAGAATTACTACGACCCCGACGCGCTGGCGAACGTCCCCGCCGACGGCCACGTCACGCTCTCCATCCGCTGCGACGGCGTGGCCGGGCGCGCGGACGACGGCAGCACGCCCGAGGACGGCGTGATCCTGCCGCCATCCGAGATTCCCTTCGCCGAGGGTGACAGCGTGTTCGACGCGCTCACCGCCGCCGCGCGGACCCACGGCATCCATCTCGAATACGAGGGCAGCGCGGCGATGGCCTACGTCAAAGGCATCAACTATCTCTATGAGTTCGCCTACGGCGAACTCTCCGGCTGGCTGTACTACGTCAACGGCGAATCGCCCTCGCTGAGCTGCGGAAGCTGTCCGCTTCACGACGGCGACGAGGTGCTCTGGGAGTACACCACCGATCTGGGCGGTGGTTCGCGATGATCTCCCTGAGAGAGGCGAATCCCTTCGCCGCCTTCCTGTGGCTGATGCTGGCGGCGGGCATCGCCATGTTCTGTCTGAATCCGGTCCTGCTGGCGCTGTCGCTGGCGGGCTCCGCGCTGTACCTCGCCGTGCGAAATCCGCTTGCGGCGCGGCGCGCGCTGCCGCTGTATCTCGCGCTGTTCGCGCTCTCGGCGCTGATCAACCCCCTGTTCGCGCACAACGGCGCCACGCCGCTGTTCGTGCTCAACCACAACCCGGTCACGCTGGAGGCGCTGTTCTACGGCATGGCGATGGGCGGGATGATCGCTTCGTCTCTGTGCTGGTTTCGCTCCTTTCAGGAGATCATGACCAGCGACAAGCTGCTCTACGTGTTCGGCTCGGCGCTGCCGAAGCTCACGCTGATCCTCTCCATCGCGCTACGCTACATACCGCTCCTGCGCGATCAGGCGAAGCGCGTGCGCGACGCGCAGCGGGCGCTGGGGCTGTTCCGCGAGGAGAACCTGATCGACCGGCTGCGCGGAGAGGCGCGCGTCTTTTCCGTGCTGGTGACCTGGGCGCTGGAGAACGGCATCATCACCGCCGACAGCATGGCGGCCCGGGGCTACGGAACCGGGCGGCGCACGCGATACGCGCTGTTCCGCTTTCGCGGGCGCGACGCGGCGCTGTGCATGATCTGCCTGGCGCTCGCCTCCGTCGCGATCGCCGCAGCCGCCTCGGGCGCGCTGCGCTGCGACTTCTACCCCCGCTTCCGCCTGAACGGCGGCGGCGCGCTGGGCGCCGTGGGATACGCCTGCTACGCGCTGCTGGCGTTTGCGCCGGGCATCCTTGAATGGGAGGAAAACCTTCGTTGGAGAGCATTGCGGTCCAGAATCTGAGCTTTCGCTACCCGGACGCGCCGGAACCGACGCTTCGCGACGTCAGCTTCCGCGTGGAGGCGGGCGATTTTGTCGTGCTCATCGGCGAGACGGGCAGCGGAAAGAGCACGCTGATGCGGCTGCTCAAGCGCGAACTCGCGCCGCTGGGCGAGCGAAGCGGCGAAATCTCGCTGTCCGGCACGCCCATCGAGGAGCTGCGCGACGCGGACGCCTGCCGCGTCGGCTACGTGGCGCAGCGCCCCGAGCAGCAGATCGTGACCGACAAGGTGTGGCACGAGCTGGCCTTCGCACTGGAGAACATGGGGCTTCCCCAGGCGTCGATCCGCCGCCGCGTGGCCGAGATGGCCAGCTACTTCGGCATCGCGGACTGGTTCGAGCGCGACACCCACTCCCTCTCCGGCGGCCAGAAGCAGCTGTTGAACCTGGCCTCGGTGATGGTCGCCCAGCCGGGGCTTCTGCTGCTGGACGAGCCCGCCTCCCAGCTCGATCCCATCGCCGCCGGCGACTTTTTGAACACCGTAAAGAAGCTGAATCGGGAGATGGGCCTGACCGTTCTGCTGATCGAGCACCGGCTCGAGGAGGCCCTGCCCATGGCCGACCGCGTGCTGGTGCTGGAGAGCGGCGCGCTGACGCTCGACCTTCCGCCCGAGGCCGCCTGCGAGCGCCTGCGCGGCCATCCGGCGCTGATCGACGCCATGCCCGGCGCGGTGCGGCTGTTTCACGCCGCCGGGGCACGGGGGCGCTGCCCGGTCACCGTGCGCGAGGGCCGGCGCTTTCTGCGCGAGCGCTACAAAAACGATATCCGCGCCCTCGACGCCTCCTCCGCGCCCCGGCCCGAGGCCCGCGCGCTGGAATTTCGAAGCGCGTACTTCCGCTACGGCCGGGAGCAAGCCGACGTGCTGCGCGGGCTCGATCTGGACGTGCGCGCGGGCGAGATTTTCTGCCTGCTCGGTCCGAACGGCTCGGGCAAGTCCACGGCGCTGAAGCTGGCGGCGGGCCTCGCGCGCCCGTACAGCGGCGAGGTGCGCGTGTTCGGCAGGCGCGTGCGCGACTATAAGGGACAGTCGCTGTACCGGGAGTGCGTGTCGATGCTGCCGCAGGACGCGCAGACGGTCTTTCTAAAGAGCACGGTGCGCGACGAGCTCCGGGAGGCCGGCGCGGAACTCTCCGCGCTGCCCTACCCGCTCGCGCATCTGATGGACCGCCACCCCTACGATTTGAGCGGCGGCGAGCAGCAGCTCGTGGCGCTGGCGAAAGCGCTGGCCACAAAACCAAAACTGCTTTTGCTGGATGAGCCCACCAAGGGAATCGACCCGCACGCCAAGCGCAAGGTACTGGAGGTTCTGCGCGCGCTCCGCGACGACGGCGTCGCGATCCTGATCGTCACCCATGACGTGGAATTCGCCGCGCGCTGCGCGGATCGCTGCGCGCTCATCTTCCGGGGTGAGATCGCGTCCTCCGACGCGCCCGAGCGCTTCTTCGATGAAAACAGCTTCTACACCACCGCCGCCAACCGCATCTGCCGCGGCTGGTACGACGGCGTGGCCACCGTGGAGGACGCGGCGGAACTCTGCCGCAGAAACGGCGGTGAGACATGAAACTGTTGGTGATCCGCAGCGCGCGGCTGCGCAGGGCGCTGGGAATCGCCATTCCCTTCGCGCTGATTCCGGCGGCGGTGCTCTGGTTCGCGCTGGGACCGGGGCGCGGACACTTCGCGCTCTCGTCGATGCTGGTGGCGCTGATGGCGCTGGTGCTGTTCTCCTGCGGCTTCGAGCGGCGCAAGACCGGCGCGCGGCGGCTGATTCTGGTCGCGGTGATGACGGCGCTGTCCGTGGCGGGCCGCTTCGTCTTCAGCGCGATCCCCGCCTTCAAGCCCATCACCGCCATGGTGGTCATTACCGCGATCCACATCGGCCCCGAGGCGGGTTTCCTGACCGGCGCGCTCTCGGCGCTGATCTCCAACTTCTACTTCGGCCAGGGGCCGTGGACGCCGTTTCAAATGCTCTCCTGGGGACTGCTGGGCCTGTTCGCGGGGCTGCTCTCCAGGCCGCTCAAACGCAGCCGGTTGCTGCTGTCCCTCTACGGCGTGTTCGCCGGGGCCGCCTACTCCCTCGTCATGGACGTGTGGACGGTGGTCTGGTACAACGGCGCGCTCGATCCGGCGCTCTACGCCGCGGCGCTGGCGGCCGCCCTTCCTTACACCGCCGTCTACGCGGTCTCCAACGTGATCTTCCTCAACCTGCTCGGCCGCCCCTTCGGCGAAAAGCTGGACCGCGTGAAGATCAAATACGGCGTGTGAGGACCGTCCTCCCGGGAATCCGAAACCGGCGCGGTTTGTAACGTCCCGGAAAAATTCTTCTTGCCATTTCATCCAAAAACCTCTATAATATGAACAGAGCGTTTTTGCATTTTGCAATTTTAAATTTCAGGAGGTAGCATATGTATCAGGATACCGTGAAGGCCGCCGGTGAAAAGATGGACAAGACCATCGCCGTCATTCAGAAGGATCTCGCCACGCTGCGCGCCGGCCGCGCCAATCCGCAGATTCTCGATAAGATCACCGTGGACTACTACGGAACCCAGACCGCGCTCAATCAGGTGGGCAACATTTCCTCCCCGGAGCCGCGCATGCTGGTGATCGCCCCCTGGGAGGCCAGCATGATCAAGCCCATCGAGAAGGCCATTCAGAAGTCCGACATCGGCATCAATCCGTCCAATGACGGCAAGGTGATCCGCCTGATCATCCCGGAGCTCACCGCCGAGCGCCGCAAGGACCTGTGCAAGCAGGTGAAGAAGCGCATCGAGGACGGCAAGGTGGCGATTCGCGCCATCCGCCGCGACGCGATGGAGGCCGTCAAGAAGATGAAGAAGGACTCTGAGATCACCGAGGACGACCAGAAGTCCGCCGAGAAGGATCTCCAGAAGATCACCGACGCGCACATTGAGCAGATCGACAAGGTGGGCGCGGCCAAGGAAAAGGAGATCATGGAAGTCTGACGCGGCGGGAGATCCCGGTTTCCGCGCCCATAGAGGTGATTTACGCCCCCTGGGCGGCCCAATGGGCCGCCCAGGAGTTTTAAAGGAGCGTCCGTATGTTTGTTGAGAAGCTCTCCTCCATGTTTTCCAAACTGCTTCACGCGCAGCCGAAGTACATCACCGCGCCCGTGATGCCCGCGGCGGCGCAGCAGCTTCCCCCGGACAGGCTGCCCCGGCACGTGGCCATCATCATGGACGGCAACGGGCGCTGGGCGCAGAAGCGGGGCCTTCCCCGCTCCGCCGGCCACGCCGCCGGCACCGAGGCGCTGCGCGACATCATCCGCGCCAGCGACGACTGGGGCATCGAGGCGCTGAGCCTGTACGCCTTCTCCACCGAAAACTGGGCCCGCTCCAAGGAGGAGGTCAACGCCTTGATGGGGCTGCTTTTGAAGTATTTCGCCTCGGAGATCGACGAACTGGATCGCAAAAACGTGCGCATATTGATCCTCGGCGACGTGGACGGGCTGCCCGGCCCCCAGCGCGAGGCGGTGTGCAGCGCCATGGAGCGCACGAAGGACAACACCGGCCTCAAGCTCAATATCGCGCTCAATTACGGCGGGCGAGCGGAGCTGACGCGCGCCGCGGCGCGGCTGGCGCAGAAGTGCGCCTCGGGCGAGCTGCGGCCGGACGACATCGACCAGGCCGCGCTGGAGAATGAACTCTACACCGCCGGGCTGCCGGACGTGGACCTGCTGATCCGCACCAGCGGCGAGATGCGGCTGTCCAACTTCCTGCCCTGGCAGACGACCTACGCCGAGATGATCTTCGACAGCGTCCTCTGGCCGGACTACGACCGGGCGGAGTACCTGCGCAACCTGCGCGCCTACGCGTCCCGCGACCGCCGCTTCGGCGGCGTGAAGGCGGATTCGGCTGGATCAGAGGCGGATGAAGCGGGCGCCGCCGGGCAGAATACGGAGGAAATATCGTGAAACAGCGAGTAATCACCGGAGCAGTATGGACGGTCGTGGTGCTGGCGGCCATCCTCACCAGCCGGTGGGCCATGTTCGCGCTGCTCTCCGTCATGCTCGTGATGAGCGTGGAGGAGGTCTACCGCGCGACCCGCGCCACCGGCATCGAGCCGGTCCGCTGGGCGGGCTACATGTACTGCGGGCTGACCATCGCCGCGTTCCTGGCTTCGTTCTTCATCAACCGCAACGCGCCGCTGGCGATGACGGCGCTGCTGTTGAGCGTGATGGCGGCGATGATTCGGCTGGTGTCGCGGGGCAAGATCGCCGTGGAGAGCCTGATGGCCACGGTGTTTCCGATGCTCTATCCCGGCATATTCTACATGGTGCTGATGGAGCTCTTGCGCCTGAACGACCGGGCCACGGTCACGGTGGCGCTGGTGCTGGCCTTCTTCTCGGCCTCGATCAACGACGTATTCGCGCTGTTTTCCGGCATGCTCTTCGGCAAGCACAAGCTCGCGCCGGAGCTGAGCCCGAAGAAGACCGTGGAGGGCTCCATCGGCGGGCTGATCTTCTGCGTGCTGTTCTCCATGGCGGTGCCGGGCCTGCTGCGGCTGATCTTCCACGCCGACCCCGCCTTCGTCGCGGGCATCGACGCGCTGCCGCCCGCCTGGGCGTTCGGCGCGCTCGGGCTGGTGGCGGGCGCGCTCAGCCAGGTGGGCGACCTGACCGCGTCCATGCTCAAGCGCTACTGCGGCGTGAAGGACTTCGGAAACGTGCTGCCCGGCCACGGCGGCGTGATGGACCGCATGGACGGCGTGCTGTTCTGCGCGGCCGCCTGCTACATCTTCTTTAAAATCATCTGACGGGAAACGATGGAGATATGAATCGACAGACAATCGCGATATTGGGGGCCACGGGATCGATCGGGACGCAGGCGCTGGATCTGGTGCGCCGGCATCCGGATCGATTCTCTGCCGTCTGCTTGACGGCGGGAAGCTCCGCCGAAAAGCTCTTCGCGCTCGCGCGCGAGTTTCGTCCGCTGGCCGCCGGGCTCGTGGAGGAGCCCCGGGAGATTCCCGAGGATTTGAGGTTTTGCCAGTGGTTCTTCGGCCCGGACTGCTCGGCCCGGGCGCTCGAGGCCGTGCGACCGGACGCCGCGCTGTGCGCCATCACGGGCATCGCGGGGCTCGACGCGGTGTGGACGGCGCTGGACGCCTGCGAGCGCGTGCTGCTGGCGAACAAGGAGGCCCTCGTGACCGGCGGCAGCCTCGTGACGGAGAAGGCGAAGCGCCTGGGCGTGCCGCTGTTGCCGGTGGACAGCGAGCACTCCGCGATCTTCCAATGCCTGCAGGCGGCGCGGGGCAATCCCGTGCGCAGCCTGATCCTCACCGCCTCGGGCGGCGCGCTGCGCGACTGGCCGAAGGAGGCCATCGAGCGCGCCGGCGTGGACGAGGTGCTCCGCCACCCCACCTGGAACATGGGCCGCAAGATCACCGTGGACTGCGCCAGCATGGTGAACAAGGGCTTGGAGATCATCGAAGCGCACCACCTCTTCGGCATGCCGGCGGAAAAAATCCGCGCGGTGATTCATCCGCAGAGCGTGATTCACTCCATGGTGGAGTTCGAGGACGGCGCGGTGCTCGCGCAGCTGGGCAACCCGGACATGCGCGGGCCCATCGGCTACGCCATGTCCTACCCCGAGCGCCTGAACTACGACGCGAAGCCGCTGGACTTCGCCGCGATCGGCAGCCTCACCTTCGCCGAGCCCGACCTCGACCGCTTCCCGGCGCTGGGCTGCGCGATGGAGGCCCTGAAGGCGGGTCCCTGGGCGACCGTGGTGCTCAACGGTGCGAACGAGGCGGCGGTGGCGGCGTTCCTGGACGGGCGCGTGCCCTTCGGGGCGATCCCCCGGCTGATCCGGGACGCACTGGACGCGGTGCCCCCGCGGCCCATCCGCACCGTCGCGGACGTCTATCAAGCGGATTCTGAGGCGCGCGCGCGCGCCGGTGAAATGATTCGGAGGCTCTGATCCCCATGTCCAAACTGCTCTACATCCTGATCGCCATCGTGATGCTCGGCTTCATCGTGACCGTGCACGAGTTCGGCCACTACCTGGTGGGCCGGCTGTGCGGCATCGGCATCGTGGAATTCTCGGTGGGCTTCGGTCCGAAGCTGTTCGGCTTTCGCCGCAAGGACATCGACTATTCGCTGCGGCTGATCCCGCTGGGCGGCTACTGCGCCTTCGTGGGCGAGGACGGGGAAAACCCCGCGCCCAACGCCATGAACAACCAACCCGTGTGGAAGCGCTTCCTGACAGTCGCGGCCGGCCCGGCGATGAACTTCGTGCTGGCCTTCGCGTTCTGCACGATTTTGCTTTCGAATTTCATCATCGCGGAATACCTGCCCCGCATCGACCTGGTCTACCCGGACACCCCCGCCGCCGCGTGCGGCATTGAAACGGGAGACGTGGTGACCGCGGTCAACGGCACGCCCGTCAGCTTCGACGAGGTGGGCATGGAATCCGCGCGGCAGATCATCCAGTCCTGCGACCCTCTCCAGCCGATCGAACTGAGCATCGAGCGGGACGGCCAGGCGCGCACGCTGCAGGTGACGCCTGCGGCCGTGACGGATGAGGCCAGCGGCCAGGCCAGCTATCAGATCGGCATCGCCTTCGGCGGGCGCACCTACCGCTTCGGCGAGGCGCTGGGCCGCAGCTGCGGCTACATGGTGGAGTTCACCGGGGAGATGCTCAAGGCGCTCCGGGATCTGGTATTCCATGGGAGCGGCGTGAACGACATGATGGGCCCGGTGGGCATCATCTCCTTCGTCAGCGACCAGATCTCCAGCGAGAAGCTCTACGCCGTGGTGAATCTGATCTTCTTCCTGTCGCTGAACGTCGGCATCATGAACCTGTTGCCGCTGCCCGCGCTGGACGGCGGACGGCTGGTGTTTCTGATCGTCGAGGGCATCCGCCGCAAGCCCGTGCCCCCGGAGAAGGAGGGCCTGATTCACGCCGTCGGCATGTGCCTGCTGATGATGCTGATCCTGTTCATCACCTACAAGGACGTGCTGCGGCTGATCGCGGGCTGAAACTTTCCAGAACATCCCAAACCGATTCCGGCGAGGAGTGAATACGAATGACGAAGCAAATCAACGTGGGCGGCGTGGCCATCGGCGGCGGCGCGCCCGTCAGCGTACAGACCATGACCAACACCGACACCCGGGACGTGCCCGCCACGCTCGATCAGATCCGCCGCATGGCGGAGGCGGGCGCGGACATCGTGCGCGTGTCGGTCTACGACGAGGCCTGCGCCGAGGCCGTGCGCGCGCTGGTGGACGCGAGCCCCGTGCCGCTGGTGGCGGACATCCACTTCGACCACAGGCTCGCGATCCGCTCCATCGAAAACGGCATCGCCAAGGTGCGCATCAACCCCGGCAACATCGGCGGCGAGGCCAACGTGCGCGCGCTCGCGGCGTGTCTGAAGGCGCACCGCGTGCCCGTGCGCATCGGCGTGAACTCCGGCTCCATCGAGAAGGACATCCTCAAAAAGTACGGCGGCGTCACGCCCGAGGGCATGGTGGAGAGCGGGCTCAACCACGCGCGAATGCTCGAGCGCGCGGGCTTTGACGACATCTGCCTCTCCTTCAAGGCCACGGACGTGCGCACGATGGTGGAGGCCTGCCGCCTGGCGCACCGTCAGACCGGCTACCCCCAGCACATCGGCGTGACCGAATCCGGCACGGCGGACGTTGGCGTGGTGAAGTCGGCAGTGGGTATCGGCACGCTCCTGATGGAGGGCATCGGCGACACGATCCGCGTGTCCATCTCCGGCGATCCGGTGCAGGAGGTGCCGGCGGGACTGAGCATCCTGCGCGCCTGCGGACTGCGGCGCGACTTCGTGGAGATCGTCTCCTGCCCCACCTGCGGGCGCACCTGCATCGACGTGGAGGGCATCGCCAACGCGGTGCGCGCGGCCACGCGGGACATTCACAAGCACATCAAGGTGGCCGTGATGGGCTGCATCGTCAACGGCCCGGGCGAGGCACGGGAGGCCGATCTGGGCATCGCCGGCGGGAAGGATGGCGGCGCGCTGATCGTCAAGGGCCAGCCGCCCCGCGCCGTTCGGGGCGATCTGGCGGAAATACTCATCGCGGAAGTTCGCCGCGCGGCCCAGCGCTGACGGCGTCGGTCGGAGGTACAATATGTCGGAACTCTGGCGTGACATGATCCGCAAGGAGGATCGCGCGCTCGCGGACGAGCTGACGCTCGCGCGGGTGGACGTCTCCCGCAAGACGGGAGCCATGCGCGTGCGCTTCTCCTGCGAGCGCATCGTCAGCGAGCGGGAATTGAAGCTTCTCAAGCGCCTGATGGCCGCGGCCATCCCGGACACGCCCGTGAAGGTGCAGATGGAGTATCCCGCGCTGCGCGACGCGGTGCGGGAAGACATTTCCATCGCCTCGGGCCTCTTGAGGGATCTGGTGCGCCACGAGAGCCCCGGCTCCATGCCCTTCATCGACTGGGAGGGCAAGGGCTGGTCGCTGAAGGACGACGCGCTCAACATCTGCGTGTCCTCCGCCGAGGGCGCGTCCTTTCTGCGCAGCCGCGGCGTGGACCGCATCCTCGCGGAGAAGTTCGGCGAGCTCTTCGGCATGCGCGTGACCGCCAACATCCTCGTCACCGGCGACGACGAGCGCCGCATCCGGGAGATCGGCGACGCCCGGCGGCGCGAGGCCGAGGTGTTCGCCATGGACGCGGCGAAGGCGGCCCGGGGCGAGGCGAAGAGGTCCGCGCCGCCGTCGGACGCGCTCTACGGCAAGCCCATCCACGATCCCGTCATCGAGATGCGCGAGCTGACCGAGGACGCCGGCCGTGTGACCGTGCGCGGCGAGGTGTCCGACTTCGAGATGCGCGACGCGAAGAACGGCCAGACGAAGATCGTCAACTTCACCCTGTCGGACAGCACCTCCTCGGTCAGCTGCAAGCTCTTCCTGGGCGCGCGCCGGGGCGGCGACGACAATGCCCGCGGCGTGCAGGCCCAGGCCGACGCGCTGAGCGCGGGCGCGAAGAATGGCGCCTGGGTCACCGCCCGCGGCAGCTACCGCTACGACGACTTCAAGCGCGAGATGGTGCTGATGGTGACCGACCTCGCCCCCGCGCGCAAGCCCGTGCGCGAGGACGCGGCGCCGCGCAAGCGCGTGGAGCTGCACCTGCACACCAGCTTCTCCACGATGGACGCCTGCGCCAGCCCCACGGCGCTGATCAAGCAGGCCGCGAAGTGGGGCCATCCCGCCATCGCCATCACCGACCACGGCGTGGTGCAGGCCTTTCCGGAGGCCTTCGGCGCGGCCAAGAAGGCCGGAATCAAGCTCATTCCCGGCTGCGAGGGCTATTTGATCGAGGACGACGCGGGCATCGTGCGCGGCGGTGAGGATCTGCCACTGGACGGCGCGACTTACGTGGTGCTCGACGTGGAGACCACCGGCCTCAACAAATACTCCGACGAGATCATCGAGATCGGCGCGGTGCGCGTCGAGAATGGCGTCGAGGTGGCAGAGTTCTCCCAGCTGATCGACCCCGGCCGGCCGGTGCCCGAGCGCGTGACGCAGCTCACCGGCATCTCTGGCGCGATGCTGCGCGGCCAGCCCCGGCTCATGGACGTGCTGCCCGACTTCGCCAAGTTCTGCGAGGGCGCGATCCTGGTGGCCCACAACGCCGAGTTCGACATCGCCTTCTTCCGCCGCGCGTTCAGGGCGGCGGGCCTTCCCTTCGACTACCCCGTGCTGGACACGCTGATGCTGGTGCGCAACCAGTATCCCGCGCTGCGCAGCCACAAGCTGGGCAACATGTGCAAACAGCTGGGCATATCGCTTGCGAACGCCCACCGCGCCGTGCACGACGCGCGCGCCACCAGCCTGATGCTGCTCAAGGCGCTCGCCGAGGTGCGCGCGCAGAAGGGCATCCAGTCGCTGGGCGCGCTCAACAGCTGCTTCCAGACGGACGCGGGCAAGCCGAGCTTCCACATCATCCTGCTGGCCGCCACCCAGAAGGGTATGGAGAACCTCTACCGCCTGGTGAGCGAGGCGCACCTGAACTACTTCTACCGCACGCCGCGCATCCCCCGCAGCCTGATCGCGAAGTATCGCGAGGGCCTGATCGTTGGCAGCGCCTGCGAGGCGGGCGAGCTGTTCCGCGCCGTGCTGGACGGGCGCGACGAGTACGAGCTCAAGCGCATCGCCTCCTTCTACGACTACCTGGAGATTCAGCCCATCGGCAACAACGCCTTCCTCGTGCGCGACGGCAGCGTGCCCGACGAGGAGGCGCTGCGGGAGCTCAATCGAAAAATCGTGCGGCTGGGCGAGGAGCTCCACAAGCCCGTGTGCGCCACCGGTGACGTGCACTTCATGGAGCCCACGGACGGCGTGTTCCGCGCCGTGCTGATGAACTACAAGGGCTTCGAGAACCCCGACGACCAACCGCCGCTCTACTTCCGCACCACGGACGACATGCTGAAGGAATTCGCCTACCTGGGCGAGGAGACGGCGCGGCGCGTGGTGGTGGACAACCCCAACGCCATCGCCGATCAGGTGGGCGAGCTGCACGTGTTCCTCCCCCACCCCGAGGGCAAGGAGACCTTCCAGCCCTTCTGGCCCGATGCGGAGCGCGAGTTGCGCGAAATCACGCTCAACCGCGCCCACGAGATCTACGGCGACCCGCTTCCGGAGATCGTTCAGAAGCGCATCGACAAGGAATTGAACTCCATCATCGGCTACGGCTTCTCCACGCTGTACATGATCGCGGTGAAGCTGGTGGCAAAGTCGCTCTCCGACGGCTACATCGTGGGCAGCCGGGGCTCGGTGGGCTCGTCGCTGGTGGCGTTCCTCTCGGGCATCACGGAGGTCAACTCGCTTCCGGCCCACTACGTCTGTCCAAAGTGCAAGCGGGTGGAATTCGACGTGCCCGAGGGCTACGCCTGCGGCATCGATCTGCCCCCTAAGGCCTGTCCCGACTGCGGCGCGGCCATGAACCGCGACGGCTTCAACATCCCCTTCGAGGTGTTCCTGGGCTTCAAGGGCGACAAGGTGCCCGACATCGACCTGAACTTCTCCGGCGAGTACCAGCCCCGGGCGCACGCCTACATCAAGGAGCTCTTCGGCGAGCAGTACTGCTTCCGCGCGGGCACCATCGGCACCATCGCCGAAAAGACCGCCTATGGCTACGTGCTCAAGTACGCCGAGGAGCAGAACCACAACCTGACCAACGCCGAGAAGCAGCGCCTGGCCAACGGCATCACCGGCGTCAAGCGCACCACCGGCCAGCACCCGGCGGGCATGGTGGTGCTGCCGAAGGAGTATTCCATCTACCAGTTCACGCCGATCCAGCACCCGGCGGACGACATGTCCTCCGACACCATCACCACCCACTTCGACTTTAGTTCCATGCACGACGTGCTGGTGAAGCTGGACGTTCTGGGCCACGATGATCCCACGATGCTGCGCAAGCTGCAGGATCTGACCGGAATCGCGCCCCAGCAGGTGCCGCTGCACGATCCCGAGGTATTCGGAAGGATACTCTCGCTGTTCTCGGGCACCGAGGCGCTGGGAATCACCCCCGAGGAGTTGCGCGTGTCCAAGACGGGCACTCTGGGCGTGCCGGAGTTCGGCACGAAGTTCGTGCGCGGCATGCTGGAGGACACCAGGCCCACCACCATGGAGGAGCTGATCCGCATCTCCGGCCTGTCCCACGGCACGGACGTCTGGCTGGGCAACGCCGCCGACCTGGTGAAGGCCGGCGTGCCCCTGAAGGAGTGCATCTGCACCCGCGACGACATCATGAACGCGCTGATCAAGCTGGGCGCGCCGGATCTGATCTCCTTCAAGACCATGGAGAGCGTGCGCAAGGGCAAGGGCCTGACCCCGGAGATGGAGGCCACCATCGAGAGCGTGGACGCGCCGGCGTGGTACATCGATAGCTGCAAGAAGATCAAGTACATGTTCCCCCGCGCCCACGCGGTGGCCTACGTCACCATGGCGCTGCGCATCGCCTACTTCAAGATCTACTACCCCGCCGCCTACTACTGCTGCTACCTGCACCGCAACTCGGAGAACTTTGACGGCACGCGCATGGCGACGGACGACCTCTCCGCCCTGCGCGCCATGTACGACGAGATCCGCGCCATGGACAAGGAGCAGCTCACCGCCACCAAGGAGGACGAGGCGACGCTCCTGGAGATCCTGATCGAGATGAACCTGCGCGGCGTGTACCTGAAGCCCATCGACATCTACCGCTCCTCGGCGGCGGACTTCCAGATCGACGCGGACGGCCGCATCCTCCCGCCCATCAGCGCCCTGCCGGGCGTGGGCGCGGCGGCGGCGGAGGCGTTCGTTGCCTGCCGCCAGGACGGACCGTTCATCTCCATCGACGACATGGAGCGCCGCAAGGTATCCCGCGGCACCATCGACATGCTCCGGCAGGCCGGCTGCCTCAACGGCCTGCCCGAGACCAGCCAGGTCACGCTGTTTGAATTCGGAGGTTGAAACCATGAGAAGAAAACTGTTGTCAATTCTGCTGACGCTCGCGCTGCTGCTTAGCCCCTTCGCCGCCCTGGCCGAAGCCTATGTGGACGGCGACGAAGCGGTCACCGAAGAATTTTATGTGGAGTATGGCCGCGCTTACTCCAGCCCGGACGAGGTGGCGCTGTACCTCCACGCCTTCGAGGAACTGCCACCCAACTACATCACCAAAGCCAATGCGCGCGATCTGGGCTGGGATAGCCGGGAGGGCAACCTCTGGGACGTCGCGCCGGGCTGCTCCATCGGCGGCGACCGCTTCGGCAACCGCGAGGGCCTGCTGCCCGACGGCCACCAGTGGTTCGAATGCGACGTGAACTTCGACGGCGGCTACCGCGGCGCGGAGCGCCTGTTGTTCTCCAATGACGGCATGATCTGCTACTCCGGCGACCACTACAATAGCTACGAGGTGCTCTACGAAAACTGGTACTACAAGGATGGCTACTTCCGTGGCATCACCGAGGAATGGGAGGAATACTGATATGCGCTGCATCATCGACGGCGCGGCCATGACGGACCGCGCGGCGGCCCACGCGGAGCTCGCGCGGGCGCTGGAATTTCCCGGCTACTACGGGGCGAATCTGGACGCGCTGTGGGACCTGACCTCGACGATGAACGCGGAGGCAGCGCTGATCCATCCCGCGGCAATGCTCAACGCGCTGGGCGTCTATGGCTGTAAGATCCTCCAGACGCTCATCGAGGCCTCGGAGGAAAACCCGGGCTTCTCCTTCCGCGTGGAGGAGGATGCGGCGTGAAGAAGTGCCGCATCACCGCCGTGCGCCAGGCAAGGTACGATGACCTGATCGCCAAATATGAGAACCCCCTCCTCCACGCCTGCGACATCCGCGAAGGACAGACGTTTGTCGCCAACGGCTGGCGGCGGCCCGAAGGACTGTGCGAGAGCGCGTGGGAGAGCATGTCCCCCTTCGTGCTGGCGCTCACGCACGGCGGCGAAGATTTCTACGAGGGCTGGATGAAGAATCCAAAATCCGCCATGATCTCCTGTAACGACGGCTTCCGCCCGGTGAGCTTCCTGATCGAAACACTGGACGAAGACGCGGACTAATGGACGAATATTGAAAGAACAAACTCCTCCCACCCCAGCGCGGCAGCAGAAGGGAGATTCCAAAGAACCTCAGGTTCTTTGGCAGGTCTGGGCAGAGCCCAGTGGGCAGTGCCCACACCCTCCTGCTGCCGCGCATGTGCGACGGATTTTTGATCCCATAGATTCAAGGATCAAAAATCCTGCGCCGCATTTCTGTCGCCAAGTCCAGACGGCACCCACTGCAACCATCGCACCCAGGCGGCCCGCGCCGAAAATTCCCATTCTTTTCATCGTTCCAGACACCGCCAATCCAAAATCGCGGGCCGCCGCGGCGCTTTTTGCCGTGGGAAGCATAGCTTTCCACGGCAAAACAGCCGCCACAAACTCTCATCTCTCCTCTCATATTTCCAATTTTTCTGCGGATTTTTCCCCCACCCATCGTTCCATCTGCCCACCGACGAACGTCTTATAGGTGAAGCGCTTTAAAAAGCCCAAAGCGCAACTGGGAGGCAGGCATGAACGAATCACGACCACCGGCTGAGCCGGTGGTATGAGTAGGCCCTAGAAGGGCCCAGTACTAGCGAAGCGCCTCAAGGCGCATCGAAATGCTCTTCATCCGCTTATCTTCCACGAGAGCCCCTCAAGGGGCTCTCCCTTTATTGCCTTCTTTGCTTTTTTATGCTATACTATCCTTGTCCTTTATTGGGCACTTCCTCCTTGTTATTCTTGGTACGGTTGGCAGACCTTCTCCAATGATAACACGGAGGTCTTTTCTCTCCATAGCTGAAGCTTTTTCGCCCACCGGCCTAGCCAGTGGTTCTCTGTCTGTGACAATAGAAGATTGTGTGATGGGAAAAATGCGGAAGGAGTGGTTGCTCTTCGTGGTGGGAAGCAATGCTTCCCACCACAAAAATCACTTCGCGAGGCACGCACATGAAAGCGATCGCAACTTGGTTTGCGCTGCCAAAATCTATTCTCTGCGCATGCCGCCGGGCACTGCTCAGACCCGGCGGCGCACCACTTCAAATCTTTGATCTAAGCCGGTACGGTTCGGCCCATAGGTCGAACTTGGAAAATTCTTTGGGCTTCCAACCTTCAAGGGTCTGAAGTCCTTAAAAATCTCCCTGCTGCTGCCACGCCGGGCGGAGCGTTTATTATATTACCGCCGCCATCACGGCGAAGATCAACAGACTCAACAGCGTCAGCACCGAGAGCGCCGAGGAGATGTTCGCACGCTCGTCCTCCGCGTCCGCGAACACCGGCAGCACGTAGGGCGGCGGCAGGATGAACAGCAGCGTCAGCGCGCCCGCGTGCACCGCGCCGCCCAGGAACAGCCGATTCACCAGCAGCGCCACGCCCAGCAGCGCACCCATGATGACCACACGCAGGCCCACGATGGCCGCCGTGTCGCGCCAGCGGATCTCGCTTGGCACGAGGTCGTAGCCGATGGTCAGCAGGATCACCGCGCTGGTCGGCGCGGCCACGAAGTCCGCGATGGCGTCCAGCACGCCGCTGACGCCCGAGGGCGTCAGCGCCCGGTACAGCCCCGTCGCGCCGAAGAGCAGTCCCGCGATGATCGCCCAGAGCACCGGCGAAACCACCGCCTCGCGCAGCGCACTCTTCAATCCGCCCTTGCCCGAAAGCAGCGCCTTGTACACGGTGAACACGAACAGCACCTGGCCCAGATCGACGATGGCGAAGCTCGAATTCGCTTCGTCCTTGAACAGCAGCGCGAACAACCCGTAACCGAGCATCCCCGCCTCGAACCCCGTCATCAGGTAGGGCGTGAGCTTGCCCTTTACGTGCAAAAGCTTCGCCAGGACAAAGCCCAGAATCAGCGCCAATGCGCACAGCGCGAAGATGACCAGCGGTATCGCGACGCTGCGCGCAGTGTACTCCATCGTGGCAAAGGCCGAGAACAGCACCGCCGGCAGCGTGATGTTTACCGCCACCGATTTCAGCGCCGCCACGCCCTCCCGGCTGATCAGCCTGCGCGTCCGGCAGAGCATGCCCAGCCCCAGCGTCAGAAACACCGGCAGCGCCGTCTCCAGCACGCGAATCAAAGTCTCCATCATTTCGCCCCCGCTCATATCAGAATCTCCGCCTTCATTATAGCACACCCTCCGCCACAGGCTCAACCACCCACATCAAATTTCAGCCAATCTCCCATCGTTTGGAAAAATAAACGCAGAAATCTGGCGCTCAAATCTATGGCGCCAGATTTCGTGCTTCGCAGTATCCGATTATTCTGGAAAGAAACGCAGGACTCCCGGCCCTTGCGTATATGGGGCCGGGAGTCCGTCGCGCAAGCGCGGCAGCAGGTGGCTGTCGGCACTGCCGACTAATCTTCGTCTTCCTCCTCCTGCTTGTGGGCCTCGATGATCTTCTTGGCGTCCAGCGCGGGAACCTCCTCGTAGCGCTCGAAGTGCATCGTGAAGGAGCCGCGGGCCTGAGTCATCGAACGCAGGTCGGTGGCATACTTGAACATCTCGGACAGCGGCGCCTCAGCGGTGACGCGCTGGCCGTCGCCCACCTTGTCCATGCCCAGGATGCGGCCGCGGCGCTTGTTCATGTCGCCGATGATATCGCCCATGTAGGAATCCGGCACGTCCACCTCCACGTGGTAGATGGGCTCGAGCAGGATCGGGTTGGCGGTAGTCAGCTGCTTGAACGCCAGACGGGCCGCCGTCTTGAACGCCATTTCGGAGGAATCCACCGGGTGGTAGGATCCGTCGTAGAGCTGGGCAGTCAGGCCGACCACCGGGAATCCCGCCAGCACGCCGTGCTGGATGTTTTCGCGCAGGCCCTTCTCGACCGCGGGAATGAAGTTGCGCGGGACGGTGCCGCCCACGACCGCGTCCTCAAAGTGGAACTCGGTATCGGAGGGATCGTCGTTCGG
>CANQEW010000011.1 GCA_947596085.1 uncultured Clostridia bacterium | reverse complement strand
TTCCCCTGCCGGAAAATCTCCACCCTTTCCCTTGACAGCTTCCTCCCTCGCTGTTACCTATGATTGACGCCAACAGAGGCGTGCGGGCGTAAATCTTTCGGTTGACTTTCCCCCGATCCGCATTTATAATTAAAGTGAATAGGAAGCGGAACGGGGGTGAGTTTTGCCGTGAAACAGATCGTCGCCGACCGTCGCGCGCTGCACCGCATCCCGGAGCTGGATCGAGATCTCGATCGCACGATGGCCTACCTGCGCAAGTCGCTGCGCGGGCTGCGCTGCGCGCTGTTTTCCCCCATACCGAATTCCCTCTGCGCGTTCTTCGACAACGGCGTGGGAAAGGCCGTGGCCTTCCGCAGCGGCGCGGACGCGCTGCCCGTGCACGAGCGCAGCTTCCTCTCCTTTGCATCCGAAATTCCCGGCCAGATGCACTCCTGCGGCCACGACGGCCACATGGCGATGCTGCTGGAGCTGGCCCGCCGGATGCAGGGCGCGCGAGCTCCCCGGGACGTGCTGCTGATCTTCCAGCCCGCCGAGGAGACCACCGGCGGCGCGCGGGACATCTGCAAGAGCGGCGTGTTCGAGAGCCACAACGTCGAGGCGATCTTCGGTCTGCACCTGTGGCCCGACCTGCCACTGGGCATGATCGCCAGCCGCCAGAACGAGATGATGAGCCGCTCCTGCGAGGTGACGGTGGACATCACCGGCCGCTCCATCGGCGCCGCGCGCGCCTGGGAGGGCGTAGACGCGCTGAAGGCTGGCGTGGAATTCTACCGCCGCGCCCAGGAGGCCGAGGCGGCGTATCCGCCGGAGCTCTACCGCCTGCTGCACTTCGGGCGCATGGAGTCCGGACGGGGCTGCAACGTGGTCAGCGACCACACCCGCATGGAGGGCACGCTGCGCGCCTTTCAGGACGAGGTGTTCTTCGGCATCCTCGATTCTCTCAACCAAGCTGCGGACGACATCTCCGCCGAGAGCGGCTGCGGCGTTCGCATCGAAACCAGCATGGGCTATCCCGCTGTGATGAACCCGCCCGAGCTCTACGCGAAGGTGCGCGCCGCGGGCATCCGCTTTTCGACGCTCCCTCACCCGGCGATGGTCACGGAGGACTTCTCCTGGTACCAGCGCCACCTGCCGGGCATGTTCTTCTTCCTGGGCATTGGTCCCTGTCCCGCGCTGCAGGAGGACGACTTCAACTTTGACGAGCGCGCGCTGGACGTGGGCGCGGACTTCCTGGAGGAGCTGGCGATGAAATTCGGAGGATAGGACGAGATTCCATACATGCAAAGCGCTCAACCCCGCACGCGCCTCCCCAGCGGCACGTTCAACAGCACGATGGCGACAAAGATCAGCGCGATGCCCGCCACGGCCTTCAGACTCAGGGCCTCGCCGAAGAGGACGACGCCCGCCAGAGTGGCCACCATTGGCTCCACGAAGGCCAGCACCGACGCCTTGCCCGCCTCCACGCTGCGCAGGCCGCTGGTGTAGAGGATGTAGGGCATGAATGTGGAAATCAGTCCCAACCCCAGGGCGGAGAAGAGGCTCCCCGCGCCGGAGGTCAGCGCGGCCGCGATGCCCGCCGGGCGCGCGAAGGGCAGCAGCCCCACGGTCGACACCAGGAAGGTGTAGAAGATCAGCGTAAAGGTGTCGTACTTTCGAAGCGCCACCTTGCCGAAGATGCTGTAGGAGGCGTAGCCCAGCCCCGACCCGACGCCCGTCAGCAACGCCGCGGCGCTGATTTCGCCCCCGGCGAAGCCGCTGACCAGCATGCAGCCCGCGAACGCCAGCACCAGCGCCGCCAGCTTTTGGGCGGTGATGCGCTCCCTGAAGAACAGCGCCGACATCAGCATCACGAAGCACGGCGCGGTGTAGAGCAGGATCGAGGCCGTGGACAGCGTGGTGCGGTCGATGGTCAGGAAGTAGCACACGTTAAAGAACACGATGCTGATCAGCCCCGTGCCCAGAAACATCCAGATGTCTCTCCACCGAATCCGAAACAGCGCGCGGTCCTTCACCGCCAGCAGCGCGCCCATGCCAACGAGCGTGATGGCGCTGCGGATGAAGGTGACCTGAAACGCGCTCAAACCCGCCGCCGTCAGCGGGCGGGAAAACGCGCCGATCACGCCCCAGCCCGTCGCGGCGATCAGGATCATCGCCACGGCCGCGCGCGTCTCCGAAAGCTTCCTCATGTCCTCGCCCCCGTCAGACCCGCAGCCCAAAGCATTCCAGAATCCAGCAGATCAGAATCGGCAGGAAGATCGCGGGGAGATAATCCGCGGTCTTGGTCTTTTTGATGTCCATCAGGTTCAACGCGATGGTCAGCAGAATCAGCGAGCCCACGCAGTTCACCATCGGAAGCGCGTTGATCGCATTCAAAAACGGCTGGACGTTCGACGCCAGCAGCGTCAGCGCCCCCTGAAACAGCACCACGAAGCCCGCCGACGCCAGCACCGATGCGCCGTAGGTCACCGACAGGCAGGTGGAGGACACCAGGTCCAGCAGCGACTTGATCAGCAGCGTCGTGTGACAGTTTAGATCGAGCGGTCCGCTTCCATTGCGCGCGCTCTCGAAGGAGCCGAGGATCGTCATCGAGCCGATGCAGAACAGCAGGCACGCCGTCACGAAGCCCGCCGCCGGGTTGGCCACGTTTTCCGCGCCGCCGGTGCGCTTCACCAGCAGATCGCCCAGGGAATTCACGCGGTCGTCCAACCGCAGCGCGTAGCCGATCAACAGGCCCAGCACCATGCTCGCCACCACGATGATCGCCTGCGTGCCGCTCTCCACCTCGATCAGGCCCGATGCGGCCGCGAAGATCGTGCAGAGGCCCAGGCAGAACATCATCGTCTCCGGCAACGGCGCGCGCTTAGCGCTCCCGCCCCGTTCCCCGCTTCCGCCGCGCGTCGCGCGGGCGCGCAGAAACAGGCCCAGGCAGCTTCCGCAGATCACCGTCAGCGCGTTCACCAGCGTTCCAAAGTACTTCCACATGCGTCATCTTTCCTTCCCTTGGCGCGCCGGGTTCCCGGCGCGCTCTGTGAATGATAACACTCAGATGTTAAATATAATATGCGCATATCAATTTCCGTATAAATTTGGCGCAGTGCACCAAAGCGCGCGCGTTCTTTGTACACTTCCATGCGCCGATTAAATCTCGAACATTTACTTTGCGGCGCTATTCGATTTTACGAAATTTCCTGTATAATGAGGTTGGTATTCCGCTTGAATGTTCGTGTTTTTTAGAAGGGATGGATAAAATGAAGCGAGTGGCGGTCATCATGGGCAGCGACAGCGACCTCAAGACCATGCAGGGCGCGATTGACATGCTCCAGAAACTCGAAATCCCCTTTAGCGTGCGCGTGATCTCCGCGCACCGCACGCCGGAGGCCGCGCGGGACTTCGCCGCGGGCGCGGCGGAAGCGGGCTACGGCGCGATCATCGCCGGCGCGGGCAAGGCGGCGCACCTAGCGGGCGCGTTTGCCGCGAACACGATTCTGCCGGTGATCGGCGTGCCGATCAAGTCGTCCACGCTGGACGGACTGGACGCGCTCCTGTCCACGGTGCAGATGCCCTCGGGCATGCCGGTGGCGACTGTGGCCATCGACGGATCGGCAAACGCCGCGCTGCTGGCGGCGCAGATGATCGCCCTGTCCGACGAGGCGCTCGCCAGCCGCATCGCGGACCTGCGCAGGGCGCAGACCGAAAAGGTTCTCCAAAGGGACGCGGAGATCCGCGCCCAGTTCGAATAAAGAGAGGAAGGAAATCTCCATGCAGAAGAAGGAACAGCTCTACGAAGGCAAGGCCAAGAAGGTCTACGCGACCGACGATCCCGAGCGCTACATCGTGTCCTACAAGGACGACGCCACCGCCTTCAACGGCCTCAAGAAGGGCACCATCGCCGGCAAGGGCGTCATCAACAACCGCGTCACGAACTACATGATGAAGCTGCTCGAGGCCGAGGGCATCCCCACCCACTTCGTTGAGGAGCTCTCCGGCACGGACACCGTGGTCAAGAAGGTCCAGATCGTTCCGCTGGAGGTCATCATCCGCAACATCGCCGCCGGTTCCATGGCCAAGCGCCTGGGGCTGGAAGAGGGGCTGGTCCTGAAGTGCCCCGTGCTGGAGTTCTGCTACAAGAACGACGATCTGGGCGACCCCATGATCAACGACAGCCACATCCTCGCCATGGGCTACGCCACTGAAGAGGAGCTCGACACCATCCGCGCCTACGCCCTCAAGATCAACGAGATCATGAAGGCCTTCTTCCTGAAAATCAACGTGGAGCTGGTGGACTTCAAGCTGGAGTTCGGCAAGACGAGCGACGGCACGATCGTGCTGGCGGACGAGATCAGCCCGGACACCTGCCGGTTCTGGGATGTGCGTACCCACGAGAAGCTGGACAAGGATCGCTTCCGCCGCGATCTGGGCAACGCGGAGGGCGCATATCAGGAAATGATGCGCCGCATTTTGGGCGAATAATCTATATTTCAAGGGAGAGCTGTATGCAACTCTCCCCTTTCATTCCTTTCGAAATCACCGGAGGTTTTCGCATGTACAAGGATTCCAAGCTCCACGAGGAGTGCGGCGTTTTCGGCATCTACGCGCGCGACAACGACGTGAAGGTCGCCTCGGCGTGCTATTACGCGCTCTATTCGCTCCAACACCGCGGCCAGGAGAGCTGCGGCATCGCCGTCAATGACGACGGACTGATCTACTGCCACAAGGACGCGGGCCTGGTCAACGAGGTGTTCGACGAGGACATTCTGGCCCGGCTGAACGTGGGTCAGATGGCCATCGGCCACTGCCGCTACGGCACCATGGGCCACGATCCCCGGGTCAACGCCCAGCCGCTGGTGGTCAACCACGTGAAGGGCGCCATGGCGCTGGCGCACAACGGCGCGCTGACCAACGCGGCCGAGCTGCGCCGCGAGCTCGAGCTGGGCGGCGCGATCTTCCACACCACCAGCGACACCGAGGTCATCTCTTACATCATCACCCAGCAGCGCCTGAAGAGCCCCTCCATCGAGGAGGCCGTCAGCCGCGCGATGGATCAGCTGGCGGGCGCGTACTCGCTGGTGGTCATGTCCCCGACGAAGATGATCGCCGCCCGCGACCCCCACGGCTTCCGCCCGCTGTGCATCGGGCAGATCGGCGAGGACATCGTGTTCGCCTCCGAGAGCTGCGCGCTGGACAGCGTGGGCGCGCGCTTCGTGCGCGATGTGGAGCCCGGCGAGATCGTGATCGTGGACCGCGACGGCCTGCGCATCGACCGCCGCCACGTGGGCAAGGCCCCCAAGACCACCTGCATCTTCGAATACCTCTACTTCGCCCGCCCCGACTCCGTGATCGACGGCTCCAGCGTGCACCGTGCGCGCGTTCGCGCGGGCGAGCTGCTGGCGCAGGAGCACCCCGTGGAGGCCGACGTGGTCATCGGCGTGCCGGACAGCGGCATCGACGCGGCCATCGGCTACGCCCGGGCGAGCGGCATTCCCTACGGCATCGGCTTCATCAAGAACAAGTACATCGGCCGCACCTTCATCCAGCCCACCCAGTCCGACCGCGAGGACAAGGTGCGCATCAAGCTGAACCCCGTGGCCGAGGTGGTGCGCGGCAAGCGCGTGGTCATGGTGGACGACTCCATCGTGCGCGGCACCACCAGCGCGCGCATCGTGCGGCTGCTTCGCAACGCGGGCGCGACGGAGGTGCACTTCCGCTCCTCCGCGCCGAAGTTTTTGAATCCCTGCTACTTCGGCACCGACATCGACAGCCGGGAGAACCTGATCGCCTGCAAGTATTCCACCGAGGACATCGCCACGATCATCGGCGTCGACACGCTGGGCTTCTTGAGCTGCGAAAGCGTTCTCAAGATTCCTGAGCGCTCCCGCGGCTTCTGCGACGCCTGCTTCACGGGCAACTATCCCGTCGAGCCGCCGAGGAACCCCGGCAAGTCCAAGTTCGAGTACAAGATTTCTGAGCGCAAGGGGGAGAAATCCGAATGAAGAGCTTCAGCGAGAGCTACCGCAGCGCGGGCGTGGACATCACCGCGGGCTACAAGTCCGTGGAGCTGATGAAGTCCTCCATCGCGCGCACCAGAACCCCCGGCATGATCTCCGGCATCGGTGGCTTCGGCGGCCTGTTTGAGCCCGACCTCACCGGCATGGAGCGGCCCGTGCTGGTTTCCGGCACCGACGGCGTGGGCACCAAGCTGAAGCTGGCGTTTCTGATGGACAAGCACGACACCGTGGGCATCGACTGCGTGGCCATGTGCGTCAACGACATCATCTGCTGCGGCGCGAAGCCGCTGTTCTTCCTGGACTACATCGCCTGCGGAAGGAACGTGCCCGAGAAGATTGCCGCCATCGTATCCGGCGTGGCCGAGGGCTGCGTGCAGGCGGGCTGCGCGCTGATCGGCGGGGAGACCGCCGAGATGCCCGGCTTCTATCCCGAGAACGAGTACGACCTGGCCGGCTACTCCACCGGCATCGTGGACAAGGCCAAGATCTTCGATAATTCCGCCATCCGCCCGGGCGACGCGCTGATCGCGCTGCCGTCCTCCGGCCCTCACTCCAACGGCTATTCGCTGATCCGCAAGGTGTTCGACGTGGAGAACCGCGACCTGGGCATGTATTCCGACGAGCTCGGCATGAGCGTGGGCGAAGCGCTGCTAACGCCCACCGTCATCTACGTCAAGCCGGTTCTGAAGCTGGCCGAATCCGTGACCGTCAAGGGCCTCAGCAACATCACCGGCGGCGGCTTCTACGAGAACATCCCGCGCAGCCTGCCCGAGGGGCTCGCCGCGAAGATCGACAAGGCGGCGCTCAGGCCGCTGCCCATGTTCGACATGCTGCAGCGCCTGGGCGGCATCCCGGAGCGCGACATGTACAACACCTTCAACATGGGCGTGGGCATGGTGGCGACGGTTTCCGCGGAGGAAGCGGACCGGGCCCTGCGCATCCTGAACGAAGCGGACGTGGCCGCCTACGCCATCGGCGAGGTCGTCGCCTCCGATGAGAGGGTGATTCTCCAATGAAGGCGCGCATCGCGGTGTTCGTCTCGGGCGGCGGGACGAATTTGCAGGCGCTGATCGACGCGCAGGCGGCGGGCAAGCTGCCCTCGGGCGAGATCGCGCTGGTGGTCTCCAACAGGGAGGACGCGTACGCGCTGGAGCGCGCGAAGGCGGCGGGCATCCCCGCGTGGGTCATACCGATGAAGCGCTTCTCCGACCCGGCCGCGCGCACGGTGGCTCTGCAGGCGGTGCTCACCGAATTTAACATCGACATGATCGTGCTGGCGGGCTTCCTGGGCATCGTGCAGCCGGAAACCGTCGCGCGCTACGCGGGCCGCATCCTCAACGTTCATCCCTCGCTGATTCCCTCCTTCTGCGGCATGGGCTACTATGGCCTGCATGTGCACGAGGCGGCGCTGACGCGGGGCGTGAAGGTCACGGGAGCCACGGTGCACTTGGTCACCGCCGGCGTGGACGAGGGCCCGATATTGATGCAGAAGGCCGTGGAGGTGCTGCCGGGCGACACCCCGGAGATCCTCCAGCGGCGCGTGATGGAACAGGCCGAGTGGGTGCTTCTGCCCCGGGCCGCCGAACAAATCGCCAGACAGATCGTCGAAGCAAAGGAGCAAGCGATATGAAAGACATCCGCAGCGCCGTGGGCGCGAGTTCCTACCCCGGGCGGGGCATTCTGATCGGCAAGAGCGCCGGCGCGAAGCACGCCCTGCTGGCCTACTTCATCATGGGCCGCAGCGTCAACAGCCGCAACCGCGTGTTCGTGGCGGACGGCAGCGGCCTCGACATGCACACCGAGGCGTTCGACCCCTCGAAGATGGTCGATCCCTCGCTGATCATCTACCACCCCGTGCGCGAGCTGGGCGACAAGATCATCGTCACCAACGGCGATCAGACCGACACCATCCGCGACGACATTCTCGCGGGCGGCAGCTTCCACCGCGCACTCACCACGCGCACCTTCGAACCCGACGCCCCCAACTTCACCCCGCGCATCAGCGCCATGGTGACCCGCGCGAACGCCGATTTCAAGCTGGAGATGAGCGTGCTGCGCTGCTGCGATCCCGAAAGGCAGGCCGCGCTGCGCACCTTCTTCGAATACGATTCCGTGAAGCCCGGCGAGGGGCGCTTCATCCACACCTACGCCTCCGACGGCAATCCCCTGCCGTCCTTCTCCGGCGAGCCGGAGGAAGTGGCGCTGGGCGGCGATTTCGACGAATTCACCTCCGCCGTCTGGTCGGGCCTCGATGCGGACAACAAAGTCTCCCTCTGGACCTGCCGCATCGATCTGGCCACCGGCGAAACCCTGGTACACATCCACAACAAGAATCAGTAAAGGAGTGGCGACCATGCAGGAGCTGGAACTTAAATACGGCTGCAACCCCAACCAGAAGCCCGCGCGCATCTTCATGGAGAACGGAGAGCTCCCCGTCCAGGTGCTCAACGGCAAACCCGGCTACATCAACTTTCTGGACGCGTTCAACAGCTGGCAGCTCGTGACCGAACTGAAGGCCGCCACGGGCCTTCCCGCCGCGGCGAGCTTCAAGCACGTCAGCCCCGCCGGCGCGGCGCTGGGCCTTCCGCTGGACGAGACGCTGCGCAAAATCTACTTCGTTGATCCCGATGCGGAGCTCACTCCCATCGCCTGCGCCTACGCCCGCGCGCGCGGCGCCGACCGCATGTCCTCCTACGGCGACTTCGCCGCGCTGAGCGACGTTTGCGACGAGGCCACGGCAAAGCTGCTGGCCTGCGAGGTGTCCGACGGCGTGATCGCCCCCGGCTACACGCCCGAGGCGCTCGCCATCCTCAAGTCCAAGCGCAAGGGTGGGTACAACGTGCTGCAGATGGACCCCGCCTACGTGCCCGCCGCGATCGAGCGCAAGATGTGCTTCGGCGTCACCTTCGAGCAGGGCAGAAACGCGCTGGCGATCGACGAGAATATGCTCAACAACGTCGTCACCGCCAACAGGAACCTGACCGCCGCGCAGAAGCGCGACCTGCTCGTGGCGCTCATCACGCTCAAGTACACCCAATCGAACTCCGTCTGCTACGCCAAGGACGGCCAGGCCATCGGCGTGGGCGCGGGCCAGCAGAGCCGCATCCACTGCACGCGCCTGGCAGGCAACAAGGCCGACAACTGGCACCTGCGCCGCCATCCCAAGGTGCTGGGGCTGCAGTTCGTCGAGGGCATCAGCCGTCCGGTGCGCGACAACACCATCGACGTCTACATCTCCGACGAGTGGGAGGACGTGCTGCGCGACGGCGCGTGGCAGGAGCTCTTCGCCGTGCGCCCCGAACCGCTCACCCGCGAGGAAAAGCGCGCCTTCCTGGACGGGATCACGGACGTGGCGCTGGGCAGCGACGCCTTCTTCCCCTTCGGCGACAACATCGAGCGCGCCCGCAAGAGCGGCGTGACCTGCATCGCCCAGCCCGGCGGCTCCATCCGCGACGACAACGTGATCGAAACCTGCGACAAGTACGGCATCGCGATGGCCTTCACCGGCATCCGCCTGTTCCACCACTGAGCAAAAACCGACCCAAGCGAGGAGGGCTCCCCATGAAACTGATGGTAGTCGGCGGCGGCGGCCGCGAGCACGCGATCATTCGCAAGCTGAAGGAGAATCCCGACGTCGATAAGATCTACGCGCTGCCCGGCAACGGCGGCATCGCGGCGGACGCGGAGTGCGTGCCCATCGCCGCCACGGACATCGACGGCATCGTGCGCTTCGCCCGGCAGAGCGGCGTGGACTTCGCCGTGGTCGCCCCGGATGATCCGCTGGCCTTGGGGTGCGTGGACCGGCTGCACGCCATCGGCGTGCCCTGCTTCGGCCCCGAGGCCAAGGCCGCGCAGATCGAGGCCAGCAAGGTGTTCGCCAAGGACCTGATGAAGAAGTACGGCATCCCCACCGCGAAGTATGAGACCTTCTCCGACCCCGCCGAGGCGGAGGCCTACGCGCTCTCCGGCTCCTTTCCCGTGGTCGTCAAGGCCGACGGCCTGGCGCTGGGCAAGGGTGTGCTCATTTGCGAGGACGCGGCGCAGGCGAAGGCCGCCGTCAAGACCATCATGCTCGACAAGCAGTTCGGCGAAAGCGGCGCGAAGGTCGTCGTCGAGGAGTTTTTGACCGGCCCGGAGGTCTCCGTGCTGGCCTTCACCGACGGAAAGTGCGTCAAGCCCATGGTGTCCTCCATGGATCACAAGCGCGCCCACGACGGCGACACCGGCCTCAACACCGGCGGCATGGGCACCGTCGCGCCGAACCCATACTACACCCCCGAAGTCGCCGAGCGCTGCATGAAGGAGATCTTCCTGCCCACCATCGCAGCGATGAACGCCGAGGGCCGCCCCTTCCGCGGCTGCCTGTACTTCGGGCTGATGATCACGGCGGACGGGCCGAAGGTCATCGAATACAACTGCCGCTTTGGCGATCCCGAGACGCAGGTGGTGCTGCCGCTCTTGAAGAGCGATCTGTTCACCATCATGCGCGCCTGCGAGTACGGCACGCTGGAATCCACAAGCGTGGAATTCGACGGCAGCTCGGCCTGCTGCGTGATTCTCGCCTCCGGCGGCTATCCCGAGAAGTATGAGAAGGGCAAGGCCATCGACCTCGGCGGCGCGGAGGACGCGGCCAACTTGCGCGTCTACCACAGCGGCACCGCGCTCAAGGATGGCGCGCTCGTCACCTCCGGTGGCCGCGTGCTGGGCGTGACGGCCACGGCGAGCGATCTTCCCTCCGCCATCCGAGACGCTTACGCCGCGGCGGAGAAGGTGTCCTTCGAGGGTGGCTTCATGCGCCACGACATCGGCGCCCGCGCCCTCAAGGCGATCCAGAAGTAATAGAAAAAGGAGCGGCAGCAGATGGTTTTCAGGCTGTACGTTGAAAAGAGACCCAGTTTTGACCACGAGGCCCAGGCGACGCTGGGCGACATCCGATCCTTCCTGCGCATCCCCGCGCTGACGGGACTTCGCCTCTTCAACCGCTACGATGTGGAGGACCTCGATTCGACCCTGTTCGAAAAGAGCGTGCCCACCGTGTTCTCCGAGCCCCAGCTCGACGCGGTGTATTCCGAGCTTCCCGGGGGCGGCGACTGGATTCTCGCGGCGGAGTACCTGCCCGGCCAGTTCGATCAGCGCGCGGACTCCGCCTCCCAGTGCATCCAGCTCGCCTTCGGCTGCGAGCGCCCGCTGATCCGCACCGCGCAAGTGTATGTCTTCTCCGGCGAACTGACCGACGCGCAGAAGGCGGCCATTCGCGCCTATCTGATCAACCCGGTGGAGCGCCGCGAGGCGAGCCTGGAGAAACCGGACACGCTGCGCATTCAGTACGACCTGCCCGAGACCGTGCCCACGCTGACCGGCTTCATCAACATGGACGAGGCGGCGCTGGCGGCGCTGTTGAAGCGCTACGGCCTGGCGATGGACATTCACGACCTGATCTTCTGCCGCGACTACTTCCGCGGCGAGCACCGCGACCCCACCATGACCGAGCTGCGCGTGATCGACACCTACTGGTCCGACCACTGCCGCCACACCACCTTCCTCACCCGCCTGCAGAA
The DNA here is from genome assembly GCA_947596085.1 of uncultured Clostridia bacterium. Lineage (GTDB taxonomy): Bacteria > Bacillota > Clostridia > Christensenellales > Aristaeellaceae > SFTH01. The sequence goes on along the minus strand of CANQEW010000011.1, from coordinate 45,463 downwards.
CGTGACCTTCGAGGACGCGGACGTGGAGGCCGCCTGGAAGCGCTACTTGGCCGCCCGCGAGGAGACCGGCCGGACGGACAGGCCCGTCACCCTGATGGACGTGGGCACCATCGGCGCGAAGGTATTGAAGGCGCGCGGACTGCTCACCGATCTGGACGAGTCCGACGAGATCAATGCCTGCACCATCAAGATGACGGCAAAGGTGAACGGCGAGGACCAGGACTGGCTCCTGCTGTTCAAGAATGAGACGCACAACCACCCCACCGAAATCGAGCCCTTCGGCGGCGCGGCCACCTGCATCGGCGGCGCGATTCGCGACCCGCTGTCCGGGCGCGCCTACGTCTACCAGGCGATGCGCGTGACCGGCGCGGCCGACCCCACCCGCCCGGTGGAGGACACCATCACCGGCAAGCTCCCCCAGCGCCAGCTCGTGACCGGCGCGGCGGCGGGCTATTCCTCCTACGGCAACCAGATCGGCCTCGCCACGGGCCTGGTGGACGAAATCTACCACGACGGCTACGCGGCCAAGCGCATGGAGATCGGCGCGGTGATCGGCGCGGCCCCGGCGGCGAACGTGCGCCGCGAGACGCCCGCCCCCGGCGACGTGGTGATCCTGCTGGGCGGCCGCACGGGCCGCGACGGCATGGGCGGCGCGACGGGCTCGTCCAAGTCCCACACCGTGGCTTCGATCACCCAGTGCGGCGCGGAGGTGCAGAAGGGCAACGCCCCCGAGGAGCGCAAGCTGCAGCGCCTGTTCCGCAACCCCGAGGCGGCGAAGCGCATCAAGCGCTGCAACGACTTCGGTGCGGGCGGCGTATCCGTCGCCATCGGCGAGCTGGCCGACGGCTTGAAGATCGACCTCAACGCCGTGCCCCGCAAGTACGAGGGCCTGGACGGCACCGAGATCGCCATCGCCGAATCCCAGGAGCGCATGGCCGTGGTTCTCGCGCCCGAAGATGTGGAAGCCTTCCGCAAGCTGGCCGACGAGGAAAACCTGGAATCCACGCCCGTAGCGGTGGTCACGGAATCTCCCCGCATGGTGATGGAGTGGAACGGCCGCGTGATCGTGGACATGAGCCGCGAATTTCTGAATTCCAACGGCGCGCCCAAGTTCGCCGATGTGACGGTCGAGCCTCAGCGCGGATGCGATCCCGTGCGGAGCGGCAATTCCTTCGCCGAGCGCATTGTGGACATGGCGGGCAGCCTGGACTTCTGCTCCCGGCGGGGACTCGCGGAGCGCTTCGACTCCACCAACGGCGCGGCTTCGCTGCTGATGCCCTTCGGCGGACTGTATCAAAAGACCCCGGCGCAGGTGATGGCCTCGCTGATCCCCCTGCCCGATGCGAACGCGGACACCGCCAGCGTCATGAGCTACGGCTTCCATCCGAAGCTGGGCGAGCACGGCCCCTATCGCGGTGCGTACCTGGCCGTGGTGGAATCCATGGCGAAGCTGGTCGCCGCCGGCGCGGGCTGGCGCGGCGCGCACCTGACCTTCCAGGAGTACTTCGAGCGCATGACCGGCGAACCCGAGAAGTGGGGCCGTCCCCTGTCGGCGCTGCTGGGCGCGCTGGAGGCGCAGCTCGATCTGGGCGTCGCCGCCATCGGCGGCAAGGACAGCATGTCCGGCTCCTTCGAGCAAATGCATGTGCCGCCGACGCTCACGTCCTTTGCGGTGCAGGTGTGCGACCCGAATGCGATCATTTCCAACGAATTCAAGCTCCCCGGCCATGGGATCGGCTTGATCCTGCCCGCGCGCCGGGCGAACGGCCTGCCCGAGGCCGCTTCCCTGCGCGAGACCTTTGACCGCGTGACGGCGCGCATCGCCTCCGGCGAGATCGTCTCCTGCTGGGCGCTGGGCTTTGGCGGCGCGGCGGAAGCGCTGTTCAAGATGAGCCTGGGCAACCATGTGGGCGCGACGCTGGACACGGATATTGACCTCTTTGCCCCGGCGGTGGGCGGCTTCCTCGTGGAGTACGCGCACGCGGACGGCGAAGGCAAGATCGGCGAGACCGTCGCGGACTATCAGCTCACGCTGAACGACAGCCGCGCGGACATGCGCGACGTCGAAGCCGCCTACGAGGGCAGGCTCAACGACGTGTTCCCCGCCACGGTGTCCCGCGAATACGCCGCGCCCAAGGCGTACAGCTTCTCCGCCGAAGGCCATCCGGCCTCCGGACTGCACATCGCCAAACCGCGCGTGCTGATTCCGGTGTTCCCGGGCACCAACTGCGAATACGACACGCTGAAGGCGTTCCAGGCCGCGGGCGCGGAAGCCGACGTGCTGGTGGTGCGCAACCTGTCCGCGAAGGATGTAGCCGAATCGGCGGCCGAGTTCGCCCGGCGCATCGCGAATTCGCAGATTATCTTCATCCCCGGCGGCTTCTCCGGCGGCGATGAGCCCGACGGCTCGGGCAAATTCATCACGGCCTTCTTCCGCAACCCGGTGGTCGCGGAGCAGGTGAGCAGGCTCCTGCAGACGCGCGACGGCCTGATCGGCGGCATCTGCAACGGCTTCCAGGCGCTGATCAAGCTGGGATTGGTGCCCTATGGCGAGATTCGCGAGCCCGACGCGGACGCGCCCACGCTGACCTTCAACCACATCGGCCGCCACCAGAGCCGGTTGGTGCATACCCGCGTGGCTTCGAACAAGAGCCCGTGGCTGATGTATACGGAGGTGGGCGACGTGTTCACCGCCCCCATCTCCCACGGCGAGGGCCGCTTCACCGCCAGCGACGAGGTGCTGGAGATGTTGGAGCGGAGCGGCCAGATCGCGACGCAGTACGTCGATCTGGAGGGCAAGCCCACCATGGACATCCTCTGCAATCCCAACGGCTCGGTGAACGCCATCGAGGGCATCACTTCGCCGGACGGTCGCGTGTTCGGACGCATGTCCCACAGCGAGCGCACGGGCGCGCAACTCTACAAGAACGCCAAATTCCGCTGGGACACCGGCATGTTCCGCGGCGCGGCGGACTACTTCATCAAGTAGTCCGGCGAGAAATCCCGACCGACGGCGAGGATATTCGCTCCTCGCGAATCCCTTGACCAAACGAAAATTATTTCCATTCGCCTGCGGATGAGCATGGAGCGCCCTGCGCTTTCACTGCTCATCCGCTTTTTTTCGCAAACGATTCAAGGGCGGGAGAATCCGCCGCATCGCTTTGTCCACTCTATTTTTTCAATTTTGGGCTTGACAGTTTTGTTCTATTGTGATAGAATATAATCATTCTATTGCAATAGAACGCATTGGGGGTGCGCGCATTGAACCGCAAGTTGTACGAGAGTGAATTGAAGGTCATGGAGGTGCTCTGGCGCGAGGGCGAGGCGAGCGCGAAGCAAATCGCCGAGACGCTGAAGGGCGAGGTCGGTTGGAGCAAGACGACCACCTATACGGTCATCAAGAAATGCGTGGACAAGGGCGCGATTGAGCGGAGCGAGCCGGGCTTCGTCTGCCGGGCGAAGATCTCGCGCGAGGAGGCCCAGCGCTGCGAAACGGACGAGCTGATCGACCGCATGTACGGCGGGCGCGCGGACCGTCTGATCGCGGCGCTGCTAGACGGCGGCCGGATCGGCCCGGAGGAGCTGGCGCGGCTGCGCGCGCTGGTGGACGGAGCGGAAAAATGAGCCTCGAGCGAATGAGCCTGCAAGCGTCAGCGATCATACTGTTCGCGCTTCTCGCTCGACTTCTGCTGCTGAACCGGCTGCCCAAGCGGACGTTTGTGGCGCTGTGGCTGCTGGCGGCGGCACGGATGCTGATTCCCGTCGAGCTGCCCTTCCGCTATGGCGCGGACGCGCTGCTGCGGCGCGCGGTTCCGCTGCCTGCTGCGGTTCCGCCGGCCGGCGCTCTGCCGCCTCGCGCGGTTTCCGCTGCGTGGGCCGCCGCTGTCGTGCGAACGAGCGCGGCGACACCTGCGTTCCCGCTCTGGCGCGCGGTCTGGCTGGCGGGCGTGATCGCCTGCGTGCTCGCGCTGCTGCTTCCGCACCTGCGCTGGCGGCGCATCTACGCGCGCTCGCTTCCCCTGGAGGACGCGAATGTCGAGCGCTGGCTGCGCGAACGGAAGCCTCAGCGGAAGGTGCGCGTGCGCGTGTCGGACGAGATTCCCACGCCGCTCTGCTATGGACTGCTGCACCCAACGATCCTGCTGCCCTCGGCGCTGGATCGAAGCGACTTCCGCCGCCTGGCGTACGTGCTCGAACACGAGCTCACCCACATTCTGCGCTTCGACCTGCCGGCAAAGCTGGCCTTCGCGGCGGCGCTGTGTGCTCACTGGTTCAACCCGCTGGCGTGGATCATGTACCTGCTGGCGAACCGGGATGTGGAGCTGGCCTGCGACGAGGCCGTGCTGCGGCGCTTCGGCGAGCCCGCGCGGCAGGAATACGCTCGCGCCCTGATCGACCTCGCCGCCCGCCGGAGCGGTCTGCCCAATCCGCTCTCCAGCGGCTTCGGCCGCCAGACGATTGAAGAAAGGATACGTGCCATCATGAAAGCGAGACATTTGACGAAGATCGCGGCCATCGCCGCCGCGCTGTTGATCGCCTTTACCGCTCTGGCCTTCGCCACGAGCGCGGAGGAGGAGCCGTCCAAAACTACGAATCCCGAGATCGAAGCGCTGTTGTTCGATGGCTGGGAGGACGAGAGCGTGCGCGACTATGCCGCGCGCATCGCAGCGCTGCCGGAGATCGAGGACCCCGACGGCGGCGGCTTGCCCGACGGCTATTTGGAATACGTCTACTATCCCCTGCTGTACGATCTGGATTCACTGCAGATCACCAGCGGCGGCTCCGCCAACGCGGATTCGGGCGAAATGCTGCTGAATTACGAGGTGGTTATGAAGATTACCGACCCGGATCACCTGACGGTAGGCAAAATGCGCGACGCAAAGCGAGGCGTAGAGGAGGGCCTGATGAGCTTCGACTGCGAATCGGCCACCCAGGAGGAATTGCAAAAATACGTCATGGAGCTAGCCGCGCGCTGGAGCGACGGCGAAACCATTGTATTCGACATTCTGGCCGAGCTTCCCGGCCCAGACAGCCCGTACGCGGACGCGCAGACTTGGACGTATCTTCAAAAATACGCCCCGCTGGGATTGAGCTTCGACTATTACCTCGGCAATCTCAGCATGTACTACGAAGGCCAGGAAATTCGCGCGGTGATCGACCCCGAATCCGGGATCACCATCGCGAACAGCGCTGGAACCGGCGGTTTGGGCGGCGACGGGCCGTTCCTGCTCGTGGAGTACGAAGGCGGCGCGCCGGCCGCGCTGCGGCGGATCTCCTCCGAGGAGTATGCGGCCCTGTCCGCCTCGGATGAAGGATTGGGGGAGCAGTCTCCCGATGACTAAATCTCGTTCGCCGTTTGAATGGATTGCGCTTGGCGGCGCGCTGGTTTTGATTTAGTGCGGACTCCTATTGGAAGGGAAAGCACCGCTTTCCCTTCCAAAGATTCGCCGCGGCGATCCGCGCATGGAGGAAATGGAACGATCGCATACATGCCGTCGGCTGGATTGTCTGCGCGGATCGCTTGGGGTTACGCTGGGCGCTGCCCAGACCCGCTTAAGGACCTGAGGTCCTTAAGAATCTCCCCTTATGGTGAGTCGGAACCTATACCTCCATGCCGGCATAGGCTGGAAGCGAAATCCGCACATCTGTGAAGGGAGCGCTTGCCATGTCCGATCTTTACCAGCCCGTATCGCCGGGCGAGGGTCCGCTCGGGGCCCCCACGCCCGCGCTGCCGTCCAGTCCCGCGCCGGACACGCCGTCCCTGCCGCCGCGGCCGCCCATCCCAAACCGGCCGTCCGCGCCCAGCGTCCCGCCCAACCTGCCCGGAAACAACCAGAGCGTGACGGTCTACCGCTGCCCGGAGGGCTACACGGCGGGCTTCGTACAGCAGGGCCAGAGCTTCGCCTCGCTGCTGTTGCGCCACAACGTTTCCTACAACGCCATGCGCGCGGCGAACCCGAACCTGTCCACCGGCAACCCGACGCCGGGCACGTTCTACTGCGCGCCACCCGAGGGCAGCCGCCGAAGCTGCGCTTACGGCAGCCGCAGTTACGTGATGCGCCAGGGCGAGACCTTCAACTCCGTTCTACGCACGCTGAACACTACGGCGGCGGCGCTGCTGCGCGCCAACCCCGATCTGGCGCCGGGCGACTTCCTGCCGGGCCGCGTGATCTGCACGCCGTGAGCGTCTTTGCGCAAGGTCAATAGGTTCCATGATAGAGAGAAGGCCGCGCCAAGCGGCCCTCTCCATGGTGATCGCGTCTGCCGCCGCTCGGCGGCCGGCGCGGTCATTGTTTCTCGTTGATATACTTCAGATAGTGCGCCTTCATGCACTGGAAGGTTTCGTCGCTCAGGTCGTGCTCGACCTTGCACGCGTCCTCCATCGCAATCTTTTCCGGAACGCCCAGCGCCATAAAGATCGCGGAAATCACGCGATGGCGCTCGAAGATGGGTTCGGCAATCGCGCGGCCCTCGTCGGTGAGCTCGATGTGGCCGTCGCCACCGATGATCACCAGCCCCTGCTGCACATACTGCTTCATGTACTGGCTGATCGTGGGCTTGGAGAAGCCCAAATGGTTGGCGATGTCCACCGACCGCACGAAGCCGTTCTGCTGTTTGAGCATCAGTATGGCTTCCATGTAGTTCTCCGTCGCCTCCGTAATGCGCATACGCGTTCACCTCCCGCTGTCTCTATCCTATCACAAAAACTCCGATCGCGCAACTAGGGATTCGCCGCGCCCGGCGAAGGCGGCGCGCTCTTCCACGCGCCGTCCGCGCCCAGCGACCACGCCTCGTCGCCCTTGAGCAGCCCGAACTCCGCGCGATCCATCACGCGCCCCTGCGCGTCCGTAAGCACCGCCTGCTCCCCCTCGGAGCTCAGCGAGAAGCTCGCGTGCAGGTGTGCGGGATCCTCCGTGCGGTTGAGGCCGGAGGCGTACACCACCAAGTATTCGCCCGGGCCGATACTCGCCGCCGGGAAGCGCCACTTGCGGGGCTGCGCCGCGTCATCCGAAAGATACCAGCCCGTCAGATCCACGGCGTCGCCCGAGCGGTTGTAGAGTTCGATGTAGTCGTAGTACTCGCCGTTTTCGTCCGCCAGCGCGGAATCATTGGAGGCCACGATCTCGCTGAGCACCACGGGGCTGTCGCCGCTGGGCTCCGTCAGCGCGCGGCGGCTCTCTTCCGTATTTGGAAGCCCCGGCGTGGATTCGGCGGAAGTCTCCCACTCCGCCTCGCCCGCGCGGGCATAGGAACAATCCGCGTTCAGCGCCGGGATGTTCACCGCCTCGACGGCCGTGCCCGAGGGGTTGAACAGCATCAGCGTATCGCCCGCCGAGGACAGGCGGAACGGCGCGTGCAACGCCTCCCCCGCCTCCGCGCGCAGCCGGCTGTCCGCCAGCACCAGCGCGCACTCCTGCGGCTGGAGCGTCATATCCGGAAAGGTAAACACGCTCATGGTGTTCTCCGTCTTGGCCAGCGACCAACCCTCCAGGTTCACCGCGCTTGCGCCGACGTTGGCGACCTCCACCCAGTCCGGCGTGCTCCCGTCCTCGGCAGTGAACGTGCGGCGGTTGCCCGTCATGATCTCATTGACGCGCAGCGGGCCGCCCGAGTGAATCTCGGTAACCCTGTTCACCGCATTTGCGCTCACGTTCGCGCCCGCGCCCGCTGTCGCCAGCGGAAAGCCGGCCGGCCAGCGGTCCTGCAGCAGCAGCGCCAGCACGGCTACCAACGCCCCGCCGATCACCAGCAGCGCTACATCCTTCATCCAGCCGCAGCCCACGGAGCGCGGCGGGGCCTCGCGCGCGGGCCGTCGTTGCGGCTCGGGCCGCCGCGGGGCATACCGTCCCTGCGGCGGCGCGCTTCGGCGCTGCGGCGCGCGCTGCCCCTGGGGCATGGGCCGCCGTTGGGGCGCGTATTCCCGCGAGGGCGCGGGGCGCGGGGCGGGTCTTCTGTTCATTTGGCTCACGGAGCGATCCCTCCCAAGTAAGCTCGCGTCATCAGGCCGATTCGCCCGCGTAAGACACCAGCGTCGCGTCGTACACGCCCGGAATACCGCGCAGCTTGTTCAGCAGCGCGTCGGGCTTGTCCACGCGCACCTCGTAGGTGGCTTCGATGCCGTTGGAAGAGACCGTCTTGGACTTCAGCCGCTGGATGCGGATGCCGGCCACCACCTGGTTCGCGGCGCGCTCGGCCTCCTCGCCCATGCGCACCACCAGCAAGAAGCTTCCCATGCCGCGAGACTGAATCTGCACCAGCACGGTGATCAGAATCGCGATGCCCACCACCGTCAGCGCCGTCAGGAAGAACTGGCCCGCGCCGAGCAGGATGCCCATGGTGAGCGCCCAGAACATGTAGGCGGTGTCCAGCGGATCCTTGACCGCCGTGCGGAAGCGCACGATGGACAGCGCGCCGACCATGCCCATGGACAGCTGCAGCGACTCCTTGATGCACATGACCACCGGGCAGGTGATGAGCGTCATCAGCACCAGCGTGAGTGTGAAGTTGTTGGAATACATCACGCCGCGGAAGTTCCGGCGATAGATGAAGGCGATGAACAGGCCCACCGCGAAGGCCAGCACCAGCGAGACCACGATGGTCAGCCAGGAAGAGGGGGTGATCGTCTGGGAGCTCCAAAGGCTGGAAAATGCGTTCATGTTCTTGTCCTCCTAAGTATTTCTAAGTCGCGTTCGCCGGGCGCCGTTCAGCGGTCCAGCGGTTCGTACCTTCGACACAGCACGTATTTGGAAACTGCGCTGCGATCCGCCTGCACGCCGTGCAGCAGCGCGCGCACGTAATCCGGCAGGTAGCTGTCGAACTTGACCTCCAATATCTCCACGCCGGGATCCAGCGGGCAGACCGTGGGGATGTGCGGATCGAACAGCTCGCGGGAGTGCAGCCCGGTGCGCAGCGCGAGGTCGAACGTGATGCGCACGTTCTCCGCCGGGTGCAGGTAGGCCTCCCGCTCATAGTCCACGATCACCGCCGGATGCAGAAGCCGCGTTCGCATCTGCACGTACACGTCCTGCAGCAGCGGGCTCGACGCGCTCTGCAGCCCCCGGGGATCGCCCGAGAGTATCTGCTCGCACAGCCTGCGCGTGATGCGCACCGACGATTTCTGGATCAAATCGCCCAGCTTGCGCTTGCGCTCCAGAAAGATCTCCTCATCCGAGTGGCGGTAGATGCGAATGCGATACTTGTCGCGATCCATCTCGCCGTTGATCTTGTCCATGTAGGCGCTGTCGTCCACGTCATCCAGATACAGCGAGCGGATGGCGTAGGGCCTGCCGCCGACGCAGTGGCCGTCGAGCTGGAGCACGGGCCGCAGCCGCGCCCGCAGCGCCGCGAGCTCCGCGCGGTTGATGAAATACTTCAGCTCATGCCGCGCGGGAAGCGCGCTCCTCTTGTCTGGCATGTCAGCCGTCCCCCTCCTCGCTCTCGCGTATTTTTTGCATCGCCGCGCCGAAGTACCGCTCCATAGCGGCGTCGGACAGTCGCAGCGTCTCCTGAAAGTATCCGATCAGCTTCGCCGGGCGCGTCTGAGCGTAATTCATGAGCCGCGATACGCCGCTCAGCTCGTAATTCCAGCGCTGCCGGTACTGATCCAGCATGGGTTCAATGCGCTCGTAGCGCTCCTGAAAGCGCGCCACCACGTATTCCGACGAGAAATTTCCGGCCAGCATCTCGCCCAGATAGGTCAGGAACCGGTCCCGGAAGGTCGGATTGCTCATGCAGGCGATGAACAGCGTATTGTCCGTGGCGTTGAGCGAACCGGTGCCGCCGGGGTTGAGCCAGCGCTCGATGGAGTTGACGTCGTTGTAGAATCCCCAATCGAGATCGAACAGCGCCCACCGCCACTTGCCGTCCGCCTTCGCGTTGCGATAGCGGCGCACGTTCAGCAGGTCCGCGTTGCCGGAAAAGATTTCCGCCGCCATGTACTCGATGTAGTTCTGCACGTCGATCCGCGCGTCCAGGTAGTCGAAGGCAGCCTCAGTGTCCATATCGTTCTCGCGCACCCACTGCAGAAGCTCCTTAAAACTCGAATTGGAGCCCTGAATGACGACGTCGTTGCCCTTTACGATGTCGATCTCGTCCTCCATGCCCTGCCAGTCCTCGAACTGGCAGATACCGAATTTGTTGATGCGCTCGCGCAGATAGCAGAGCGTATAATACTCCCCGTTCGCGTATACCACGCAGATCTCGCTCTCCTGAAACATCAGGGAACTGCCGCGCATCAGTGCGCTCAATACGCTGTCGCGCATGAGACTCATGTCCTGATCCTCACCTGACGGGCGCAGCAGGATCGACTGGTACGCGTCGTAATCCCGATGCGAGAACAGCGGATAGTTGAAGCGATTCGAGCCATACTCGTTCCGCGCGATCACATTGAAGCTCTTGACTGGCAGCTTTCGACTCCCTCCGCCATGCAGGCTGATACCGCAGCCCTGGGAAATCACGCGGGTGCCGTCGGGCAGGAAGATCTCCACGTGACCCTCCCGTTCCAGATTGCGCATGAGGTTCTCCGGCGTCATGATGCCGTTCTCGGGTCCCACGAGGTTGTCCATATCCGTGACCAGCGAGACCACATAGACCGAGCTCTCGTTGCGCACGTCGTAGAGGTAGCTCTGCGTGTCGATCAGCGAGGGCATGCAGCCGTCCCGATAGACGCGGCTGCGCAGAATCGTGGTGCCCGACACGGGGATCGGCCCGGCGTAGAGGGTGGAAGTCTCGTCGGGATCGCTGCCATCCAGCGTGTAATAGACGCGGCTGCCCGCAGGCGCCTCCAGCGCCACGCTGAAGTTCTGCCCAGTGGCGTATAATCCGCCCGACACGGAGCAGCTCGCCACCGCGGCCCGGCTGCGATAGTGCGTTCCGGCGTTGGCCGCCAGCGGCGTGCCCGCGTCGAAGTAAAAGAAGCCCTCTTCGCCATCAATTCGCCCGTAGGATTTTCCGCCGTACTGCTTTGGCAGATAGACCGCGTCCAGCACCCGGCCCGAGGGGTCGGCCAGCGCGATCGTGCTTCCGCCCAGCGCGCTGATCGCGAAGTCCGCGTTCAGATATTGGCCCGTGCGCGCGTCCTTTCGGCCGGAGAGGAGTACGCCCATATATTCGCCCGGCTGGATGGTCGTTCCCTGGGGAAACTGCCACCTGCGCGGGCGGTTTGAATCGTCCGAGAGGCCGTAGCCGCTCAAATCGACCGCCTGATTGGAGACGTTGCGGATCTCGATCCAGTCGCAGGGTTCCGACGCGGCCGAGGCCATGACCTCGCTCAGCTGCACCGCCGCGCTGCCAAAGCGCTGTGCGTTCATCCGCGCCGCCAATTCGGCGGTATTTTCCGCGCCCGGCGTGGGCGCGAGCTCCGCGCTCCACGCGCCGTCCACCAGCGACCATGCCTGATCGGCCGCCAGCTCGGGCGGGGACGCCATGGATGCGGGCTGGCCGTCCGGCCGGCTCAAATACACGCTCTCCCCCTCGCCGAGCTTGAAGTTGGTGTGCAGATGTCGCGCGTCGCCAACGCGGTCGTATCCGGAGCAGTGCACCGCCAGGCAGCCGCCCGCCGGCAGCGTCACGTCCGGGAAAGCCCAGCGCTTCAATCGGGCGCTGTCGTCCGAGAGATACCAGCCCCGGAGGTTCACATCGCCGCCGGAACAGTTGCGCAGCTCAACGTAATCGTGATACTCGCCATTCTCATCGGCAAAGTAGAGGGTATTCCGCGTAGAAACCTCGTTCAGCTCCACCGCGCCGGGGGCGAGCCGCAATTGTGCTTCCGCCGCGTCGAACGAGTCGTTGTCCACGCCGGGCGAGGCGGTCTCCCGCCGCTCCCACGCGCCGTCCGCGCCGCGGGCATAGGCCTCGTTTTCGCCCAACTCAGGCAGCTCCACGGAATCCACGGCCACGTCGCCGGGCGAGAACAGCGTCAGCGCCTCTCCACCCGAGGCGGGCAGGCGAAACGGCGCGCTCCAATCGCCGTGCTCCGCACCGGCCGCCATGCCCTCGCAGTAGACCAGCGTGCACGCGCCCGGTTCCAGCGTTCCTTCCGGGAAGGCGAAAATCTTGTTGACCTCGGTCCCGAGCAGCAGCGTGTAGCCCCGCAGCTCCAACGGTTCGCTTCCGGCGTTTTGAAGCTCGATCCAATCCGGCACCTCGCCGGTTTCGGTGATCAGCGCGGAGGCATTATCGGACACGATCTCATTGATCCGCAGACCGGACGGTTCCGGCAAATCGGGCGCATTGCTGGTGAACGCCACCAGGCAGCTTCCCGCGATGGCGGCCGCGCCGATCAGCGCGATCAAAGCCAGTAGCGCCGGGGACATTCCCGTCCCGCCGCCCCGCCACATGGCGCCTCCGCGCGCGTCCCGCGCTCGGGCCTGATTTCGATCGTTGCGCTTCACGGCTTTCACCTTTCACCTCATGACCATCGAATCGTCTGTGAATCCCATCATCCCTATATCCTATGCGATTTATGCGCGCAAGATGCAAAAAACATCCGCGATCGTGTCGAAATTGCGCGCGTCCAGGCCGCTCGCCTCACTGCGCCGGCTGGGTTTGCCGAATTTTCTCGATCGCCGCGCCAAAGTACTTCTGCAAATCGGCGTCGGAGAACTTGAACGTATCCCGGAAGTAGCCAATGATCTTCTCCGGGCGGCTCTGCGCGTACTCGGCCAAATCCTTCATGGCGCTGTTGTAATTGTTCATCGTCTTGCCGATCTTCTCCAGGTAGGCCGGCAGCAGCGGCTGCAGCGCGTCGTAGCGCTCCTGAATGCGCGCCATCACATTTTCCGTCGAAAGCGTGGTGGCGAGCTGTTCGCCGAAATAGGTCAGGAACTGCTCCCGGAAGACGGGATTCTTCATGCAGCCGATGAACAGCGTGGTGTCGGTGTACTTGTTCGTGCCCATGCCCTCGGGATCGAGCCAGCGCCGGATGGAGTTCGTGTCCACGGTGAAAGCCCAGTCCAGATCGTAGAGCACCCAGCGCCATTTGCCATCGGTCCTGGCGTTGCGGTAGCGCTTGACGTTCAACGTGTCGCCATTGCCCGAGTAGATCTCCATCGCCATGTACTCGATGTAGTTCTGAATGTCGATGCGCTCGGCAATGTAGTCGTAGGCGGCCTGCGTGGAGGTATCGTTCTTCTTGATCCAGTCCAACAGCTCCTCCATGCTGGCGTTGGAGCCCTCCTTCTCGATGTTGTTGGCTTTGATGAGGTCCACGTCGTCCTCCATGCCCTCCCAGCCCTCGAACTGGCAAATCGAAAAGCGGCTCACGCGCTCGCGCAGGTTGAACAGGCTGTAATACTCGCCGTTGAGGTAGCACACGCCCAGCTCCGTCTCCTGGTACATTAGCGAAGTGTCCTTCGCCAGCGCGCACAGCACGGAATCGCGCATGAACGTCTTGTCGTAATCCTGGCCCGACGCGCGCAGCAGGAAGGATTGATAGGAATCGTAGTCCCGCGACCGAAAAATCGGATAGTCGAAGCGATTGTCGCCATATTCGCTGCGGGCGAAGACCTTGAACGCCTTGACCTCGCCGGCGCGGCTGTACTGGCCGTGCAGCTTGATGCCGCAGGGCTGAGCGAAGCCCAGTTCGCCCGACGAGGTGAACAGCTCCACGTTGGCCTCGCGCTCCCAGTCCATCCAGAAGTTCGCGCCGCTGTTGATCTTGCCGTAGGGATACTCCGCCCACGCGTTGGGCCCCATCACCAGAATGCCCCGGCTGTCGCTGTACAGATTGTCCGGATCGCTGACCAGCGAGATCACGTACACGCCTTCGGGTACTTCCACGTCGTAGAGGTAGCTCTGCGCGGCGATGTACGACGGCATGGAGCCGTCCCGGTAGGCGCGGCTGCGCAGGATCGTCGTGCCGGACACATGGATCGGACCGGTGTAGAGCGTCGAATTTTCGGTGGGATCGGTGCAGTCCAGCGTGTAGTAGATGCGGCAGTCCGCGGGCGCGCTCAGCTCCACGGTGAAGCTCTCGCCGCTCCTGTGCAGGCCGCCCTGCACGGAGGCCTGCGGCATCGGTGTGCGCGCGCGATAGTGCGCGCCGGAATTCGTCGTGAGTGGCGTGGGCTCGGCGGCGTAGAAGAAACCTTCCTCCCCGGGAAAGCGCGCGTAGGAGATCCCGCCGCTCTGCTCGCCGAGGTACACCGCGTCCAGTATCGCCCCGCTCGGATCGGACAGGCACACGGTGTAGCCGCCGGAGGTGGACAGCGCGAAGTCCGCGCTGAGGTAGCCCTTCGCCTGCACCGAGGCGTCGCCGGTTAAAAACACGCCCAGATACTCGCCCGGCTGGATGTACGTGCCCGAGGGGAACTGCCAGCGCCGGGGCCGGGACGCGTCGTCCGAGAGCCCCCAGCCGCCCAGATCGACCGCCTGATTCGAACCGTTGCACAGCTCGATCCAATCGTAATCCTCGTTCGTGGGCGAGGCCATGATCTCGCTCAGGTACACGCCCCCCAGGGCGCTCTGAAAGCGCTGCGCCTGCGCTCTGCCTGCGGCCTCGGCGCTGTTTTCCCAGCCGGGGGTGGGCGCGAGCTTCGCGCTCCATTCTCCCTCGTACAGCGACCACGCCTGATTCCGCTCCAGCACGGGAAACTCCACGGAGGATTCGACCTCTCCGTTCGGCCGCGTCAGGTACACGCCCTCGCCCGCCGAGGAGAGCTTGAAGTCCGCGTGCAAATGCACGGGATCGGAAGTTCGATTCTTGCCAGAGCAGTGCACCAGCATGTATCCGTTCGCGGGGAGCGTCACCGCCGGGAACGCCCAGCGCTTGAGCTTGCTCACGGAATCCGACAGGTACCAGCCCTCGAGATTCACGCTCGCGCCGGAACGGTTGTGCAACTCGACGTAATCGCAACACTCGCCGTCCTCGTCGGGAAAGTAGAGGCCGTTCGCGCTCATGACCTCGGTCAGCTCCAACTCACCGACCGCGCCCTGCGCGGCCGGACGTACGGACAGCGTCGCCGTATCACTCCCACCCGGCGTGGGCGATGCGCAGATCTCCCACGCGCCGCCGTCCGTCCTCCGATAGGAACAGTCCGCGGACAGCTCCGGCAGCTCCACCACGTCCGCCGCCTTCCCCTGGGGATTCAACAGCACCAGCGCTTCGCCGCCGGACGCGCTCAGGCGAAACGGCGCGTCGCACTCGCCCTTCGCGTCGCTGCCCACGGCATAGATCAGCAGGTGCTCGCCCGGGGCAAGTTCGCGGTTGGGGAAGCTGTAGGCGCGATTCGGGTTGGATTCCAATACCAGCGCCCAGTGGTTCATCGAAACCGCCGCGTCTCCATCGTTGCGCACGTCGATCCAGTCCGGCACCTCGCCCGCGTCGGTCACCAGCGTGCGCATATTTTCGGACATCAGCTCGCTGATCACCAGCGTGGCCGGCGCGGATTCGATGCCGCGCGCGCGCCCGCCTGCGCGCTCCAACAGCAGCGCGCATGGAATCGCGATCGCGCTCACGATTACCATCAGCACGATCAGGCGCGAAATATCCCGGCCCTTGCGCAACCAGAGTTTGTTCCTTCCGGATGCGGAGCCGCCGCTGTGCTTCTTCGCGCTGCCCTTCCGATTTGCCACGCCTTTTCCTCCAGCGAATTTGCTTTGGTAAATATTTTTTCACAATACCATACCAAAATATATAATAACTCCATTTCACAAAAAAGGCAAGCCCTTCCGAGAGAATTCCGAAAGGACTTGCACCCAAATTGCCCATCAATTGTTCCCATCCCGCGCGGTCTGAAGCGCCATGTACACCTTCTCCGCCGTGGCGGGAAGGCTGTGAATGTCCGCGCCCACGGCGTTGCGGATGGCTGAGATGATCGCCGGAGACGGCGTGTTGATGACCACCTCGCCGATGGACTTCGCGCCGAAGGGACCCGTGGGCTCCCAGCTCTCCTCGAAGGCAATGCGCACGCCCGGCGCCTCCAGCCGGGAGGGGATCTTGTACTGCATGAAGCTATCCGTGGCGAGCCGGCCGGAGGGAAGCGTCCGCACATCCTCGATCAGCGCCATGCCCATGCCCTGCAAAAAGCCGCCCTCGGCCTGCACACGCGCCAGCGCGCGGTTCACCACCGTGCCGCAGTCCACCACGCCCACGAGGTCGAGCACCTTCACCGCGCCGGTCTCGGTGTCCACCTCCACCTCGGCGAAGCCCGCCACAAAGGGCGGCGGCGAGGTGTGACCCGCGAAGCTCGCGCTGGCGGTGAGCCACTCGGCGTGACCGTTGACGCTCTCCACGCCCAGCTCGGTCAGCGTCAGCCGCTTTTCTCCGCAGGAAAAATTCATTCCGTCAAATTCCACGTCCTCCGCCTTCACGCCCAGCCGCTCTGCCGCGACGGCGCGCATCTTCGAAAGCAGCTCTCTGGCGGCCATGACGGTGGCGTTGCCGGTCACGTAGGTGGTTGACGAGGCGTAGGAGCCCTTGTCGTAGGGCGAATAGGAGGTGTCCACGCCGCTGACGATGATGCGGTCCACGTCGCACTCCAGCACCTCCGCCGCCATCTGCGCCAGGATCGTGTCGCAGCCGGTTCCGATGTCCGAAGCGCCGATGGACAGCGTATAGAAGCCGCCGTCGTCCAGGCGTATGGTCACGGTGCAGTTGTCGATGTTGCTGATGCCCGAGCCCTGCATGGTGATCGCCATGCCCAGCCCGCGAAAGCGGTGCGGGCCAACCTGGCGGGAGAAGGGCGCGCTCGCGTACTTCTCGTCCCAGCCGATCATCCTCCGCCCGGTGGCGATGCAGCGGTCGAGGCTGCAGCTCGTGAGCGGTTCGTCGTAATAGGCGGGCATGGGCTTCCCCACCTCGGGCAGATTCCGCAATCGAAGCTCGCAGGGGTCGATTCCCAGCCGCTCCGCCAGCTTGTTCACCGTGTTCTCCACCGCGAAGCAGCCCTGCGTCGCGCCGAAGCCGCGGTAGGCCCCGCCGGGCGTGGTGTTGGTGTACACCACCTTGCCCGTGTAGCGCCAAGCCTCGGTCTTTCCATAGAGCGGAAGGGTCTTGTGGCCGGAGAGGCCCACGACGTTCGCCGCATGTTCGCCGTACGCGCCCGCGTTCTCCAGGCTGTCCACCCACAGCGTGCGCACGATTCCGTCCTCGGTCGCGCCCAGCCGCACGCGCACGCGGAAGGCGTGGCGGGTATTGGCGCAGGCGCTGCTCTCCCTGCGGGTGAATTGGATGTAAGCGGGCCGGCCGGTCAGGTAGGTCACCACGGCGGCGTAGACTTCTGTGACCATCGACTGCTTCGCGCCGAAGCCGCCGCCCACACGCGGCTTGATGACGCGCACCTTCGACTGCGGCAGCCCCAGCGCCATCGCCACCAGCCGCCGCGCGTGGAAGGTGATCTGCGTGCTGCTCACCAGCGTGAGCCGCCCCGCGTGATCGTAATAGCTGAAGGTGCGGAAGGTTTCCATCATGGATTGCTGGGCGGCCTGCGTATACCAGGTCTCGTCCAGCCGCACGGGGCAGGACGCGTACACCGCCTCGAAGTCGCCGCCCTCGTCCCGTTCGGACATGAGCACGTTGTGGGCGAGGTCGCCGCCGATGTCCATCTGGTAGACGTAATCATCCTCGGGGTGAACGACCGAGGGGCCTGCCTCCGCCGCCTCGAAGTCGAGCACGGGTTCGAGCACCTCGTACTCCACCCGAATCAGCCGGAGCGCCTTCTCCGCCGCCGCCTCGGTCTCCGCCGCGACGATGGCCACAGGGTCGCCCACATAGCGCGCGTATTCGTCCAGAATCACGCGGTCGAAGGGATTGTTGCCGGGATAGCTCGCGCCCGCGAAGCTGTGACGGTGGCGGGGCACATCCCTCCACCCCAGCGCGCAGACCACGCCCGGCACCGCCAGCGCCTGGGAAACATCTACATTCTTCACGCGGGCAAAGGCGTGGGGGCTGCGCTTCAGCTTTACGATCAGCGCGCCGTCGGGCACCAGGTCCCCCGTGTACACCGGAGCGCCGCCCATGATGGCGAGCGCATCGGTCTTGGCCCGCGCCTGATTGACGACCTTCAATTCCTCCCGCGTCACTTCGACCGCCTCCCCTCCGCGCACTTCGCCAGCGCCCGCATCTGGGATTCGTAACCCGTGCAGCGGCAGAGGTTGCCCGCCAGATAGCGGCGCATCTCCTCGTCCGAGGGATCGCCCAGCTCCCGAAACATCGCCAGCGCGCACATGATGAAGCCCGGGCTGCAGTAGCCGCACTGATCCGCGCCCTCGGCGGCGAGGCAGTTCATCAGTTCCCCGGCCTCGGCGCGCGCGCCCTCCAGCGTGGTCACGCGCCGGCCCTCGACGCGCGCGGCGAGATAGCCGCAGGAGAGCACGGGCCGATCGTCCACCCACACCGTGCAGACGCCGCAATTGGAGGTATCGCAGCCGCCGCGCACGCTGTGCATGCCGCAGGCGCGCAAAAGGTGAAGCAGCGTCTCGTCCGGGGCGATCTCTCGCTCGAGCTTTCGCCCGTTCAATTCAAAGTTCAGCTTCATGCCTTGCCCTCCTTCAGCGCGTCCCAGCAGCGCAGCGTCAATACCTCCGCCAGCGCGCGGCGATATTCCGCGCTTCCGCGCAGGTTGCTACCGTAGCGCAGCTTCTCCGACGCGGTCTTCGCCGCGCCCGCCGCATCTCCCGCCGCCAGCAGCGCCTCGGCCTCCAGGCAGCGCGCCGCCCGCGCGGGCCGCGCCCCCACGCTCAGCCGCCAATCGCCCTCGGGCGAGATCGACGCGCATACGTTCAGCACGCCGAAGTCCGTCGCGCTCCGGCGGAAGGTGCGATACGCCGCCCTCCGGCCGTCCCTGCGCACGCGCACCGACGTGAGGATGTCCCGCTTCTCGGGCGGATTCTTCAAAAAATCCTCCAGCGCCATCGTCCCCGCGCGGCGCAGCTCCACGCGCGCGTCCAGCGCCAGCAGCGCCGTCAGCAGGTCGGAGAAACCGTAGCGGCTGTACACGCTCGCGCCCACGGTGGCCATGTTGCGAAACTGCACGCCCACGATGGGCGATACGCTCTCCGCGAGAACGCCCCCGAACAGTTCCCGCAGGCAGGGCGCGGTCTCCACCTCCCGCAGCGTCGCCATCGCGCCGATGGCGATTTCGTCCTCCGTCGCCTCGATCCGATCCAGGCCCAAGCGCGACAGGTCGATGGCCGTCTTGACGCTCGCATGCCCCAGCCGCAGCCACATGCCGCCGCCGATCACGCGGTTTTTCCTGCTCGCGTCCAGCAGTTGAAGCGCCTCGTCGAGGGATTCGGCGAAGCGGTATTCTTGAATCGAAATCAAACGGCTCCCCCCATGATTCGACAAATTTCCACATCCATCTTATCATAGGGGGAGCCCGAAATCAATCCTTTGTTTTGCCTTGAAGGTACTTCCGCGCTCGATCCAGCGCGGCGGGATCGTCCACATCCCAGAGTTCCGCCGCGCCTTCGGCCTCGACGGCGCGGATCTCCCAGCCGCCGCCACGCACGGCCGCCATGCCGCCCGCCTCGCCCTCGAGCGCGCGCAGCACCGGATAGGCGGACGCCGGCAGGATCGCCGGGCTCGCCGCAACCCCTCCATGCGCCAGCCGAATTACACAGGCGGGTGACGCGGCGAAGGCCGCCGCCATGCGGCGAAGGCTTTCGGAGCGTAAGAGCGGTTGATCGCCGTTCACAAACATACAGCCCGCCGTGTCCTCCATCTCCGCCAATCCCTCGCGGATAGAGTCGCTCAGCAGCCCGCCGGGATACTCGCGCGCGGACACACCCTTCACCCGGCACAGCGCCGTCACCTCGGGATCGCTCGTCACCGCGACGACGCGGCAAAAACAATCCCTTGGCAGCGCGTTCAGCGTGCGCGCGAGCACGGGCGCGCCGTCTAAGTCCGCCAGCAGCTTCGTTCCGCCGAAGCGGCGCGACCGGCCCGCGGCCAGCACCACGCAGCCCAGCATTGGACGGAGGAAATCTGCGAAGCGCTCGGCGAAGCTCGCCTCCACCGCCGCGGCGCAATCGTCGCGAAACGCCTCATAGCGCGCCATCAGCTCCCGCGCCGCCGGAGTCAGCGCGCTGCCGCCGCCATTCGAACCACCGATGCGCTTCTCCGTCAGCGGCGCGCCCAGCAGCTCCTCCGCGCGGCCGATGACGCGGCTGGCCTTCGAGTAGGCCATGCCTTGCTCCATCGCCGCCGCGCGCAGGCTGCCCAGGCGCTCCACGCCCCGAAGCAACCGGTATGGGCCCTCTCCGAAGATCTTCTCGCCGTCCTCCGACAGCAATCGCACGCGAAATTCCGGCTTCATTCTTCCACCTCCGCCATCAGATAGTGCCCGTCATGCTCGATCAGCTCCACCGGACCGAAGGCCGCGCGCAGCGCCGCCTCGATTTCCGCGCGGGAGGCCGCGCGTAAATCTACCCCCGCGCACAGTTCTCCATCCCGGAGCAGCAGCAGGCGATTCGCCCAGCGCAGCGCGGCGTTGACATCGTGGCTGCTGAACAGCACGGCGCAGTCCCGCCGCGCCGCGCGCTCCCGCAGAATTTGAAACAGCGCTCGCCGCCGCCGCAGATCCAACGCGCTCTCCGGCTCGTCCAGCGCCAGCAGCTCCACATCCCGTACAAGCGCCCGGGCGAACAGCACAAGCTGCCGCTGCCCCGCGCTCAGCTCCGTGAAGTTCCGCTCCGCGAATTCTGCCGCGCCCAGCTCGTTCAGCGCCTTGAGCGCGCGCCGCCGCTGCGCCTTCGTCGGGGATTGCAGCGCGCCCAGCAGCGGATTGAAGCCCATCAGCACCACGTCCAGTCCACGCAACGGAAGCTCCGCTCCGCCGCGCTGGGACAGCCAGCCGATCCGCCGCGCGCGCTCCCGGTCGGACAGCGATCCCGCCTCCCGGCCCGAGAGGACGCAGCTTCCCCGATAGGGCAGCAGCCCGCAGGCCGCGCGCAGCAGCGTGGTCTTGCCGGAGCCGTTTTCGCCCAGCAGCGCGCAGACCTCCCCGCCTTGAAGGGAGAAGCTCACGCCGCGCAACACGTCGCCGCCTCCGTAGCCCGCGCGAAGGTCGCGGGCGCGCAGGATCTCACGCATCGCGGCCGCCCCCTCTCCCCAGGCACAACAGCGCGAACAGCAGCGGCGCGCCGATCAACGACGTAACCACGCTCACCGGCACCTCCGAAGCCGCGACGCTGCGGGCCAGCACGTCCGCCGTCAGCATCAGCGCCGCGCCGATCAGTCCGGCCAGCGCCATGGTGGACGCGCGGCCGCTTCGGGTCAGCAACCGGGCGATGTGCGGCGGCAGCAGCCCGACGAAGGAGATCAGGCCGGTCACGGACACCGCCGCGCTGGCCGCGAGCGTGGCGAATGCGAGCGCCAGCGCGCGCATCCGCGCCACCGGCACGCCCAGCATCCGCGCCTCGTCGTCCTCCAGCCCGAGCAGCAGAATTTGCCTGCGCAGCAGAAACACGCCCGCCGCGCCCAGCGCCATCCAGGGAAGCGCGCCCAGCAGCTTGCCCCGCGTCACATCCGCGAAGCTGCCCATGATCCAGTATTCCACGGCGGCGAGCTGGCGCTCGGGATCTGCTGCGGCCTTGAGCAGCATCAGCGCCGACTGGAACAGCGCGTTCACCACGATGCCTGCCAGCAGCAGCGTGACCATCCCTCGCCGCCGCGCCAGCGTCGCGAGCAGCAGCGCCGCGACCACCGCCGCCATTCCTCCCGCGAACGCACACAATGCCGTCGCCAGCGCGCCGCCGCCCAGAAACAGAATCGCGCCCGCCGCGCCCAGCGAAGCTCCGCTGGCCGCGCCGATCACATCCGGCGCGGCCAATGGATTGCGAAACACGCCCTGATAGGCGCAGCCCGCCACGCTCAGCGAAAAGCCGGCCGCCAGCGCCATCAGGCTGCGCGGCAGGCGCAGCGTGAGGAACACGCGCCCGCTCATCGTATCCGAATCCAGCGCGCTTCTCCACTCGACGGGAAAGCGTCCCACCGCCAGCGACAGCGCGCAGGCGGCGACCACGGCGATCCCCGCCGCGATCCACCACCGCCGCGTCCGGCCGGCATTCGAACGGCGATTCATTTTGTCAGAAGCGCTTCGTCGGGCTCAAAGCCGTAGAACTGCGAATAGAACGCCCGCGCGTCGGCGGCGAACTGTTCCGAGGGATAGAGCTCCCCGTGCAGGCGGCTCGCCACCCACAGGCTGCCCAGCAGCGCGCCGGGCACCGGAGAATCCCAGGCCTCCACGCCGTCCGGCAGCGCATAGACGCGGCCGCTCTCGATCGCGTCCACGCCCTGCAGCTGCTCGTCGGCCAGCAGATCCTCCCGGCTGTACTCCGCGTCCGAGGCGATCACAATGACCTCGGGGTTCCACGCCAGAAGCTGTTCGTAGGAAATCTCCGTCCAGTAGCTGTCCCCCAGCTCCGCCGCCACGTTCTCGCCGCCGCCCAGCTCGATCATGGCGCTCTGGTACATCGCGCGCCCGGCGGTGGACAGGAAGCTGCTATTGCCCGCCAGATAGACGCGCGGACGCGCCTCTCCCGCCAGCAGTTCTCCCAGGAACGCCTCCTTCTGCGCGCAGAAGTCCAGCAGCGCGGAGGCATCCGCGCCCGTGGCCGCGCCCAGCAGGGCGACCGTCTCCTTCAGCAGATCGAGGCTCTCGGGATTCACCAGCAGCACCTTCACGCCCAGCTCCGAAAGCGTATCCGCCGCGTCCTTCAACCGCAGCGGCAGCACCGCCAGATCCGGTTCCAGCGCCGCGCAGCCCTCCAGATCGAACTCCTTTGCCGAGCCCACGTTGGGCAGCTCCAGCAGCTCCGGCGCGGCCAGCGCGTAGACGGGCCGGGAATTTGCCTTGGCCTCGATGCCCACCAGTTCGTCCTCCAGCCCCAGCGCGATCAGCGCCGAGGTAGTGATGTAATAGCCGCTCACCAGCCGCTCGGGAGCCGCCTCGATGGTGACCTCCCGCCCCGCGGCATCCGTCACGGTCACGGGAAAGCCACCGTCCTCAGCAACCGCCACGCCCGTTGCCAGCAGACATACAACCAACAAGATCGCGAGCAAACTTCTCCGTTTCAAGAATATTCCCTCCTGTTTCTCCATGCGTTATACTTTAAAAAGTATAACGCATGGAAGCCCGCGCGTCAAATGAAGTTTCCGAAACGGAAAAGGCCTCGCGCGGCGATTCAGCCGCCGCGCCCGGCCCGCTGAAAACTCCTTCGGCGCAGCGCGCCGGCGGAGGGGGGGCTTCGCTTCCGTTCAGTCGTCCCGCCCGAATTCGATGAATCTGCCCGTTTCGGCGTCCAGTTCAAAGGAGTAGCGCGCGCCGCCGGCGGTCGCTTCGCCCTCGTACAGGTAGCGGCCGTCGTCCCACTCGAGTTCGAGTTCAACGATCTCCGCGCCGCGCTGCCGCTCAGAAACCAGGCGCGCAACCTCATCCGCGCTCAACACGCCTCGCGCCGCCGCCTCGGGATAGCGCTCCACGCGCGTGATCGCACCGGTCTGCGCGTTCACAGTGATCTCGCCCACCGCGCCTTCCGCGGAATAGAACACCTCATACACGCTGCCGTCGTCGCCGCGCCCGGCAATCGCGAAGCCGTCCGCCGCCTCCGGGGCAACCTTTGCCGCCGCGACGCGCGCGTCGTCCGCGCTCAATTCAAAGGAAGCGCCCCAGCTCGCGCTTGGATAGGAGGTTTCCACCTCCAACACCGCTCCCGTCGCATCCAGAATCTCCACCTGATAGCGCGCGTCGCCGCCGCGCAGCTCGACCTCGTACACGCCGTCGTCCCGCTCCGCGCGAACCACATCCGCGCCGCCCGTCGCGTCGCGCGCGATCGCCTCCGCCTCGCCGCGCGTGACGGCCAGCGCGGCGGGCGCGCAAATCGCCAGCGCGGCCAGCGCCAGAATCATCCTCTTCATCCATAAACCTCCCACACGTTCAAAATTCCCGCCGAAAAAATCGGCCGCTTCTATTGTTCCTCGCGCGCGGCGCAAAAATCAGACTTCTTTTGACAGTTCCGTTTGTGTTTGCAATTGCGGAATTCACCGCTCAATTTGGCGCGCGCATATTGTCGAATCGAAAAAAAAGATGTATAATTGATAAAAAAAGTGGAAGTACATTTTATGGATAAGCTGTTCGAGAACGTATATATTTCCGTGACGCTGGAGTGCGCGGTGACGCTGCTGATCACCTACGGCGCGCAGCGGCTGGTGAAATTGATCTTCAAGCGCATCGAAAAGCGCGGCATTCACTACCGCTTCTTGTCCAACGTGCTGGTCGGCATCATTTGGGTGGTGGGCTGCTGCGCCGCGATGGCCTGCATACCGGGCTTGAGCAGCCTGGCGCGCACGCTGCTGGCGGGCTCCGGAATCGTGGCGGTGGTGGTCGGCCTCGCGGCGCAGGATTCCTTCGGAAACCTGTTCAGCGGCATGTTCATCACACTGTTTCAGCCCTTCCAGATCGGCGACCGCGTGCGGCTGGTCAATCAGGACATCACCGGCTTCATCGAGGACATCACCCTGCGCCACACGGTGATTCGCACCTTTGTCAACAGCCGCGTGATCGTGCCCAACTCCACGATGAACAGCGCCATCATCGAAAATTCGAACTTTACCACCAACGTGGCTTCCTCCTTCCTGGATCTCTCGATCTCCTACAACTCGGATCTGGACTTGGCGAAGAAGCTGATGGCGGAGGCCATATCGAACCATGAATTGTACCTCGACCAGCGCACGCCGGAGGAGATCGCCGCCGGCAAGGAAAAGGTGACCGTACTCGTGCGTGGCCTGAGCGAAAGCAGCGTCGATCTGCGCGCCATGGTGTGGACCAAGACCATCGACGATAACTTCGTGGCCTGCAGCGATCTGCGCGCCCGCGTGATGCAGGCATTTCGCGAAAACGGCATCGAAATCCCCTACAAGCGCCTGGTGGTCATCCAGGGGAAAGAATGAACCGTTTCCTTCCCTCGCGCTCGGTGAAATGACGACCGCTGACAGGGTAAAATGGATAGTTCTTTGCAAATGACGACAGGCGGCGGAGCCGGTAAGCCCCGCCGCCTGTCGTCATGTTGTTCCACCAATAAAATGGAACGGGAATTTACCGCGCCGGATCGGGATCGTCATCGAAGCCCCGCTGCTCGCGCAGCGCGCGAATTTCGTTCTCGAAGCCCTGCTCGCTGGGAGTGTAGTAAGGCATGCCTTGCGCCTCGATGGGAGCGTAATCCTGTTCCACGTAGTGGCCTGGAAAGTCGTGCGCGTAGAGATAGCCCTCGCCATGGCCCAGCTCCGCCGCGCCCTTGTAGTGGGTGTCACGCAGGTGGGCCGGCACCGGCTGATAGCCGCCGCGCTCGGCGTCGGCGACGGCGCGGTCGACCGCCACGCACACGGAGTTCGACTTCGGGCTTTCGCACACCGCGATGATCGCCTGGGCGATGGGGAGCCGCGCCTCGGGCATGCCGATGGCCTCCAGCGCCTGCATCGCCGCCACGGCCTGGAGCATCGCCATGGGGTTGGCCAGACCCACGTCCTCGCTGGCGTGGACGAT
This sequence comes from uncultured Clostridia bacterium, assembly GCA_947596085.1. Taxonomy (GTDB): domain Bacteria; phylum Bacillota; class Clostridia; order Christensenellales; family Aristaeellaceae; genus SFTH01. The sequence continues at coordinate 19,979 of CANQEW010000011.1, read as the reverse complement.
GACGCGCCGCACGATCACGCGCGGGTCCACCCCGCCCCGGCTCATGCGGGCAAACCATGCCAACGCCGCGTCGCTGTCCGAGCCGCGCAGCGACTTGCAGAAGGCCGAGAGCATGTCGTAAAACATGGATTCGTCCATCTGCAGCACCTTGCTTTGAATCGATTCCTCGGCCACCTCCAACGTGATGCGCACCGAGCCGTCCGCCTCCACGGGCGTGGACAGCACCGCCAATTCCAGTGCGTTCAGCGCGCTGCGCACGTCGCCGTTGGCGATGCGGGCGATGTGCTCCAGCGCGTCGTCGTCAATCTGCACGTCCTGCGCGCCGTAGCCGTTGACCGGGTCGGCGATGGCGTTGAGCACCGCCGACGTAACCTCCTCATCGGTGAGCGGCTCGAAGTGAAACAGCCGGCAGCGGCTGACGATGGCCGGGGTCATCGAGATCATCGGATTCTCCGTGGTGGAGCCGATGAAGCGGATCACGCCCTGCTCGATGGCGGGCAGGATCGAATCCGATTGAGCCTTCGACCAGCGGTGGCACTCGTCGAGCAGCAGATACGTCGGCTGGCCGTAGAGACTCAGGCGCTCCTGCGCCTCGCGCAGCACCTCGCGCACATCGTTTACGCCGCTGGTTACGGCGTTGAGCTTGACGAAGGCCGCCTGCGTGCTCTCGGCGATGATGTACGCGAGCGTGGTCTTGCCGCAGCCTGGCGGGCCCCAAAAGATGGAGCTGGTGAGCCGGTCGGCCTCGATGGCCCGGCGCAGAAGCTTTCCCTTCCCGACGATGTGGTTCTGGCCAATGAAGTCCTCCAGCGTCCGCGGGCGCATGCGGTCGGCCAGGGGCGCGAGCGCGCGCGTCCCAGCGGTGAACAGGTCCTCCATGGCTCCCCCTCCCCGTTGATCGACGAGTTCCTCAAGGTATAACACAAAGGGAACGCAAAATAAGATCGCGTTCCCTCATGATTGCATGTGGTGAGCTTACTGCGCCGCCTTCGCAAGGCGCTTCGCCATGCGGGCCTTTTTGCGGTTCGCAGCGTTCTTATGAATAACGCCCTTAGAGGCCGCCCTATCGACCGCGCCCTGGGTCACGCTGAGCAATTTGGCGTCGGCCTCGTTTGCGGCTACGGCGGTATCGAACTTTCTGATCTGAGTCTTCATCGCGGACTTGATCATTCGATTGCGCAGGTTTTTCTTCTGGTTCACCTTCACGCGCTTCATCGCAGACTTGATATTCGGCAAAATCTTCACCTCCCCACGCAGACTGCATCATTTATTATAACACCCGCGCCTCCCAAAAGCAAGGCCAAAGATACATTTTGTTGAAAAACTTGGGTAAACTAATCCCAGTTTTGAACAGAAATGGAGGCTTCTTCTATGATTGCAACGCGAACCGATCTTGCCATGGAGCGCATGGACGCGGACTCTTCCTTCCCCGGCGCGGACGTGCGCCGCTGGGAGGAGGGCGACGTGCAGCTGAGCGAGGTGGTGATCCGCACCGAGGAGGCGGCAAAGAACCTGGGCAAGCCGCGTGGAAGCTACTTGACGCTGGAATGCCGCCTGCTGCGCGAGCACGATCCGGACGCGCGCCTCGCCATGGCGAACCTGCTGGGCGAGGAGCTCTCCCGAATGGTCGCGCCGTCGGACGACGCGCCGGTGCTGGTGGTGGGGCTGGGCAATCGTGGCGTGACGCCCGACGCCCTCGGCCCCGCTGCCATCGACAAGACGCTGGTCACCCGCCACATGCTGGGCAGTGAGTACGCCCAGAGCGGCATGCGCAGCGTATGCGCCATCGCGCCGGGCGTGCTGGGTGTAACCGGGATCGAAACCGTGGAGATGGTGGAGAGCCTGACCCACAAGCTGCACCCGAAGGCGGTGTTGTGCATCGACTCGCTGGCCGCGCGGGACTCGGGCCGCATTGGCTGCACCGTGCAGATTTCGAACACGGGCATCCAGCCCGGCTCCGGTGTGGGCAACCACCGCCGGCCGCTGACGAAGGAATCGCTGGGCGTGGACGTGATCGCGGTGGGCGTGCCCACGGTGATCTACGCTGCCACGCTGGCGCGCGACGCATTCGCGCTGCTCTCCGGCGAGGGCGGCCACGAGGAGGCGCTCACCTCCATGGAGCGCGAGCTGCTGGGCACGGATCTGGGCAACCTGATTGTCACACCCCGCGACATCGACGCCATCGTCAAAAACTGCGCCACGCTGATCGCGGGCGGCATCAATCGTGCGCTCCAGCCGAGCCTCAACGCATCGGAAATCGCTGCGATGATGGATTGAGCCAAAATTTCCCTGGATTGTTCACAGTTTGTTCATATGGGATTCATATATAAACACTAGAATTTAGCATGTCGGCAGGAGCAGCCGACCATGAATACCCTCTGTACCCCATTCTCCTAAAGGCGGAGCCGGTTTCCCCAACCGGCTCCGTCACTCTGTCTGCAGGTTCTGCTTTTCAAAAATTATCAATCCACGAAATCACCGGTCCGCAATGCGGTAGACCTCCTCCGCCTCGGCCACCGTAATGGGCCAGGCGCGGCCGATGGTGGCATTGTCGGGATTGCGCTTGGCCTTGGCCGCCAGCGCCGGGATATCCTCGGCGCGCGCGCCCAACTCCCGCATCGTCACCGGCATGCCGATCTCGCGCAGAAAGCTCTCGTGCGTCTCGATGCCCCGCAGCGCGGTCTCCTCGGGATGTTCGAAGTTCACGGGCAAGCCGTAAACGCGGTTGGCGAACTGCGCGATGCGCATCACGTGCTCCGGCCTGCGCATCTGGAAGCGCAGCCACGCCGGGAACACCACCGCCAGACCCGCGCCGTGGGCCACGCCGTAGAGCGCGGAGAGCTCGTGCTCGAGCTGATGGGCGCCGAAATCGCCCACGCGGCCCACGCCCACCGTCTCGTTGTGCGCAATGGTGCCGGCCCACATCAGCTGCGCCTGCGCGTCGTAGTCGTGCGGATCGCGCACGGCGATGCGCGCCGCGCGAATCACCGCCTGCATCACGGCTTCGCAGAGGCGGTCGGTCAGATCGACCTCGCCTTCGCAGGTGAAGTAGCGCTCCATCACGTGGGCCAGGATGTCCGTCGCGCCGCTGGCGATCTGATACGTGGGCACCGTCATCGCGAGCTCCGGATTCATAAACGAGATTTTCGGCCGGTTGAGCTCCGTGCTGAGGCCGCGCTTGATCTTCGTGCGCTCCTGCATGATCACGCAGCTGTTGGACGATTCGCTGCCCGCCGCCGACATCGTGAGCACCACACCAAAGGGCATCGTTCGCTCGGGCTTGGCCTTGCCGCAGAAGAAGTCCCAGAAGTCGCCCTCGTAGCGGCTGCCGTGGGCGATGGCCTTGGTGGAGTCGATGGCCGAGCCTCCGCCCACCGCCAGCAAAAAGTCGATTCCCTCCCGGCGCACCATCTCGATGCCCTCGTACACCTTGTCGTCCCGGGGATTCGGCTGCGCGCCGCCCAGTGTGAACACCTCCATGCCGTGCGCGCGCAGATCGGCTTCAATCCGGCCGATCAGGCCGCTGCGCGCCGCGGAGCCGCCGCCGTAGTGAATCAGCACCCGCTTCGCGCCCATCGCCGCGAGCTCCGCGCCCGCCTGCCGCTCCGCGCCGTGTCCGAACACGAACCGCGTGGGCAGGCAATAGCTGAAATCCTTCATCTCGATGTTCCTCCCATCCGTTCTGGTCATATAAAAGGGGCGCTGGATCTGCTCAGCGCCCGCTCACACTCGCCCGCGCGCGCTTTCGCGGCGCGGCGGATTTCCGCCCATCTTCCCGCACGGCGCGCTGCCTGCTCCGGGACGCGCTCGTCCTGCTTCCGCGCGCGCCGGCTTCGTGCCCCTTCGCGGCGCCGCGCTTCCGCGCCTTGGCTCCGTCCTTCAGCTTCTCCGGCTGAGGCAGATCGCAGACGCTGAATACCTCGTCCTCGTAGCGATCCGAGAATTTCTGCTTGGCGTTGACGTTGAACATGCCGTCGGTAAACACGTCGTCCGCCAACTGCTCCGCCTCCTCTGCGGCCTTCGCCCGCTCCTCGATCTCTTTGCGCCGCATCTGCCGGCGCTCCTCGCGCCGCCGGGTCACCGGCCCCGCAACTACATAGTCGTCGTCCTGCCAGTCGCGCCGTGGCGCGCGCGTCCGATGCGCCGTGCGCGCGGGCGCCGCCCAATCGTCCTCGTCGTCCACGTCGTTTTCGCCGGCGAAAAAGTTCTTGTCGTTGATGATGACGCGCTTTTTGTGGAACCACACCCAGTGCGGCCGCCAGCGAATCAGCCAGATCAGCAGATCCGCCGCCATGCCCACGATCAACAGCAGCACCAGCAGCTTCAGCCAGTTGTCCGCCAGAAACTTCAGCGGCGAAAAACCGGCCGAGAGGTTGAACAGGCGCAACACCCAACCCGCCAGCCCTTTGAGCCAGCCCAGCATGGCGTTTACGATCGCGTTGGATGATCCGGTCTGCGTCATGAACCTCTATTCCTCCATTTTCCCGATTTCGCTCAATCTTCGTCCGCCTCGGTCAGCGTGACCGTGATCTCGGGCGTTTCGGGCTCAAAAGTGATGTTTGGATAGTTCTCCTCCGGGAAGATCAGCGGGCAGGAATGCTCGCCCGCGCCCAGGCCCGTCAGATCCACGGTGATGGGCACGCCGCTCTCCTGCAGCGCCGCCACGACGCTCTTCGGGCCGGTGACGCGCACCTGAATGTCGCTGCGCAGCCAATCCAAGCGCAGATCGTCCGCCTTGCCCACGAAGGTGAGCACGTTATTCCCGATCCACTCGCTGGCGTCCTCCTCGGCGATGGTGACGGTCACGTACACCTGCTCCGCGGAGACGTTGCGGAAGTCCGAAAGCGTCGCGATGCTCGCGCGGGACACCACGCTCTGGGATTGCCCCTCCACGTCCACGGGCTCGATCTGCAGCTCACTGATGCCGTCCAGCAGGCTCTGGTTGGCCGCCACGGTGATGCTCTCGGGCTGGATGCTGACGTCCGTGATCGTGTAGCCGTCGGCCACGCGGCCGGTGACCACGTTCTCGATGGCGGTGGAGATTGGCAGCTCCTTGGTGGGATAGACATCCACCGTGGTGGTGACGGAGGTCACCGAGCAGTTGAGCTGCGTCTGGGGAATCTCGTTGTCCTCGCTGTCGAGCAGCACGAAGGGCTCGGCGCGCCAGTAGGAGCTGTTTTGGCCGGTCACGTCCGCGTAGACCCGCGCCTGCGCGATGCTGCGCACCACCGAGGCCGCGCCGGACACGGTGATCGACGTTGGGTTCGTGCGGCTGACGCTGTACCACCTCTGCGCGCTCTGTTCCCCGCTGATTTCCACGTTTACCGGAATCAGACGAGAGTCCAGCGCCTCAAACTCCAGCGGGATGCTCTCGGGCAGGATGCCCGTCACGCGGCCGTAGCTGCTGGTCGCGCGCAGCGGCACCTGCTGGGTGCCCGCCGTGCGCACGCTGGAAAGGTCCAGCATCACCTGCACGGTATCCGCGGAGGCCTGGCTGTACTGGGACTGGGCCACGTCCAGCTGCACGGTCACGCCCGTGAGCAGCTCGGCCGGGTCGCTGACCAGCGCCAGGCGGTAGGTGTTCAGCGTGCTCTGGCCCGTGACGTAACCGCTCAGGCCCGTTAGCGTCTTGGTGCGCGTGATGGACGTATTGGAGCTGATGACGTAGTTCCACAGGAGGATCGCCAGCAGCAGGGACAACAGCTTCATCCAGAATCGCCTGGACAGCGCCTCCCACAGTCCGCGCGCGGCGCCCTTGCACCATTCCCCCGCGCGGCGCAGCAGAATCTCAATCTTCATTGGCGCGCTCCTTTCCGCCGGGCTGCGCGATCCAAGAGGACAGCGTCCGGTCCGGGGTGAACAGCTCCGTCAACAGGATGTTGAGGGATTTCGAATCCAGATAGCGCGTCAGCCTGCCCTCCCGCGCCATGGAGATCACGCCCGTCTCCTCGGAGACCATCAGCGATACGGCGTCGGTGGTCTCGGTGATGCCGATGGCCGCGCGGTGGCGCGTGCCCAGCTCCCGGGAGATGGACAGATCGTCGCTCAATGGCAGGATGCAGGCGGCGGCCAGTATGCGCTCGTCGCGGATGATCACCGCGCCGTCGTGCAGCGGCGTGTTGGGCTCAAAGATGTTTTCGATCAGTTGGGAGGAGATCTCCGCGTCCACCAGCGTGCCGGATTCGAGCACATCCCCCAGCTTCGTGGAGCGCTCCAGCACGATCAGCGCGCCGATGCGCTTGCGGGACATATCGTTCAACGCTTTGACGATTTCGGTGACGTGAAGTTCCATCTGCACGTTGCGCTGGCGCTTCGGGGAGCCGAACAGCCGCCGCGCGAACTTCGAGCGGCCCAGCTGCTCCAGCACGCGCCGAAGCTCCGGCTGGAACACGATGCACAGCGCCAGCACGCCCACGCTCAATATCTGTTGCAGCACCCAGTTCAGGGCGTTGATCTCCAGCGCGTCCGAAACCAGCGCCAGCACGGCCACGAATACGATGCCCTTAAACAGCGAATTCGCGCGCGTATAGCTCACGAGCTTGAGGATGTTATAGATCAGCACGGTCAGCACAACGATGTCCACAATGTTGCGCCAGTCCGGATGCGCAAACAGATTGGTGAACAGATTCCCGATCTGGCTGAAAAACGCCTGCATCTGCAGCAAATCCATCACCTCCGCTCGAACGTTGCGAATCTCCTTCATTTTTATTATAATACAAATTCGCGCAAAAACCAAATAGATTTCGCGCGAATTCATAAAAAAAACAGGAAGCCGCAATTTTGTCCAATTTTGGAAAGTCTACCACATTGGTATAAAAAATTAACCTGATTTTCGTCTAGTTTATCCATTTTCAAACGTCATAATATTTGATATAATATTAAGTACAGCGCATTTTTTGTGGAGGAAGTGGAACATGGCAAGTCTTTCTTTGCGCAACATCTACAAAATCTATCCCGGCGATGTGACCGCCGTTCATGATTTCAATCTGGAGATCGAGGACAAGGAGTTTATCGTGCTGGTCGGCCCGTCGGGCTGCGGCAAATCCACCACCCTTCGGATGGTGGCCGGACTCGAGGACATCTCCAAGGGCGAGCTATACATTGACGACAAACTGGTCAACAACGTGCCGCCGAAGGACCGCGACATCGCGATGGTCTTCCAGAGCTACGCGCTCTATCCGCACATGACCGTCTACAACAACATGGCCTTCGGGCTCAAGCTCAAAAAGCTGCCCAAGGAGGAGATCGACCGGCGCGTGCGCGAGGCCGCGAAAATTCTGGACATCGAACCGCTGCTGAACCGCAAGCCAGCGGCGCTCTCCGGCGGCCAGCGCCAGCGCGTGGCTCTGGGCCGCGCCATCGTGCGCGAGCCGAAGGTGTTTCTGATGGACGAGCCGCTCTCCAATCTGGACGCCAAGCTGCGTGTGCAGACCCGCGCGGAGATCACCAAGCTGCATCAGCGCCTGCAGACCACCTTCATCTACGTCACGCACGATCAGACCGAAGCCATGACCATGGGCACGCGCATCGTGGTGATGAGGGACGGCGTGATTCAGCAGCAGGACACGCCGCAGAACCTCTACGATTACCCGGCGAACCTGTTCGTGGGCAGCTTCATCGGCATGCCCCAGATGAACGTGTTCCGCGCGCGCCTTGAGAAGCGTGGCAGCGCCATATTTGCCCTGTTTGGCGACAACGCCATCCGCGTGCCCTCGGGCAAGATTCAGCGCATGACGGGCGACTACATCGGCAAGGAGGTCTACATGGGCATTCGCCCGGAGAACATCCACGACGAGGCCGCGTTCATTTCCGCCTACCCGGAGGCCTGCCTGGAGACCACGGTGGAGTTGGTGGAGCTGATGGGCTCGGAAACCTACCTCTACCTCAATGCCCCCGGCTGGGAGGACGCCTTCGTGGCTCGCGTCGGCCCGCGCATCACGGCCCGCGCCGGTGACAGCGTGACCGTCGGTCTAGACGTGAACCGCCTGCACTTTTTTGACGTAGAGACGGAAAAGACGATCCTCTCCAGGGATTGAGCGCCCGCTTCAGTGCAGCAAAGCGAGGGGGCGGCCCGCAATGCGGGCCGCCCCCTCGCCTTACTTCTCCATTTCGCCGTGATAGTCAATGATGCCGCCGATGTTCATGGCCTCGTAGCCCATCTCTTGCAGCATGGCGACCGCCCGGCCGCTGCGCGCGCCGCTCCGGCAGTATGCGTAGACCGGCATTGACGGATCGCCATCATAGAGCTGAATCCGCTCCAGCGGATGGTTCACGCTGCCGGGGATGTGTCCAGCCGCGTATTCCTCCGGCGTGCGCACGTCCAGCAGCACCGATGCCGTCGCGCCGCGCAGGGCCGCTGCCGCTTCATCAATATTCGTAAACTCCATGGCCTTACTTCAACAGCGCCTCCAGCGCCTCCCTGGGCTGATAGCCCACGGTCTGCGCAGCCACCCGGCCGCCCTTGAACAGCATCAGCGCCGGGATGGCGTTGATCTTGTAGCCCATCGCCAGCTCCGGGCATTCGTCCACGTTCACCTTCGCCACGGCGATCTCCGGATGCGCCGCCGCCAGTTCTTCAATGATGGGGGACAGCATCTTGCACGGGCCGCACCATTCCGCCCAAAAATCCACCAGCACGGGCTTTTCGCTCTGCAAAACGACCTTTTCAAAATTCTCGCTGTTTACAGCCGTCGCGGACATATTCGCTTCCTCCTTATCGCTTTCTCCACTCTATTCATACCCGGATCGGACCGCGCTTAAACGCGCACCTGTCCCTCTCCGCGGATGATGTACTTGCTCGTCACGATCTGTTCCAGACCCATCGGCCCGCGCGCGTGCAGCTTCTGGGTGGAGATGCCGATCTCCGCGCCCAGACCGAACTCGCCGCCGTCGGTGAAGCGCGTCGAGGCGTTGACGTACACGGCCGCCGAGTCCACGCGGCGCGCGAACTTCTCCGCCGCGGCGTAATCACGGGTAACGATGGCCTCGCTGTGGTGGGTGGAATACTTCGCGATGTGCGCGAGCGCCTCGTCGATGCCGTCCACCACCTTCACCGCCAGAATGTAGTCCAGAAATTCCTTCGCGTAGTCCTCCTCGGAAGCGGGCACGGCCTCGGGCAGGATGCGCCGCGTGCGCTCGCAGCCGCGCAGCTCCACGCGCTTCTCGCGCAGCCGCGCCGCGATGACGGGCAGCGCCGCCTCCGCGATCTCCGCGTCCACCAGCAGCGTCTCCATGGCGTTGCACACCGACGGGCGCGAGGTCTTGGCGTTGTAGACGATCTCCGCCGCCATGGCAACGTCCGCGCTCTTCTCCACGTACACGTGGCAGTTGCCCACACCGGTCTCGATCACCGGCACCGTGGCGCTCTCCACCACCGCGCGGATCAGCCCCGCGCCGCCCCGGGGAATCAGCAGGTCGAGATACGCATTCAGCCGCATCAGCGCCTGCGCGGTCTCCCGGCTCGTATCCTCAATCAGCTGCACCGCGTCCGGATTGCGGCCCGCGCGGCCCAGTCCCCGGCGCATGGCGCGAACGATGGCGGCGTTGGTGTGAACGGCCTCGCTGCCGCCGCGCAGCACGCAGGCGCTGCCCGCCTTGAAGCACAGCGCGGCCGCGTCGCCGGTCACGTTGGGCCGGGCCTCGTAGATGATGCCGATCACGCCGAAGGGCACGCTCACGCGCTCGATGCGCAGGCCGTTGTCCAGCGTGCCGCCCGAGAGGAGCTTCCCCACCGGGTCAGGCAGCTTCGCCACGTCGCGCATTCCCTTCGCCATGGCCTCCAGCCGCGCGGGCGTGAGCGTCAGACGGTCGAGCATCTGCTCGGCCATGCCCTTGGCGCGCGCCGCGTCCACGTCGTTGGCGTTCGCGCTGAGAATCTCCTCCCGGCAGGCGAGCGTCTCATCCGCCATGGCCTCCAGCGCCGCGTTCTTCTCCGGCGCGCGCAGCGCCGCCAGCTCCCCGGCGGCGGCCTTCGCCCGCGCGCCGATCGCGTTCAAATCCGTCATTTTCTTCTCTCCTTCGCGGGGAAGACCGTCCCCACCTCCTCGCCCGCGAGCAGCGAATAGAGCAGCTCGGGCGCGGAACCGTCGATGATGGCGGCGGTGATGCCCGCCGCTGTGGCGTGCTCGGCGGCGATGATCTTCGTGTACATGCCGCCGGTGCCCCGGCTGGAACCCACGCCGCCGGCGATGCGCCGCGTATCCTCGGTGATTTCCTCCACCACGTGAATCAGCGGCGCGTTCGGATTCTTCGCGGGGTTCTCGGCGTGCAGGCCGTCGATGTCGGTCAGCATCACCAGCGCGTCCGCCCGCGCCGCGCGGGCAACCACGGCCGAGAGCGTGTCGTTGTCGCCAAACTCGATCTCCTCGGTGGCGACGGTGTCGTTCTCGTTGACGATGGGCAGCGCGCCCATGTCGATCAGCCGCTCGAAGGCGTTGCGAATGTTCTGCAAGCGCAGCGCGTCGTCCACGCAGTCGCGGGTGAGCAGGATCTGCGCGGTCACGTGGCCGTACTCGCCGAAGAGCTTGTCGTAGATGTACATCAGCTCGCACTGACCCACGGCGGCGCAGGCCTGCCGCCCGCCGATGTCGCCTGGCTTCGACGCGAGCTTCAATTTGCTCACGCCCACGCCGATGGCGCCGGAGGACACGAGTATGATCTCCACGCCCCGGTTGCGCAGGTCGGCCAGCACGCGCGCCAGGTGATCCATGCGGCGCAGGTTCAGGCGGCCGGTGTCGTGGGTGAGCGTCGAAGTGCCCACCTTCACCACCAGTCGGCGAATGTTTTCAAAGTAGTTCAAATGAAATCAGTCCTCAAATTCGGTTTGTGGACAGTATAGCATGGTGCGGACAAAAATTCAAGGCGGGGAATCCATTTCCCCGCCTTGATTTCCAAATCAGTCACTGCGCGCCTGCTGCTGGTACATCGCGCCCCAGGCGCGCAGCGCGTCGAGGACCGGCTTCAGCGTGCGGCCGAGCTCGCTGAGGCGGTACTCCACGTGGGGCGGCACCTCGGGATAGACGTCGCGGATGATGAGGCCGTCGCTCTCCAGCTGGCGCAGGTTGTCCGTGAGCACCTTCTGGCTCAGGCCCGGCAGGTCGCGCAGCAGCTCGTTGAAGCGCCACGGGCGGTCCATCAGGTCGCGCAGGATCAGCAGCTTCCACTTGTTTCCGATCAGCCACACTGCCGTCGCCACCGGGCAGTCCGGCAATTCCTCTCTCGTGAGCATATCGCACCTCCGTTCGAGCCCATTATATCCGCGCCCCGCTTGAACGTCAAGCAGTTACCAAAAAGTGCGTACTTGCGCGGGGAGGGCGCGCCGCTATAATGGTAGTTACAGAGCGTTGGAGCGCTTTGGAGTATGCGCGAAGGGAGGATATGACGATGGCGCTTTCCAATCTGGCCGAGTGGAACGGCGAAAGGGCCGCTTCCGCGTGCGGCGCGTCCTGCGGAACTTCCGGTGAACCCGAGAAGAAGCCCGCCGCGTGCGGCTCCGCCTGCGGCGCGTCCGGCGAACCTGAGAAGAAGCCCACTGCGTGCGGCTCCGCCTGCGGCGCGTCCGACAAGTGAGCGCGGACATCCCATTCATCCCGGCGGAGGCGGCTTCGCCGGGAAAACTCTTGTATGCGGGGAGACAACAGCATGAAGCGATACTTTTCCTTTCAGTGGCACATCACGGACGAATGCGACCAGCGCTGCAAGCACTGCTACATCTATTCCGAGGACAGCCGCAGGGCCCCGGAACGCATGGATTGGGAGGAGATGCGCATCGTCCTTCGCAACTGCCTCGACTTCTGCGCGGCGAACGGCCGCCTGCCCTACTTCTACATCACCGGCGGCGATCCGATCCTGCATCCGGACTTCTGGCGGCTGCTGGAGCGGCTGAACGCGCGCGGGATTCCGTTCACCATCCTCGGCAATCCCTTCCACCTGGACGACCGGGCGTGCGCCCGCCTGCGCGCGCTGGGCTGCGAGAAGTATCAGCTCTCGCTGGACGGCATGCGCGCCACGCACGACTGGCTGCGCAAGCCCGGCTCCTTCGACTGCACGCTGGAGAAGATTCCCGTCCTCCATCGCGCGGGCATCAAGAGCGTCGTCATGACGACCGTCTCCGGCGCGAACATCGACGAGGTGCCGGACATCATCGACGCGGTGGTCGAGCACGGCGCGGACGTGTTCGCCTTCGCCCGCTACTGTCCCACCAGCGCGGAGCGGGACGTGGGCATCGCCCCGCTGCGCTACCGAGCGCTTTTGGAAACCTGCGACCGCAAGTTTCGGGCCTGCGAGGCGGCCGGCTGCAAAACGTATTTCAATAAAAAGGATCATCTGTGGACGCTGTACGAGTACGAAACCGGCGCGTTCCGGATTCCCGAGAGTGCGAAGGAGGGCGTGATCTACGGCGGCTGCAACTGCGGCAACTGCCACCTGACGATCCTGCCCAACGGCGATCTCTACGCCTGCCGCCGCGTGCAGAACAGCCGCGTGGCGAACGCGCTGACGGACCGCATCGCCGACGTTTGGATAAATGAAATGGAAGCATATCGCGACTATCCTAAATTCAAGAAGTGCGCGAACTGCGAGCTGCTGGCCTGGTGCCGGGGCTGCCCCGCTGTCGCCAGCGGCGCGCACGGAGATTTTTACGGTGCGGACCCACAATGTTGGAAGGATGTGGTATAATGGAGTTGCTGGAGGCACTTCGGGCGCGGCGGTCCATCCGCAAATACCGGCGCGAACCGGTTCCCCGCGAGGCGCTGGAGAAGATCCTCGAGGCTGGAAGCTGGGCCGCCAACGCGGGCGGCGGTCAGCGCAGCATGATCGTGGGCGTCCGCGACGCGGCGCTGGTGGAGCGGCTCGGCCGGATGAATCTGGCGCGCTTCGACCGCGGCCGGCTGCTGGGCTCCCACGTATCCTGCGAACAGCCCAGCGTGATCGACGATCCGTCCATCGCCAGCGGTTTCTACGGCGCGCCCGCGCTGTGCGTGGTATTCGCCCAGCGGGACTTTCTCTACGGCATCCCGGACGCGTTCTGCTGCGCGCAGGCGATGCTGATGGAGGCGTTCGATCTGGGCGTCTCCTCCTGCATCGTTTCGCGGGCGGAGGAGACCTTCGACAGCGCGGAGGGCGCGGCGCTGATGGCGGCGTGGAGCGTGCCGGAGAACTACATCGCGCGCTGCTTCGTAGCGCTCGGCTACTGCGACGGGCCGTATCCCCCGCCCAAGCCCCGGCGCGAGGGGCGAACCAAAATCATCGAGTGAGGTGAGGCGCATGGATGCTCAAACCTGTCTGAAAAAGCTGCAATACGTGGGCGTGCTCGCGTTCGCCACGGTGGACGCGCAGGGGCTGCCGCAGGTTCGCAACATCAGCGCCATCCACTATGAGCCGGACGCAATGTACTTCTTCACCGCCAGGGGAAAGGCCTTCTGCAAGCAGCTGCTGGAAGACGGGCACGTTCAGGCGCTCGGCTACACGAAGTACAAGGAGATGATCCGCTTATCCGGCCGCGCGGAGGCCGTCGCGGAGGAGGAGCAACGCAAGTGGATTGACGCGATCTTCGCGGAACAGCCCTACCTGGCGAACGTCTATCCCGGCGACACGCGCGATTTGGCGGGCATCGTGTTTCGCATCGCGGACGCGGAGATCGAGTACTTCTGCCTGGGCGTTCATCCCATCTTCCGGGAGAGCTATGTCATGGGAAATGGGAAACTCCACCCGAAGGGCTACCGGATCACCGACGCCTGCGTCGGCTGCGGAAGCTGCCTGGAACACTGCCCGCAGCGCTGCATCGAGCCGGGCGCACCCTATCGAATTCAGCGGGAGCACTGCCTGCACTGCGCCAACTGCCGCGCGGTCTGCCCCGTCGGGGCCGTGAAAGAGGTGAATGAGACATGACGCAGGACGAACGAAGGCGCTTTCTAATTCGCGAACTGCTGGCCGAGGAACCGGAGTACCGGGGAATGCGCATCCCGGACGGCGTGCGGGACCAGTGGCGGCTGCTGCGCTCCCTGATGAACGTGCGCGCGCCGAAGCCCATCGGCGGGGAATTTCTCGCCGTGCAGGACGCGTTTCTGCGCGCGGAGGCCGCCGCGAAGGGCGTCGTCGATCTGGCCGATCTGGCTCCGGCCGAGCCCGGCGTCTATCTCTGGCAGGGCGACATCACCCGCCTGCGCTGCGATGCCATCGTCAACGCCGCCAACAGCGGCATGACTGGCTGCTACGTGCCCTGTCACGGCTGCATCGACAACTGCATCCATAGCTACGCGGGTGTGCAGCTGCGCCTCGCGTGCGCGGAGCAAATGCGCGTGCAGGGGCATGAGGAACCGATTGGACGCGCGAAGCTCACCCCCGCGTACAACCTGCCCTGCAAATACGTGCTGCACACGGTGGGACCCATCGTCTCCGGCGCGCTCACGGCGCGGCACGAGGCGCAGCTCGCGTCCTGCTACCGCTCCTGCCTGGACCTCGCGCGGGAGAGCGGCCTTCGCAGCGTCGCCTTCTGCTGCATTTCCACGGGAGAGTTCCACTTCCCCAACCGCCGCGCAGCGGAGATCGCCGTCGAGACCGTACGGGCGCACCCCGCGCGCAGGGACGGCCAATTGGAGGTCATATTCAATGTCTACAAGGACGTCGATTTCGAAATCTACCGGGAGCTTCTCGGATCAAATTGAGCGTTTGAAGGGGGCGCTCTCCGCCGCGGACGCGCTGGTGATCGGCGCGGGCGCGGGGCTCTCCACCTCGGCGGGCTTTCTCTACGAGGGCGAGCGCTTTCAAAAGTATTTTTCCGATTTTGCCGCGAAGTACGGCTTTCGGGACATGTATTCCGGCGGCTTCTATCCCTTTGACACGCGGGAGGAATTCTGGGCCTATTGGAGCCGCTACATCATGATCAATCGCTACATGGACGCGCCCAAGCCCGTCTACGGCGATCTGCTGGCGCTCGCGCGGGACAAGGACTACTTCGTGATCACCACGAACGTGGACCACTGCTTTCAGAAGGCGGGCTTTGAAAAGGAGCGGCTGTTCTACACGCAGGGCGATTACGGCCTGTTTCAGTGCGGTGAACCCTGCCGGCAGGAAACCTTCGACAACGAGACCGCCGTGCGCGCGATGTGGGAGCGCCAGCGGGACATGCGCGTGCCGGGCGAGCTGCTGCCCGTATGCCCGCACTGCGGCAAACCCATGGTCATGAACCTGCGCGCGGACGACAAGTTCGTCGAGGACGAGGGCTGGCGCCGCGCGGCGGAGCGCTACGGCCGCTTCCTGCGCTCCCACGCGGGCGCGCGGACGCTGTTTCTGGAGCTGGGCGTGGGCTACAACACCCCCGGCATTATCAAGTATCCCTTCTGGCGGATGACCGACCGGAATCCGAACGCCGTCTACGCCTGCGTCAACTTTGGCGAGGCCGCCTGTCCGGACCGGATCGCGGATCGCTCCATCTGCCTGAACGGCGACATCGGCGAGGTTCTCTCCCTGCTGCGCGCCTAGCCCAGCATCGGCGCGACGGTTTGATAGATGAGCTCGTGCCCCGCGGCGTTGGGGTGGATGCCGTCCACGCACATCAGCTCCGGCAGCCGTCCGGCCGCGAGCATCCGCTCGCGGATGTCCACCAGCTTCACATTCAGCCTTTCCGCCAGCGCGCGCACGTGCTCGGCATAGTTGTCCTGCCAGCGGTAGATGTGATCCACGTCGCCCAGATAGCGCAGTATATTCTGCGCGTTCAGGCCGCGGCAGATCCAATCGTAGTAGCGCTGGGCAATCAGCGGCGGCGGCGTGACCAGCACCGGAAACATTCCCGCCTCCCGCGCCCGGCGCACCATTTCCGCCAGGTTTTCGGTGAAGCGCTCCACCGGCACCTTTCCGTACTGCAATTCTTCCGGATGTTCGGACACCGCACGCCAGTCCAGGTCGCAGTCGTTTCCGCCGTATTCGATCACGGCCACCCGATCCGGCTTGAGCCCGCCCGCGCGCATCCGCTCCAGGCCCGCGTCGCTGGTCTGGCCCATCACCGAATAGTTTTCCACGGAGATTCCCGCCTCCCGGCTCAGCCGCTGCAGGCAGTTGTCCCGGCAGACCGCGTAGCGGCCGCGCGCCTCGTCAAAGACCACGCCCTTCGCGATGGAATCCCCCCACACGCTCAGCCCGGCAAATTTCATATTCTTGCCTCCATAGAATCTAGTTTTCAAAACTAGATTACATCATTTTCCTCTCATTGTCAAGGCCCCTGTTGGCAAAACGCGCGAAATATGCTATAATTTCCGCGGGAGGGGTCGGCATGGACAACGGATCGGAGCGCGTATACGGTGAAATCGGGCGATACCAGCCCGTGCCCTGGGAGCACATCCCCGACCTCGGCCTGTACATGGATCAGGTGATCACCTTCATCACCCGCGCTTACGAGCCGCTCTACGGCGACTCCACCAAGCGCTACCTCTCTGCGCCGATGATCAATAACTACGTGAAAAACAAGCTCATCCCGCGTCCGACCGGCAAGAAGTACAGCCGGGTGCAGATCGCGCTGCTGATCATGATCGTGGCGCTCAAGCAGGTGTGCATGATGGAGGACATCCGCGAGATGCTCCGCGTCGAAAGCGAGGAGGAGATTCGCGCGCTCTACGATCTATTCTGCGAACGTCAGAGCCAGGCCATACGTGAAATGCTCTCGCTGCGCAGCGCGCTCTCCCCGGCGATGGACCGCGCGGTGTTCGCCTCGGCCTACCACGCGGGCTGCGAATGCCTGCTGAACGCGGAGGATTTCGAGAACGAACCATAATCTCCCGCCCGGGCGCATAAAATCCTCCGACGGAAGGTCGGAGGTTTTTTCTATGCGCAGATTCGTTTTGCTGGTTCTGTCGGTTCTGATTGTTCTCTGTCCGGGGGCGCGGGGCTCGGAGGCGCTCACGGTGGCGGCGAAGGGAGCCGTGCTCATCGACGGCGACAGCGGCCGCGTGCTCTTCGCGCAGAACGCCGACGAGATGCTGCCGGAGGCCTCCTGCACGAAGATCATGACCGCGCTGCTGGCGCTGGAAAACTGCGCGCTCGACGAGAAGGTGACCGCCGGGCCGAACGCCCACGGCGTGACGGGCACGTCCATCTACCTCTCCGAGGGCGAGACGCTCACGATGGAGCAGATGCTCTACGGCCTGATGCTGCGCAGCGGCAACGACGCGGCGGTGGCAATCGCCGAGCACGTGGCGGGCAGCGTGCCCGCCTTCGCGGAGCTCGCCAACGCCCGGGCGGCGGAGCTCAACGCCGACGCGCACTTCGTCAACCCGCACGGCCTCGACGCGGACGGCCACCGCGCCTCGGCGCTGGGGCTGGCGCGCATCATGCGCGAGGCGCTCAAAAACGAGGACTTCCGCACCATCACCGGCACCCAGAAGAAGATCATCCCCTGGGTGGGCAACGAGTACAGCCGCGTGCTGGAAAACAAAAACCGCCTGCTGTCCACCTACGAGGGCGCGACGGGCGGCAAGACGGGATTCACGTCGAAGGCCGGGCGCTGCCTGGTGTTCTCGGCGGAGCGCGACGGCTTGGAACTGATCGGTGCGGTGCTCAATTGCTACACCTGGTTTGATACGGCGACCTCCATATTGGACTACGGCTTCGAACACTACCGCATGGAGCGCGCGCTGGAGGAGGGGCAGGAGGCCGCGCAGGTGAGTGTGCTGGGCGGCGACCAGGCCAGCGTGCGCGCCGTGGCCGCGGAGTCGCTCTCCGGCGCGGTGGAGATCGGCAAGTCCGCCGAGGTAGCGGTGGACATCTCCCCGCTCACCGCGCCGGTGCGCGCCGGTCAGGTGGTCGGCTCCGCGCGGCTGATGAGCGATGGAGAAGTCATCGACCGCTGCGATCTCGTGGCGGCGGGCGCGGTGGAGGCGTGGAGCTTCAGCGCGGCCATCCGCAGCGTGCTCAGGAACTGGGCGCTGCAGTTTGCGTGAACCCGCCGCGCCAGTAGACCTTGCCGCGGGAGTCGATCATTCGCCACTGACTCTCGGTCCGCGCCAGAAAGCGGTCGTCCGCGAGATATTGAATCGACAGATAATCGCAGGGCAGGAGCGGTTCGCCCGCGCCGTTTACCAGGCCGTAGCGCGCGGAATCCATGTCCACGGATACCTGCACCTCGTTGAGCAAATCGTTTTGATAGCGCGCCGCGTTGGCCTCCATGCAGGCGTAAATGGACGCGCCGTTCGCCATTCCCAGCGGATATAGGTTTTGATAGGCCGCGTCCGTGCCCGACAGGCGCACGCACGCCTCGCCCCACATGCCCTCGGAGATCACGAACTGGCCGCCCACTCCCTCGGACACCGAGGCGTCCGGCGCGAGCGTCTCCAGCGGCTTTCCCTCCGAGTCGAGCACCCGCAGCGCTTCGCTGTCGCCCACGACGCAGCCCTCGCCCACCAGCGCGGCCCACGCGCCCTCGTCCGGATATTCGGCGATAATGCTTCCATCCGCCGCAAACATCCGCACTCCATCCGCGTCCGCCGCAAGCAGGAAACCCTTCGGTGAAATCTCCAGAAAATTGTATGCCGGCTCCACGATCCACGCGCCGCTTATGTCGATCGCGCCATAGCATTCGCCGGCGACCGCGGCGGCACAGCCGGAGACGAAGCTCCCGGCCCAATCGAAGCGCGCCGGAATCGTCAATTCGCCCGATGCGTCGCAGTAGCCCCAGTGTCCGTCCTCGAACCGCAGCGGCAGCAGGCCCTCCGACGGCTCACCCGCTTGCCGCGCGCGCAGGCCGCTGTCCCGCGCGCGCCCATCTTCGTCCAGCAGCAGTACGGCCAGCAGCTCATCCTCCTCCCGCAACGCCCAGCAGCCGCCCGCACCGTCGATCAGAATTTCCTCGTAATCAAACGCGCCGAGCTCCGCGCCCGTGCGGCTCATTCGCCCCCAGCCACCGTCTCGGTGCGCCAAGAGCGCATCGCCGCGCAGGCAGAATTCGTCGTATCGCGCCGAAGTCAGCGAAGTTCCGTTCGCGTCCAGGAGCGACCAGCGCTCCCCGTCGGGCGAAGCGGCGAACCATTCCCCGCCAAGCGACACGATGTCCGCGTACACGCCCTCGGCGACGATCTCGCCTCCGTCCACGGTCAGCAGCGCCGCCGCGCCGTCCATCCGAACCGCCACCGCCGCGCGCGCGCTCCCGAGGAGCAGCGCGAGGCAGGCGGCAAACCAAACAATCCTCTTCATAAGCCCAGTATAGCACATTCTCAAAGTTAAATAAATGCGTTTATTTGAAAAAAAGTATAGACAAAAGCCGCCTGTCGTGCTATAATTTTGTCCTGTCGGTAGGGTTTTCCTTTCGCACGTCTATGTTTGCGCCAGTAGCTCAGCCGGATAGAGCAACGGCCTTCTAAGCCGTGGGTCAGGGGTTCGAATCCCTTCTGGCGCGCCTTATGGTGGGTGTAGCTCAGTTGGTTAGAGTGCCAGGTTGTGGCCCTGGAGGTCGAGAGTTCGAGTCTCTTCACCCACCCCACGCTCCGTTCGCGGCGCGATGCGCCGCGAACGCGGGCCTTACAACAATTGATCAACCTCGTGAATAAAAGCCACCGCGGCTTTTTTGCTTTAATGGGGCGTAGCCAAGCGGTAAGGCACCAGACTTTGACTCTGGCATTCGCTGGTTCGACCCCAGCCGCCCCAGCCAACGTGATCCATTAGCTCAGTCGGTAGAGCATCTGACTTTTAATCAGAGGGCCCCGGGTTCGAGTCCCGGATGGATCACCAAAACTATAGCGTCGAGCGGGTTCGCTCGACGCTATTACATATGATCCTAGAAACGTTCAAAACGCGAACACGATTTCCCCGCGCTCACATTTTCAGTGACTCACGGTACTGTTCCGCAGCGGCAACATCTATAAACTCTACCGTCTTATCGTGATTCTTGCGCACAACCTCTTTGATCTCGTCGAGGCTTAAGCTAAAGGTAGACACATGGAGAAACACCATGAAGTCTGCTTTTATTTTATGGTAGAATAAAGTGGGAATAAGGA